>NZ_JBHYPZ010000008.1:0-123498 GCF_042746485.1 Streptomyces sp. NPDC058751 | reverse complement strand
CTCCGGGGGGGGGTCCGGGAGCTTCCCCTGGCCCGCAACTGGGTGTGGGGCGGGGGGGGGGGCCGGGGTTCCGCGCCGGGCCCGGCCGGGTTACGGGCGCACGGGCGGGCGCATCAACTGCATATCCGTGCCGCCGAGCGCCCCCTGTGCGCCCTGTGGCGACCGAGGAGTGATCCGGTAGCGTGCTCCTCTATGCGGAGCATGGGCCGCCGTGTCACTCGGGAGAGCGGCACGGCGGAAGCCGCCCGGTCGACGCTTCCCGCTTCCCTCAGCCGCCGTGGCCGTCCGTGACGGGACCCTCGTACGGCAGCAGCTCCGGCCGCTTCGCCGGCCGTCCGTCGCCGGACGAGCGGCCCGTCAGCCGTCGCCCGATCCACGGCAGCAGATGCTGCCGCGCGAAGCGCGCGTCGGCGGTGCGGCGCGTGACCCAGCCGGGAGGCGGAGCGGGCGCCGACGGCACGTGCCAGTCCGGGTCCTCGGCCTCGTGGCCGAGGGTCTGCCACACGGCCTCCGCGACCCGGCGGTGTCCCTCGGCGGTCAGGTGCAGCCGGTCGACGTCCCATGAGCGGGGGTCGGCGAGCGAGGGTGCCCCGTAGAGGTCGACCACCAGGGCGCCGTGCCGTTCGGCGAGCTCGTCGACGACGGTGAAGAGCTCCTCCATGCGGGGCCGGAAGCGTTCGAGGACCGGACCGTTGCGGCCGGGACTGCGCATCAGGACGAGCCGCTCGCAGGCCGGGGCCAGCCGCTCCACGGCCTCCTCCAGCAGACCGCGGACGCGTCCCATGTCGACCTTGGGCCGCAGGGTGTCGTTGAGACCGCCCACCAGCGTGATCACGTCGGGCCGCATGGCGGCGGCCACGTCCACCTGCTCGTCGACGATCTGCCCGATCAGCTTCCCGCGCACCGCGAGGTTGGCGTAGCGGAAACCAGGTGTCCGGGCCGCCATCCGGCCCGCGAGGAGGTCGGCCCACCCCCGGTACGAACCGTCGGGCATCAGGTCCGACATGCCCTCGGTGAAGGAGTCGCCGACCGCGACGAGGCTGGTGTATGAGGCATTCATCTGCATGGCGAGAAAGATGGTAACCCGAACACATACCCATCGGTCGGTCGGATCGTCCCCTACGGCGTCGGCTGTCCGAACAGCTCCCTCAGGACGTCCTCCATCGTCACCAGCCCCGTGAGCCGCCCGTCGCTGCCCATGACCGCCGCGAGATGGGTACGACTGCGGCGCATCGCGGTCAGGACGTCGTCCAGGGGGGTGCTCTCCCGGACGCGGGCGATCTGCCGCATGTCCTCAACGCGGAACGGCACCTCGCGGGGCACCGCGTCCAGAGCGTCCTTGACGTGCAGGTAGCCGACGATCCGGCGCCCCTCGTCGACGACCGGGAAGCGGGAGAAGCCCGACTCGGCCGACAGCCGCTCCAGCTCCTCCGGAGTGACGCCCACGCGCGCGTAGACGACGCTTTCCACCGGGAGCACGACGTCGTGCACGGGCCGGCGGCCCAGCTCCAGGGCGTCACGCAGCCGCTCCTGGGCGCGGTGGTCGATGAGCCCCGCCGCACTGGAGTCCTTGACCAGACGCGAGAGCTCGTCGTCCGAGAACGTCGCCGCGACCTCGTCCTTCACCTCGACCCGCAGCAGCTTCAGCAGCCCGTTGGCGAAGGCGTTGACCGCGAAGATCACCGGTCGCAGCGCGCGGGAGAGCGCGACGAGCGGCGGTCCGAGCACCAGGGCCGTCCGCACGGGCTCCGCGAGCGCCACGTTCTTCGGCACCATCTCGCCGAGCAGCATGTGCAGATACGTCGCCAGGGTGAGCGCGATGACGAAGGAGACCGCGTGGCCCGCGCCGGAGGGGACGCCCACCGCGTGGAACACCGGCTCCAGCAGGTGCGCGATGGCGGGTTCGGCCACGATGCCGAGCACCAGGGTGCACAGCGTGATGCCGAGCTGCGCGGTCGCGAGCAGCGCCGAGACGTGTTCGAGTCCCCAGAGCACACTTCGCGCCCGCCGGTCGCCCCGCTCGGCGTGCGGTTCGATCTGGCTGCGGCGCACCGAGATCAGCCCGAACTCGGCGCCGACGAAGAAGGCGTTCACGACGAGGGTCGCGAGTCCGATCAGCAGTTGTACGACGGTCATCGCGTGCTCTCCTCGGTGTCGTCCGGGGCGTGCAGCAGCACCCGTGCGGCCCGCCGTCCCGAGGCGTCCACGACGTCGAGCCGCCAGTCGTCGGCCTCGACGCTGTCACCCTCGGCGGGGATCCGGCCGAGCTCGGTCGCGATGAAACCGGCCAGGGTCTCGTACGGCCCCTCGGGCACCCGCAGCCCGACCCGGGCGAGCTGGTCGGTACGGGCGGACCCGTCGGCCGAGTACAGCGCCCGGCCCTCGGCGTCCGTGCCGGCCGGGGCGAGGTCGGGCGTCTCGTGCGGGTCGTGCTCGTCGCGCACCTCGCCGACGACCTCCTCCACGATGTCCTCCAGGGTGGCGACGCCCGCCGTACCGCCGTACTCGTCGATGACCACGGCCATGGTGCGCTTGCCCGCCAGCCGGTCCAGCAGTCTGTCGACGGTCAGCGACTCCGGTACGAGAAGCGGCTCGCGCATGATCTGCGAGACGGACGTCTGCGTCCGGCTCGCGGCGTGCACGGTCAGCACGTCCCTGATGTGCGCGACCCCGACGACCTCGTCGAGGCTCGCCCGGTAGACCGGGAACCGGGACAGGCCGGTCGCCCGGGTCGCGTTCGCCACGTCCTCGCAGGTCGCCTGGACGTCCAGCGCTATGACCTGGACGCGCGGGGTCATCACGTTCTCCGCGGTCAGGTCGGCGAGGTTCAGGGTGCGCACGAACAGCTCGGCCGTGTCGGCCTCCAGGGCGCCCTCCTTGGCGGAGTGCCGGGCGAGCGCCACCAGTTCCTGGGGCCCGCGGGCGGAGGCCAGCTCCTCGGCGGGTTCGAGGCCGAAGCGGCGTACGACGTGGTTCGCGGTGTTGTTGAGGTGGGCGATGAAGGGGCGGAACGCGGCGCTGAACCAGCGCTGCGGCGTCGCCACCCGCTTGGCCACGGCCAGCGGTGAGGAGATCGCCCAGTTCTTGGGCACCAGCTCGCCCACGACCATCAGGAAGACCGTCGAGAGCGCCGTACCGATGACCAGGGCCACCGAGTCCGACGCGGAGGCCGGGACGCCCAGCGATTCCAGGGGCCCCGCGATGAGCGTGGCGATCGACGACTCGGAGAGCATGCCGACCACAAGGTTCGTCACGGTGATGCCGAGCTGGGCGCCGGAGAGCTGGAAGGTGAGGTTCCGTACGGCCTTGAGGGCCCCGGAGGCGCCCCGCTCGCCGCGCTCCACGGCGCGTTCCAGCTCGCTGCGCTCGACCGTGGTCAAGGAGAACTCGGCCGCCACGAATCCGCCGCAGGCCAGTGACAGCAGAACTGCGACCAGCAGGAGGAGCACTTCGGTCATCGGGTCACCTCCGTCCCATGGTCGGCCAGGGACGGAGGGATCGCGCGATGTCCGCGGTCGCCGTGCGGATCACGGCCGAGGGGACGGGGAGGCTCGCCCATGGGCGGGGGCTCACGCCTTTCGTGGAAGGGACGACGGACCGACAAGGGTAAAGGATGGGCAAAGCGTCCTCCCGGGGTCGCCGTCGTCCGACGCCGGCCTCCCGGACGGCCACGGGCCGGTGCGGTCCTCCCGGACCGCCCCGCCACCGTGACCGACGGAAGCGCCCTAGTCGGTGAGCGGCTTCACCCAGCGCCGCCACTGGTCCTCCGGCGTGTACCCGGCGGCCCGCCAGGCATGGTGGGCGGTTCCGTTCCGTTCCAGCACCATGGCGTCGCCGCGCCGCCCGCCCAGCCGTACGAAACGTTCCTCCGCCGCGGCGAGCAGCGCCGAGCCGATGCCGAGGCGCCGCCGGTCCGGACGGACGGCCAGCCGGTACAGATGGCAGCGCCAGCCGTCGAAGCCGGCGATCACCGTGCCCACGAGGTCCCCGGCGCTCTCCGCGAGCAGCAGCGCCCCGGGATCGCGTTCGACCAGGCGCTCCACACCGCTTCGGTCGTCACTGATGCTGGCGCCCTCGGCGGCCGTCTTCCAGAAGGCGAGCACGGTGTCGAGGTCCTCGGGGCGCGCGGCCCGTATCCGCAAGTCGTTCATGATCCGATCCCATCACGGGGGCCAGGTGCCGGAACGGGATTTCCGCCATGCGGACGATCACCGGCCGCGCAGTGCGCGGACCACGGGAGCGAAGACCTCCAGGTTCGGCTCCAGCACCGTCAGATACGAGAACCCGAAGCGCTCGCGCAGGTCCAGGACCTGATCGACGATCTGTTCCACGGAGCCGATCAGGACGATGGGCAGTTCCAGCACCTCGTGCTCGGTCAGGTGCGGAAGCCGGGGCAGCCATGACCTGGCGGCGGCGCCGCGGTCGTCGGTGACGGTGACGATCTGGACCAGCAGATTGAGCTCGGCGGGTTCCTCGCGGGCGGCGGACGCCTTCCGGTAGAGCGCGACGCGACCGTCGAGCTCAGCGGCGGTGAGCGGCTCCAGCGTGCCGTTCCCCCCGGTACGGGCACCAGTGAACGCCGCGATGTCCGCGTGTTCCGCGGCGATGCGCAGCATCCGGTCGCCGTTGGCCCCGATCAGCAGGGGCACCCGCGGCGGCCCGCCGTCGCCCGGCTCGGGAGTCTTCCCGCCCGGCCACGGTGTGACGGAGGGAAGCCCGTCCGGGCCGAGCAGACGCTCCAGCTCCTCGACCGTGCGCAGAAGGCGGTCGACCCGCTCGCGCGGAGTGCCCCAGGGCAGGCCCGCCGCCTCGTGCTCGGCCGGTACGTATCCGGTGCCGAGGCCGAGTTCGAGACGGCCGCCCGTCAGCGCGGACGTGGTGGCCACCTCACGGGCCAGCAACGTGGGGTTCCAGAAGGCCGCGTTGAGCACGAACGTGCCGAGCCGGGGCCGCTCGGTCGCCGCGGCGGCGGCGACCAGCGAGGGGAAGGGGGCGGGCATGCCCAGATGATCCGCCACGGTGATCACGTCGTAGCCGAGTTCCTCGGCGCGGCGGCACCTGGCGGTCCACTCGGCGGCGGTCGCCGGGGCGATCAGGCTGACACCGAAACGGAACGGGCGAGACATGAGCCATCCCTTCCTCGGGGGACTTGCCCCGGCCTTGGCGGGCCGACGCGAGCGGGCGCTCGGCCTCCGGTCCCGGCCGGCCGGGAAGCGGGGTGAGCGGGCCCGCCCCGGCCCTGGCGGACCGGGGCCGGGCCGTGGTCACTCGTGGGCGATGGCCGCGAGCACGTTCATGCGCGAGGCGCGCAGGGCCGGAAGCAGCGCCGCGACGATCCCGACGACGGCCGAGCCGATCACGACCGCGACGATCGTCGTCCAGGGGACGGCGAGCGCCTTCATGCCCTGCAGCGCGAGCACCTGCTGGATGCAGACGCCCCAGACGAGCCCCAGGGCCAGTCCGAGGACCGCGCCGAACACCGCGATCACCACGGACTCCAGACGGATCATCCGGCGGAGCTGGCGCCTGCCCAGACCGATGGCGCGCAGCAGTCCGATCTCGCGGGTGCGCTCCACGACCGACAGGGCGAGGGTGTTGACCACGCCGAGCACGGCGATGACGATCGCGAGCCCGAGCAGCGCGTACACGAGGTAGAGCAGCACGGCGATCTGGTCGTGGACCAGCTTCTTGTAGTCGGCCTGGTCGCGGACCTGGACCTGCGGATACGGCTCCAGGGTCTTCTCCAGCCGGGGGCGCAGCGCCTCCGGCGAGGTGCCCGGCGCCGCGTTCACGTACAGCGCCGAGTCCTGTCCGCCGGGCACGTACTTCTCGATCGTGCCGAAGCCGAAGAAGAGTCCGCCCTGCGTCCCGAACCCGTCGGCGCCGTCCTGGTCGGTGAGCGCGCCCACCGTCAGTCCGGTCGTGCGGCCGGCGGGGAACTCGACCGGAATCGTGCTGCCGACCCGCACGTCGTGGTCCTTCGCGAACTGCACGTCCATGGCGATGCGGCCCTCGCCGAGCGCCCCCGCCGTGTCGCCCTCGGCGTACGTGATGTGGGCGACGTCGTCGAGCCGTGGATCGTAGGCCGCGGCGGTCGTCTCCACCCGCTTGCCGTCGGGCAGCTTCACCGCGACCGGGGTGAACCGCTGCCGGACGACCAGCCCGACCCCCTCGGTGGCGCGCACCTTCTCCGTGACCTCGCGCGAGAACGGCACGAAGTTGGCGTTCTGGAGCACGAAGTCGGCGCCCAGGGTCTTGTCGATCTGCTGGTCGAAGGACTTGCTCATGGACGCGCTGGCCACGGACATCCCGCCGACCAGGGCGAGACCGACCATCAGGGCGGCGGCGGTGGCACCGGTGCGCCGGGGATTGCGCAGCGCGTTGCGCTGGCTCATCCGGCCCACCGTGCCGAAGAGCGCAGGGAACGCGCCGCCGAGGACCCGGATCACCGGGCGGACGAGCAGCGGCCCGGCGATCACCGTGGCGATCAGCGTGAGGACGACACCGAGTCCCAGCAGCGAGGCCGAGGTCGAGGTCTTCGAAGAGGCCGCGCATCCCGCCAGAGCCGCCGCCCCGGCCGCGCCGACGACCCCGCCCACCACGGCCCGTACCCGCAACGGCCTTCCCACGCCCGCGACTTCGGCGTCCGAGAGCGCCGCCATGGGGGAGACGCCCGCCGCGCGCCTGGCCGGCAGATAGGCCGCGACGTAGGTGACGCCGACCCCGACGACGTACGCCGCCACGGGGGTTCCCCAACCGATCACCATCTCGGTGGACTTGAGGTTCATGCCGAAGGCGGCCATCAGCTTGATCAGCCCGATCGCCAGACCGATCCCGGCCGCGAGGCCGAGGGTCGAACCGACCAGGCCGAGGAGCAGCGCCTCGGTGAGCACCGACCGGCGCACCTGCCGGCGGTCGGCGCCGAGCGCCCGCAGCAGCCCGAGTTCCCGGGTGCGCTGGGCGATCAGCATGGAGAAGGTGTTGACGATGAGGAATATGCCGACGAGCACCGAGATGCCGGCGAAGCCGAGCATCACGTACTTGATCACGTCGAGGAATCCGCCGAGCTGCTCGGCGGACGACTTCGCCTGTTCCTCCGCCGTCTTCACGTCGTAGGGCCCGGCGCCGAGTCCGGCGGAGACGCGCTTCTTGAGCAGGGCGTCGTCCACGCCCGGCTCGGCGTCCACGGAGATGCTCGTGGCGGCGTCGGGGCGGCCGAGCAGCTTGGACTGCGCGGTCGGGGTGTCGAGGAAGACCAGCGCGGCACCGGGGTTGGTGGTGGTGAAGGTGGCGATCCCGACGATCCGTACCTCGAAGGAGCCGGGCTGCGCCTGCACCGTGACGGTGTCGCCGATGCCCAGGTGCTTCTTGTCGGCGGTGTCCGCGTCGAGCAATGCCTCGCCGCCGCCCCGGGGTTCGTGCCCGGAGGTCAGCTTCACCGGACTGCGTTCGGTGATCTCCCAGTTGGTGACGATGGTGGGGGCGCCCGTCGTCGGCCCGACCGACTTGTTGGCGCTGTCCACGACGGGAGCGTTCTCGACCGACGCGTCCACGTGGGTCGCGGCCACTCCGTCGATGCCCTTGAGCCGGTCCGCGAGGGAGGCCGGGACGGTCTCGGTCGCGCCGGTGGGCAGCTGGGACGTCAGGTCGTTCTTCGGCTCCACGGTCACGTCGGCCGCGGTGGAGGCGAAGAGCCGGTCGAACGTACGGGTCACCGTGTCCGAGAAGATGAGACTGCCCGCGACGAAGGCCACGGACAGCACGATGGCGAGGGCCGAGAGCAGCAGCCGCCCCTTGTGCGCGAGAAAGCTTCGCAGTGTCGCCTTGAGCACGCCCGCCTCAGCCCTTCTCGGGGGTCGCGTCGCCGGAGCCGCCGTCGGGGGCGTTGTCGCCGCGCCCGCCGCCGAAGGACACCCGGACCGTGTCGAAACGCTTCATCCGCTCCAGCACGGCGTCCGCCGAGGGCCGCTCCATCTCGTCCACGATCCGTCCGTCCGCGAGGAAGAGCACCAGGTCGGAGTGGGCGGCGGCGCCGGGGTCGTGCGTGACCATGACGACGGTCTGGCCCAGCTCGTCCACGGCCTCGCGCAGGAAGCCGAGCACTTCGAGGCCCGCCCGTGAGTCCAGGTTGCCGGTCGGCTCGTCCGCGAAGATCAGCTCGGGCCGGGAGGCGAGTGCCCGCGCGCAGGCGACGCGCTGCTGCTGGCCGCCGGAGAGCTGTGCGGGCCGGTGCTTCAGCCGCTCGCGCAGTCCGAGGGTGTCGATGACCTGGTCGAGCCACTTCTGATCGGGCTTCTGGCCCGCGATGTCCATGGGCAGCGTGATGTTCTCGGCCGCGTTGAGGGTGGGGATCAGGTTGAACGACTGGAACATGAAGCCGATCCGGTCCCGCCGCAGGCGGGTCAGCTCGCGGTCCTTCAGCCCGGTGATCTCGGTGTCGCCCAGCCACACCTGTCCGGCCGAGACGGTGTCCAGGCCCGCCAGACAGTGCATGAGGGTCGACTTCCCGGAGCCCGAGGGGCCCATGACGGCGGTGAACCGGCCGCGCGCGATGTCCACGTCGACCGAGTCGAGGGCCAGTACCGCGGTCTCGCCGGAACCGTACGCCTTGGTCAGGCCGCGGGCGCGGGCGGCGATCCCGTCCCCTTCCGCGCGGCCGGGGATCTGCTCGGCAGCAGCTGTGGACAAGACCGCCTCCTCTGTGATGGATGGTCCGGACTTCTCGTCCGGCCCGAGCGTAGTGTGATCGGGGGCACACCCGGTATCCCTTTTGGGTGCCGCGCCGTCTCCGTCTCAGGGCGTGCCCCCGGTATCGGTGTAAGGGGCAATCTCCACCCGGTCCTCCACCCGGTCCTCCACCCGGCTTTCCGGCCGGTCCTCCGCCCGCCCTTCGGGTGGTCCGCCTTCGTGGCCACCCGCCGGGGCTCCCCGTCCGGGACCAGGTACTCTTGCCCGCGCTAGCGATATCGCGCTAGCTTCGAAGGATGGCGAAGACTCAGCTGAACGTCCGGGTGGACGAAGGCACAGCGCGCGCCGCCCGGGAGCGAGCCCTGGAACGGGGGATGAGCGTGAACCGCTACATCGAGGAACTGGTCCGGCAGGACACCGGGGAAGTGGGCCACACCTTCGTGGAGGCCGCCGCCGACTTCATGAAGCAGTACGAGTCCGTCTTCGCCGAGGAGTTCGGCGCGGAGCGTGGAAGCACCAGCGAAGGTCGTCGTTGATCCCTTGAGCAGTATCAGAGTCGATCTTGCCTGGCTCCTCATGATCGCCGAACAGAAGACCCCCGGAGACCCCCAGGTCACCGACTGGGGAGCCCTCGTCGCCGCGGTGAGCCGGCACCAGGCGGAGGTCCTCGGCATTCCCGTCTACGACACCCCGCACGCCCGCGCCGCCGCGCTGCTCCAGCTCCTGCTGCACGTCCCGGCGCTCGAACGCTCCAACGCGATGTTCGCCTCGGCCGTCGCTTACGCCTATCTCGTCGCCAGCGGCCTGAAGGTCGTCACCTCGCCCGAACAGGTGCGGGAACTGGCACGCCTGGTGAAGAGCGGCGAGGCCACCGTGCACGAGATCGCGGACGAACTCCGCCGCTGGAGCCTGTGACACCGGCGCGGGAGCGCCGCGGGCGCGCCCGTCGTCAGCCGAGCGGTCGGCGGGCCGTGCCCAGGACGCAGTACGACGTGGGCAGGCGCGGCCCCTTCTCGGGCAGCGACAGCCGCTGGTAGGGGCCCAGTTCGAACCCCGCCTCGCGCAGTGCGGCGATCGGGTCGCGGGCCACGTGGCAGCCGCCGCACAGCCGCGGCCACACCGTGGCGTCCAGGCCCCGCTGGACGGACTCCATGACCCGTCCGCCGCCCCGGCCGTGCTCGAAGAACCGCACCGTGCCGCCCGGGCGCAGCACCCGACGCACCTCGGCGAGCGCCTTCGGCACGTCCCGCACGCTGCACAGCACCAGCGAGAGCACGGCGGCGTCGTACGCCTCGCTCTTGACCGGCAGGGCCTCCGCGGCACCCGGCGCCACGTCGACGGGCACCTCGCAGCGCAGCGCCGCCTCCACCGCCAACCGCCTCAGCAGCCGCTCGGGTTCGATGGCGACGACCTCCGAGACGGTGCCCGGATAGTGGGCGAAGTTCAGGCCGTTGCCCGCGCCGATCTCGATCACCCGCCCGGACAGTCCGGCGAGCAGCCGCCCGCGCAGACCGCCGATCCCCATCCGGGTCTCGGCGCGGACGCTGAAGCGGGCGTAGGAGCGGGCGAACACCGGATGGTGCACGGCCCCTGCGGAGACCTTGCCGGAGGCGGCCGGACGGAGCGGCTTGAACGGCATGTCGGACCTCCCGGTAGACAGGGTTCACCGGGATTGTCCCCCCGGGAGGCCCCCCCCCCCCCCCGCCCGGGGGGCGGGGGGCGGCGGCGGGCCCGTCCGGCCGGGAACCCGGCCACGGCCGCGGGCCGTGCCGGTGCCGGGCCGGTGGCCGAGGGCGGCGGGGGTGTGCCGCGGCCGGGCGCCGATGACCGACCGGTGACCGGGGGTGGACGGCCGACCGGTGACAGTGGTGCGGCGTGGTGCGGTGCGGTGCGCGGAGGGTGGGGTCAGGCCGTGTGCGCCCCGGTGAAGACCCCGGCGTTCCAGCGACCGCCCAGCCGGTGGTCCAGCCAACCCGGCGCCCCCGCACGGAAGTCCGCGGGCGACAGGCCGCCCGAGCCCGCCGGGACCGCGCCCAGCAGGGGCGCCCCGGACACCGCCGGGAGGTCCGCGAGGTTGCACCGCATCGCCAGATCGGGGGAGTCGGGCCAGCTCCCGATCACGACCCCCGCGAACTCCAGCCCCCGGAGCCGCAGTTCACGGGCCGTCAGCTCCGTCGTGTTGAGCGTCCCCAGCCCTGCCGAGGCGACGACCAGCACGGGTGCGTCCAGCAGCCGGGCCACGTCCGCGAGCGTCCCGTCCTCGTGGTCGAACCGGACGAGCAGACCGCCCGCGCCCTCGACCAGCACCAGATCGTGTTCGGTGGCGAGCTTCGCCGCGGCCTCCGCCGCCGACTGCGGGGACACGGCCGGCAGTCCGGCCCGCCGGGCGGCCGTCGCGGGCGCCAACGGCTCCGGATAGCGGCCCAGTTCGAGGGTCGTGACGGCGCCGGCGAGCCGGGCCACCTCGTCCGCGTCGCCGCGCTCGTCCGGCCGTACACCCGTCTGCGCGGGCTTCAGGACGGCCACGGACCGCCCGGCCGCGAGGGCCGTGGCGGCGACGGCGGCGGTGACGACCGTCTTGCCCACCTCCGTGCCCGTCCCCGTGATCACCAGTATCGTCATCTCAGCCCTCCCGCGCCGCCGCGCACACCGCGCGGGCGATCCGTGCCAGGTCCGTGTCGCCGGTGACGTACGGCGGCATCGTGTAGACGAGGTCGCGGAACGGCCGCAGCCACACGCCCTCGCGCACCGCGGCCGCCGTCGCCGCCTTCATGTCCACCTCGTGGTCCAGCTGGACGACCCCGATCGCGCCGAGCACCCGTACGTCCCGGACACCGGGCAGCGCGGAGGCCTCCGCGAGACCGTCGCGCAGCCCCGTCTCGATCCGCTTCACCTCGGTCCGCCAGTCCTGCCCGAGCAGCAGGTCGACCGAGGCGCACGCCACCGCGGCGGCGAGCGGGTTGCCCATGAAGGTCGGGCCGTGCGCGAGCACCGGGACGTCACCTTGCGAGATCCCGTCGGCCACCCGCGAGGTGCACAGCGTCGCCGCCATCGTCAGGTAGCCGCCGGTCAGCGCCTTGCCGACGCACATCACGTCCGGGGTGACGCCCGCGTGGTCCGCCGCGAACAGCTCACCCGTACGGCCGAAACCCGTGGCGATCTCGTCGAAGACCAGCAGGACGCCGTGCTCGTCGCAGGCCTCGCGCAGCACCCGAAGGTACGCCGGGGAGTGGAAGCGCATCCCGCCCGCGCCCTGCACCACCGGCTCCACGACGACGGCGGCGAGCTCGTCGGCGTGGCGCCCGATCAGCTCGCGCAGCTGGTCCGCGTACGACTCCTCGTACGCGGCTGGCGGCGCGTCGGCGAACACCTGGCGCTGGAGCACGCCCTGCCACAGCTCGTGCATCCCGCCCTCGGGGTCGCACACCGACATGGGCTGCCAGGTGTCCCCGTGGTAGCCGCCCCGCCAGGTCAGCAGCCGCTGCTTGCCGGGGCGGCCGAGCGAGCGCCAGTACTGGAGGCACATCTTGACGGCGACCTCGACCGAGACCGAGCCGGAGTCGGAGAGGAAGACGTGCTCCAGGCCGTCCGGCGAGATGTCGACCAGCCGCTTCGCCAGCCGGACGGCGGGCTCGTGGGTGAGCCCGCCGAACATCACATGGCTCATCCGGTCCAGCTGGCCGCGCACCGCGTCGTTCAGGACCGGGTGGTTGTAGCCGTGGATGGCCGACCACCAGGACGACATGCCGTCGACCAGCTCGCCCGTGCCGTCGGCCGGCCGCAGCCGCACCCCGCTCGCCGACTCCACGACCAGCGGCTCCTGGCGCCCGGGCATCGGCCCGTACGGGTGCCAGACGTGCCGCCGGTCGAGGTCGAGCAGTTCCCGTACGGACAGGTCAGGCATTGGGCGCGACGTCCGTTCCGGCACCGCGGCGGCGCACGGAGACCAGGTCCGTCCGGGCGTCGGCGGGCGCCTCGGCCGGTACCGCGGGCGCCGAACCGCACACGCCGCCGCCCTCGTGGGACCCGCAGCCCGCTCCGGCGTGCGATCCGCAGCCGGCGTCGCCGTGCGATCCGCAGCCCGCGTCCGCCTGCGATCCGCAGCCGCCGCCGGACGGCGCGCGGTGCTCGGGCAGCGTCACCTCGCCCGCGTTCTCCACCTCGAAGCCCGCGTCCGCGATCATCTCCAGGTCCGCCTTGCCCGCCTGGCCCTCGCTGGTGAGGTAGTCACCGAGGAAGATCGAGTTGGCCAGGTGCAGCGCGAGCGGCTGGAGGGTGCGCAGGTGCACCTCACGGCCGCCGGCGATCCGGACCTCGACGTCCGGGCAGACGAAGCGGACCATGGCCAGGATGCGCAGACAGCGCTGCGGGGTGAGGTTCCACTCCTTGGCGAGGGGGGTTCCCTCGAACGGGATCAGGAAGTTCACCGGAACGGAGTCGGGGTCGAGCTCGCGCAGCGCGTACACGACGTCGACGAGGTCCTCGTCCGACTCGCCCATGCCGGCGATCAGGCCCGAGCAGGCGGACAGCCCCGCCGCGTGCGCCTTCTGGACGGTGTCCACCCGGTCGGCGTACGTGTGGGTGGTCGTGATCTCCCCGTACGTCCCCTCGGACGTGTTCAGGTTGTGGTTGTAGGCGTCCGCGCCCGCCTCGCGCAGCCGCTCGGCCTGGCCGTCGGAGAGCAGACCGAGGCAGGCGCACACCTCGACGTCCTCGTTCTGGTCCTTGATCGCCCTGATCGTGTCGGAGACCCGGTCCACGTCACGGTCCGTCGGGCCGCGCCCGCTGGCCACCAGGCAGACCCGCTTGGCGCCCCCCGCGAGCCCGGCCGCCGCGGCCTTGGACGCCTCCTCGGGCTTGAGCCAGCTGTACTTGAGGATGCCGGCCGTGGAACCGAGGCGCTGCGAGCAGTACGAGCAGTCCTCCGGGCACAGGCCCGACTTCAGGTTGACGAGGTAGTTCAGTTTCACCCGTCGGCCGAACCAGTGACGGCGCACCTTGCCCGCCGCGGCCACCACGTCGAGTACGTCGTCGTCGGAGGTGGCCAGTACGGCCAGCGCCTCGTCGCGGGTCGGCAGCTCGCGCCGAAGCCCCTTGTCCACCAGCGTGTTCAGCAGGTCCATGAGGTCCGATCCTGGACCATGCGACCGCTCCCGGCCAAGGAGAGTTTGCACAACAGAGACGGTTCGACGTGTGGGTATTGCCACATCATGGGCACGCGGAGCGACCGTTAGGGTCTGTGAACTGCCTACAAATCACCGCCACCGCGAATGCGGCGAGACCCGGAGGACACATGGCGTTCGGCTGGATCGACGAGCAGGCCGAGGCGCGCCGCCGGGCCGGACTCGTGCGTACGTTGCGCCCCCGCCCCGCCGAGTCGCCGCTCCTCGATCTCGCGAGCAACGACTACCTCGGGCTCACCCGCCATCCGGAGGTCACCGAGGGTGCGGCCGCGGCCGCGCGCCGGTGGGGCGGCGGCGCGACGGGCTCCCGGCTCGTCACCGGAACCACCGAACTCCACGGCGAGCTGGAACGCGAACTGGCCGACTTCTGCGGCTTCGAGTCCGCGCTCGTCCTGTCCTCGGGCTACGCGGCCAACCTCGCCGCCGTCACCGCGCTCGCGCCGCACGGTTCGCTGGTCGTCTCGGACGCGGGCAACCACGCCTCCCTGATCGACGGCTGCCGACTGGCCCGGGGCACGACGCAGGTGGTCGGTCACGCGGACCCCGACGGCGTGCGCAAGGCGCTCGGCACCCACGACGGACCCGCGGTCGTGGTCTCCGACACGGTCTTCTCGGTGGACGGCGACGCGGCCCCGCTCGCCGGACTCGCCCTCGCCTGCCGGGAGTACGGCGCCGGACTCGTCGTCGACGACGCGCACGGGCTCGGTGTCCTCGGCGACGGCGGCAGGGGCGCCCCGCACGCCGCGGGGCTCGCGGGGGACCCGGACGTCGTCGTGACCGTCACCCTGTCCAAGTCGCTCGGGAGCCAGGGCGGCGCCGTCCTCGGCCCGGCGGCCGTCATCGACCATCTGGTCAACGCGGCGCGCACCTTCATCTTCGACACCGGCCTCGCTCCGGCGGCGGCCGGCGCGGCGCTGGCGGCGCTGCGGCTGCTGCGCCGTGAGCCGGAGCGGGCGGCCCGGGCGCGCGAGGTGGCCAGGGCGCTGCACACGCGGCTGACGGCGGAGGGTCTCTCCGCGGTACGACCGGACGCCGCGGTCGTCTCCGTGCGGGCACCGTCCCCCGAACGGGCGGTGCGATGGGCGGCCGACTGCCGCGAGGCGGGCCTCGCCGTCGGCTGTTTCCGTCCCCCGTCGGTGCCCGACGGTGTTTCACGACTGCGGCTGACGGCCCGCGCGGACCTCACCGAGGAGCAGATCGGGCACGCGGTGGACGTGATCAGCCGGAACCGGTGAACAGGTGGAGCGATCGGTCGACGATCGGGTGGAGCGATCGGCCGGTGGTCCGCAGGGGCGGCCGGCCGGTGGTGCGGTGGAACGGTGAACCGTGCGGGGTCAGTTCAGTCCGGTGATGAACCCCTCCCAGGCGTCCGGGCCGAACAGCAGGGCGGGTCCCGCCGTGTTCTTGGAATCGCGCACCGCGACCATTCCGGACCATGGTCCGGTGCTCGGGCGTGCCGTCTCGACGCAGTTGTTCATCCCGGTACTGCGGCTGCTGCGCAGCCATCGCACATGGTGCAGAGAAGTGCTGGAAGGTACGTACCGAGGCATTGCAGACATGACGTGCCTCCTTACGCGCCGTCACCTATCCCGGCGATGTAGTCCGACGAGTCCTCGGGCGAAAGGGCGTGGAACTGAAGGGCGTTGAAGGCCTCGGTGTAGGCCTGGAGGTCTTCTTTCCGTTCGAGATAGAGGCTACTCGTCAAGTGGTCGAGAACAACCACATCCAGATCGGTTGTGTTCGGAAATGAGAAAATAACGAAAGGGCCGGTCACCCCGATGTGCGCCCCGGCAGCGAACGGCAGTACCTGGAGCCGCACTTGGGGCAGGGCGGCGGCCTCCCGCAGCCGGCGCAGCTGCCGCGCCATGACGTCGGGGCCTCCGACCTCCCGCCGTAACACCGCTTCGTCCAGGACGGCGGACAGTTCGAGCGGCGGGTCCGAGCGCAGTACGTCCTGCCGGGCCAGGCGCACTTCGACCAGGGCGTCGAGCTTGCTCTCCTCGAGTCCGCCCACGGCGGCCCGTGTCACCGCGCGGGCGTACTCGGGCGTCTGCAGCAGTCCGGGTACGACCGAGGTCTCCAGGGTGCGCATGCCGCTGGCGCTCGACTCCAGGCTGATGAAGTCGCGGTAGGCCGGCGGGAGCACCCCGCGGTACGCGTGCCACCAGTGGTGCCGCCCGTTCCCCTCGGATCCCGCCAGGACGACCAGCAGGTCGCGCAGTTCGGGATCCTCGACGCCGTACGCGTGCAGCAGGCGCTCCACATCGGCCGGTTTCACCCCGCTGGTGCCGGTTTCGATGCGACTCACCTTCGACTGGTGCCAGCCGAGCAGGCGGGCCGCCTCTCCGCTCGTGAGACCCGTGCCCGCGCGGAGCGCGCGCAGTTCGGCACCGAGCTTGCGGCGGCGCACCGCGGGACCGTGCTGCATGACTGTTCTCCTTACTCCTTCCAAGTCGTCCGAATACGCTCTGCCGACGCAGAGTTCACCGCATCGAGCGACAGATATATGCATTACTCGGTGGATCGCACCCGCGACCGGCCCGGTAATGGCAGTCTGGCGCAAGCACCAGTCCGGGACCGTACTCGAACCATCCGCTCGGTGTCGGGTTCCGGTCCCGTGGGAAAGGGACGAACGTCGCCATGGCAGACCATCAGGAAGCATCCGTCACACTGCCGAGCGATCCGGTCTCGGTTTCCGCGGCCCGTAAATTCGTCGCCGACGTCCTGTCCGAATGGGGTCTGCCGGGGGACTGCGAAGTGGCCGAGACCGTACGTCTGATCGTCTCCGAGCTGGCCACCAACGCCGTGCAGCACACCTTCGGGCAGTCGCCCACCTTCACGGTCGGCGTGTGCCTCGACCGCGAGGAGCGTCTGCGCATCGGTGTCACCGACAGCCATCCGCGCTTTCCGAAGAGGCTGCCCGCGGCCGTCCAGCAGGACAACGGCCGCGGCATGGTGATCATCCGCTGGCTGACCGCCGAGTGCGGCGGCAGGCTCACCGTCCGCCCGACCCGGGAGGGCGGCAAGACGGTCTCCGTCGAGATCCCGTGGACGGTACCGGTCCGGCCGGTGCCGGCCGGGTGGCCTCAGGAGCCCTGAGGCGCGTCCTCCCGGCGCCCTCGGACATCGGGCCGGGCAGCGGCCCGGTGCCGTCCGGCCCGCCCGAAGGCACCGCGCAGCAGGGCACGGAAGGCGTCGGCCGCGGGCGCCGTCACGTCCGTCCGGTGGACGACCGAGATCGTACGGCGCAGGTCCCCCGGCTCCAGCAGCCTGGTGCCCACCGGCGTCGCCGCCGTGGCCGCCACCATCTCCGGTACGACCGCGACCCCGAGCCCGGCGCTGACCAGCGCGCACACCAGGGCGTACCCGGGGGTCTCGACGAGCACGGCCGGTGTGGCCCCCGCCTCGGCGAGCGCGGCCTCCACCCCCTGCCGGGGAGGGTGGTCCGGGGCCATGCTGATCAGCGGCTGCCCGGCGAGGCCGGCGAGCGGCAGCCGCGTCGAGCCGTCCGCGAGAAGGTGACCGGGGGCGGTCACCAGCACCAGTTCCTCGACCAGGAGGGGCTCCACGGTCACGGACGAGGGGAGCGGTACCGGCGGGGCGGGCTGGTAGGCGTGGGTGAGCGCCAGGTCCACCTCGCCGGCGGCGACCGCCGCGATCCCGTGCGGCGGTTCGTGGTCGGCGACCGCGAGCGCCACGTCCGGGTGGGCCCGGCGGAAGGCGCTGAGCACGGGCGGCAGCAGATGGATGCCCGCCGTCTGGAAGGTGCCGAGCCGCAGGGTGCCGCCCGACAGCCCCGTCAGACGGGCCAGTTCGTGCCGGGCCAGCTCCATCTCGTCGAGGACCCGGCGGGCCCGTACGACCAGCAGTTCACCCGCGCCGGTGAGCCGGGTCCCGCGGTGGGAGCGCACCAGCAGCGTCGCCCCCGTCTCCCGCTCCAGCTTCGCCACCTGCTGGGACAGCGCCGGCGGGGTGTAGCCGAGGCGCTCGGCGGCCCGGGTGATCGACCCCGCCTCGGCGATCGCCACCAGCGCCGCGAGCCGCGTCGGGTCGTACATCGCGCCCCTCCCGGTCCCGTCGGGACCCTGCCCGGTCTAAACGACTGCTTAAGACCGGCCCAGATTATTCGACATACCTGCTGAAGGCCCGTGCCGGGCAGTCTGAGGGCATGGACGCACAGCTCATCGCCTTCACGGGCGTCGCCGCGGGCATGGTCGCCATGCCCGGCGCGGACTTCACCGTCGTCGTACGCAACGCGCTCGTCTCCCGCCGGGCCGGGGTCGCGTGCGCCCTCGGCATCGCGGGCGGGCTGCTGGTCCACACCGCGCTCGCCGTCGCCGGGGTCGCTGCGGTCCTGGCCGCCGTGCCGACGCTCTTCAGGACGCTTCAACTGCTCGGCGGGGCCTACGTGCTGTACCTGGGCCTGCGCACGCTCCGCTCTTCGGGCCGTCCGGGTGAGGCGGCGGCCGGCGGGACGGCGACGGGGGCGGCGGGCTCCGGCGCGGGCGCGCACGGGAAGACGGCGGGGGAGCCGGGCTCGGCCGCGGCATCGCACGGGGCGGCGACGCGCGAGGCGGGAACGCGGGAGACGGTCCGGCGGACGCGTCCGCTGCGGCAGGGCTTCGTCACCAACGCGCTCAACCCGAAGGCGCCCGTCACCTTCCTCAGCCTGCTCCCGCAGTTCGTGCCCGCGGGCAGCCCCGCGATGCCGCGGACCCTGCTGCTCGCGCTGATCGTGGTCGCCCTGGCCCTGGTGTGGTTCCCGGCGGTCGCGCTCCTGGTGGACCGGCTCGGACGGTGGCTGCGCGGGCCGCGGGCCGCACGGGCCGTGGCGGGGCTCACCGGCGGCGCCCTCACCGTCCTGGGCCTCGTCCTGGTCCTGGAATCCCTCGGAAGCCGATAGGGCGTCGGAAGCCCGTCAGGGGCCCGTCAAGGGCCCCAGGGCCCTGGGGGCCCGCTCCGGGGCGGCGGGGTCCGCCGCCCCGGGCGAAAGGGTCAGCCCACCCTGCCGTACCAGACGCTTCTCGTCCAGATCTTCTGGAGCTTGACCACTTCCCCGGTCTTCGGGGAGTGCCAGATCTTGCCCTTACCGGCATAGATGCCGACGTGGTACACGTTCCGCCCCGAGTGGAAGAACACGAGGTCACCGGCCTTGCGGCGCGAGGCCGAGACGTGGTGCGTCTTGTTGTACTGGGCCGCGGCCGTACGAGGCAGCTTCTTGCCCGCCTTCTTGTACGAGTAGAGCGTGAGCCCGGAGCAGTCGAACCGGTGCGGCCCCGTGGCGCCCCACTTGTACGGGGAGCCGTGCTTCGACGCCGCGACCTGGAGTGCCCTCGTCGCGACGGTGGCCGCCTCGGCCTCCGACGCGGCGCCGGGAACCACGAGGCTGCCGCCCACCGCGGCAAGGGTGAGCGCCGAGGCCGTACCGGCCCGGGTCCACAGCGACGGGACACGATTGAGCGCAGTCATGCGCAACCCTTCGTCAGCCGCCTGTGAAGGATGACCTGTCGGATTCGGGCTGGCGAAGTTGCCCGGCCGCGGTTGCGGCTTCACCCCAAGGACCGCCCGGAAACTGCTCCGGCGGCCCGTCTAGCTGGGTCCTCCACTCCTGCCGATGCACTTCTGTCGACCGGGCATCCGGGCGGCGGCAGGACTCGGCGTCCGCCCGGACCGCCCCGCCGCTGTGGCGGGGGCTTGTCGTCGGAAGGGATCTTGACTCATCAGAGTCGGAAAATCCGAGCGGAACCGGCGTTTTGTGGGCTTACTCACCACTCACCCGTTCTAGTGAACATCCCTCCGTTCGAGCACGTGTTGGGGACACCGACGAGGCCCGCACCTGCGGCGAAGGGCCTCATCCGGCTTCTGGGCCCCGCGTGTTGCGCAACTCGGAGGGGTCGCGGAAAGGATCGAGGAATACGCCATCGGGGGGTACTCCATCCGGTCCGTTTGAGTCGTCGTCGGCCGTCATGGGGATCCGGCGGGTACGGGACCTTCGGTGGGGGTTCGTCAACTTCCCGGCCCGGGCGGCACGGTGACCCGGGCCGCCCGCCGCTCTCCGTCGAGCACCCGCAGGGCCTGGGCCAGCGTCGGGGCGTGCACCTCGCTCTCGCCCCGCTGGTGCATCAGGGTGAGGGCGTCCCGCAGGGCCACCGCCTTGCCGACCAGTGCCTGAGCGGCCCTCAGACCGCCGTAGGTGTCTCCGGGGCGGGACGGGTTGATCCGGCCGAGCAGGTCGACCACGTCGAGATAGCGGTCGATCAGCTCGGCCTCGGCGCGGGTCAGGGCGGGCAGCGGGGGAAGGTCCGGGATCATCGGCCGCTCACCTCGCGCCGGGCGTCCGGGAGGAGGGCCTGCGGCCCGGGACGATCCGGTCGATCAGCCCGTGGGCCAGCGCCTCCGGGGCGTCGAGGACCCTGTCGCGCTCGATGTCCGCCGCGACCCGCTCCGGACTGCGTCCCGTGTGCCGCACGAGCATCTCCTCCAGGATCTCGCGGGTGCGGACCAATTCCTCCGCCCGGACGGCCAGATCGTCGGCCCGTCCCTCGACCGGCTCCGGGAGCGAGGGCTGCCGGAGGAGGACGCGGGCCCCCGGCAGCGCGAGCCGCTTGCCCGGAGTCCCGGCGGCCAGCAGCACCGCCGCGGCCGACTCCGCCCGGCCGAGGCAGATCGTCTCGACGTCGCAGGCCACGAACCGCATCGTGTCGTAGATCGCGGTCATCGCGCTGAAGGAGCCGCCCGGGGAGTTGATGTACAGCGAGACGTCCCGCTCGGGCGCCCGGTGCTCCAGGTACATGAGCTGCGCCGTCACGTCGCTCGCCGAGGCGTCGTCGATCGGTGTCCCGAGGAACACGATCCGCTCGCCGAGCAGCTTCGCGTACGGATCCAGGGTCCGCGCCCCCGTGCTCGTGCGTTCGGTGAACTCGGGCAGGACGTAGCGGGCGGACGGGCTGTCCATGGCGCGCCTCCTCAGATCGATGTCTGTAAAAAATGTACAGGACGTACGTCTCTGGGGAAGGGGGCCATGCCGAGAGCGAAAGCGGTGGTGCCGCCGGACGGGAGGTGGCCGAAGGGGGCCGCGCACCGCCGGCCGGGGGGATCCCGCACCCCGCGGTGTGCGGAAGGCCCGGTCTAAGCTGGACGTCATGGCCTACGAGATTCCGGTGACGCAAGCCAGGGCTGAGCTCGCCGAACTGATCAACCGCGTCGTGTACGGCGGTGAGCGCGTCGTCGTGACGCGGCACGGCAAGCCGCTCGTCGCCCTGGTCTCCGCCGCCGACCTGGAGCGCCTCGAAGAGCTGCCGGAGTCCGTGGACGGGCAGGTGGTCAGCTCGCTGGCCGGCGTCCGGGAGGTGGCCTCCGCGCCCCGTGAGCACCAGCGGTTCGGCATCGCCGCCGAACACCGGGGGCCCAGCGCCTCCTGACCGCCCGCCGCCGCTTTCCGGGACGGCCCGCGCGTCGCTCGGTGCACCGTGTGCATCGCGCGGTACGCCGTATACGGTCCGGCCCCCCACGGCCCCACGGCCTCCCCGGACGCCGCCGAGGCCCGGCCCGGCGGAACGGGGCAAGCGGGACGGCATCAGGGGTCCGGAGGGGTCCTTCGGGCCGGCCCGGAAGGGATCACGGGCCGGTTAACGTCCTCGAAACCCCGGCCAACTAGCGTGCCCATCCACGCCACCAGGGGTTTCGGTGGCCGCGGCCACCGGACCCCGCACGGTCCGGAGCGAGGATGTGAGGTGGGACGCAGTGCAACTGACCCCGCACGAGCAGGAGAGGCTGCTGATCCATGTGGCGGCCGACGTCGCCGAGAAGCGCCGGGCCCGCGGACTGAGACTGAACCATCCCGAGGCCGTCGCCCTGATCACCTCGCACATCCTCGAAGGCGCCCGTGACGGCCGTACCGTCGCCGAACTGATGTCCTCCGGGCGCAAGGTCCTCACCCGGGACGACGTCATGACGGGCATCCCCGAGATGATCCACGACGTCCAGGTCGAGGCGACCTTCCCGGACGGCACCAAGCTGGTCACCGTCCACGACCCGATCGTCTGACGGGGGTGAGCGCCGTGATTCCCGGAGAGATCCTCTTCGCCGACGGACCCGTCGTGTTCAACGAGGGCCGTGAGACCACCCGGCTCACCGTCCTCAACACCGCCGACCGCCCCGTCCAGGTCGGCTCCCACTACCACTTCGCCGAGGCCAATCCCGGCCTGGACTTCGACCGTGCCGCCGCGCGCGGCAAACGGCTCGACGTCGCCGCCGGAACGGCCGTGCGCTTCGAGCCCGGGATCCCGGTCGAGGTCGGCCTCGTCCCGCTCGCCGGCGCCCGTGTGGTGCCCGGACTGCGCGGGGAGACCGGGGGTGCCCTCGATGCCTGAGATCTCGCGCGCCGCGTACGCCGACCTGTTCGGTCCGACCACCGGCGACCGCATCCGCCTCGCCGACACGGACCTGCTGATCGAGATCGAGGAGGACCGCTGCGGCGGGCCCGGACTCGCCGGTGACGAGGCGGTGTTCGGCGGCGGCAAGGTCATCCGGGAGTCCATGGGCCAGTCACGCGCCACACGCGCCGAGGGCACCCCGGACACCGTCGTCACCGGGGTCGTGATCGTCGACCACTGGGGGATCGTCAAGGCCGACGTGGGCATCCGCGACGGCCGGATCTCGGGCATCGGCAAGGCCGGCAACCCGGACACCATGGACGGGGTCCACCCCGACCTGGTGATCGGCCCCGAGACCGAGATCATCGCGGGCAACGGGCGGATCATGACCGCGGGCGCCATCGACGCCCACGTCCATCTGATCTGTCCGCAGATCGCCGACGAGGCCCTGGCCTCCGGCATCACGACGCTCGTCGGCGGCGGCACCGGTCCCGCCGAGGGCTCCAAGGCGACGACCGTCACGCCCGGCCCCTGGCACCTGGCCCGGATGCTGGAGGCGATGGAGGGGTACCCGCTCAACTTCGGGCTGCTCGGCAAGGGCAACACCGTCTCGCACGAGGCGATGCTCTCGCAGATCCGCGGCGGCGCGCTCGGCCTGAAGATCCACGAGGACTGGGGCTCGACGCCCGCCGCGATCGACGCCGCCCTCACCGTCGCCGACCGCACCGGCGTCCAGGTCGCCATCCACACCGACACCCTGAACGAAGCCGGGTTCGTCGCCGACACCCTCGCGGCCGTCGCCGGGCGCGGCATCCACGCGTACCACACGGAGGGCGCGGGCGGCGGGCACGCGCCGGACATCATGACCGTGGTCTCCGAGCCCCACGTCCTGCCCAGCTCGACCAACCCCACCCGGCCCTACACCGTCAACACCGCCGAGGAACACCTCGACATGCTGATGGTCTGTCACCACCTGAACCCGGCGGTGCCCGAGGACCTGGCCTTCGCCGAGTCCCGCATCCGGCCCTCCACCATCGGGGCCGAGGACATACTCCACGACCTCGGCGCCATCTCGATCATCTCCTCCGACTCCCAGGCCATGGGCCGCGTCGGCGAGGTGATCATGCGGACCTGGCAGACGGCCCACGTGATGAAACGGCGCAGGGGCTCCCTGCCGGGCGACGGCCGCGCGGACAACCACCGGGTACGTCGCTATGTCGCCAAATACACGATCAACCCGGCGCTCGCGCAGGGACTCGCCCGCGAGATCGGCTCGGTGGAGACCGGCAAGCTCGCCGACCTGGTGCTGTGGGAGCCCGCGTTCTTCGGGGTCAAGCCGCACCTGGTCGTCAAGGGAGGGCAGATCGCGTACGCGCAGATGGGCGACGCGAACGCGTCCATCCCGACACCCCAACCGGTCCTGCCCCGGCCGATGTTCGGGGCGATCGGACGGGCCCCGGCCGCCAACTCGTTCAACTTCGTGGCGCCGCTGGCCATCGAGGACGGGCTGCCGGAGCGGCTCTCGCTGGGCAAGCGGTTCGTCGCGATCGAGTCGACGCGGGCGGTGACCAAGGCCGACATGCGGGAGAACGACGCCCGGCCCGAGGTGCGGATCGACCCCGACAGCTTCGCCGTGCACATCGACGGGGAACTCGTCGAGGCGACTCCGGCCGCCGAACTGCCCATGGCCCAGCGTTACTTCCTCTTCTGATGTCCCGGGCGGCACTTCTCGTTCTGGCCGACGGCCGCTTCCCCGCCGGAGGGCACGCGCACTCCGGCGGGGCCGAGGCCGCGGTCCGGGCCGGACGGATCACCGGGGCGGCGAGCCTGGAGGACTTCTGTCGGGGGCGGCTGCACACGAGTGGGCTCGTCGCGGCCGCGCTGGCCGCCGCGGCGGCGCTCGGGGTCGATCCGGTCGCCCTGGACGCGGCCGCCGACGCCCGCACGCCCTCGCTCGCCCTGCGGGTCGTCGCGCGCCGTCTGGGCCGGCAGCTCGTACGGGCGGCCAGGGCCACCTGGCCCTGCGCCGAACTCGACGCACTGGCACGGGAGTTCCCCAAGGGGGCTCATCAGCCGGTCGTGCTGGGCGTGGCCGCGCGGGCCGCCGGACTCGGGCCAGAGGACGCCGCGTACTGCTCCGCGTACGAGTGCGTCAGCGGGCCCGCGTCGGCGACGGTGCGGCTGCTGAGCCTCGACCCGTTCGACGCGACGGCCGCGCTGGCCCGGCTCGCGCCGGAGCTGGACGTCGTCGCCCACGCGGCGGCGAGCGCGGCGCGCAGGGTCCTCGACGACGGGGTCGAGGCGCTGCCGGCCGCCTCCGCACCACTGCTGGAGATCGGCGCGGAGGCACACGCGGCCTGGCCCGTACGGCTGTTCGCCTCCTGACGGAGGCGGGCTTCCGGACCGGCGGGGGCCCACGAACCCTGCCACCGCCCGGTCGCCGGCCGAGGGTCGCCCAGGTGCCCAGGCATCCTGTCGCTTTGTCGCCCTGTCGGCCGGTCGTCCGATGCCCAGTTGCGGGGTTGGCCGGTCGCCGGGGCACCCGGTGGGTTGGTCGCCGGGTCGCCAGGTGCCGGGTTGGTCGGTTGCCGGGTCGGCCGGTCGTCCGGTGCCGAGGTGCAGGATCGGCCGGGTGCCGGGGCACCCGGTGGTTTGGTTGCCCGGTCGTCCGGTGCCGGGTCGGCCGGTTGCCGGGTCGCCGGGGTGGTCGGTCGGCCGGTGGTCCGGTCGACCGGGCGCGGTGCCTTCCGTCGGGCCGCCCGGGCATCCTGGCGTCCGGAGCCCGCTCTCATTCCCCCACGCAATTCCCACACGTCGAACGAAGCTGGAGTCGCATCGTGCATCTCGATCACACGCACCACGGGCCGTCCGCGGTCAGCGCCGACGCCCGGCGGCCCGACGGAAGGCGCCGCGCCCTGCGCATCGGGCTCGGCGGACCCGTCGGCTCCGGGAAGACCGCCACCGTCGCCGCGCTCTGCCGGGCGCTGCGCGACGAACTGTCCCTCGCCGTCGTCACCAACGACATCTACACCCGCGAGGACGCCGAGTTCCTCCTGCGGGAGGCGGTGCTGCCCCCCGAGCGGATCACCGCCGTCGAGACGGGCGCCTGCCCGCACACCGCGATCCGGGACGACATCTCCGCCAACCTCGAAGCGGTCGAGGACCTGGAGGACGAGATCGGGCCGCTGGACCTGATCCTCGTGGAATCCGGCGGCGACAACCTCACCGCGACCTTCTCCAGGGGGCTCGTCGACGCGCAGATCTTCGTGATCGACGTCGCGGGCGGGGACGACATCCCGCGCAAGGGCGGGCCCGGGGTCACGACGGCCGACCTGCTCGTCGTGAACAAGACCGACCTCGCGCCGTACGTGGGCTCCGACCTGGAGCGGATGGCCACGGACGCCGAGGCGCAGCGGGACGGACTCCCGGTGGTGTTCCAGTCGTTGCGCACCGGGAACGGCGTCACGGCGGTCGCCGGCTGGGTGCGGGAACGACTCGTGGCGTGGACGGCGTGACGACGGCGGGAGTCCGCGCCACCGCGCGGATCGAGGCCAGGGACGACGGCCGGGGCGGGACCTCGCTGCCGGTGCTGGAAAGGGAGGGCCCGCTCGCCCCGCGCCGGATCCGCGGCACCGGGTCCGAGGCGCGCGTGATGCTGGTCGGGGCGATGAGCGGACCGCTCGGCGGCGACCACCTCACCGTCGAGGCCCGGGTCGGCCCCGGCGCGCGGCTGCGGGTCGGCTCGGCCGCCGCCACCATCGCGCTGCCCGGACAGGCCAAGGGGGAGGCCCGCTACGACGTGCGCCTGGACGTGGCCGACGGCGGCGAACTGCACTGGCTGCCCGAGCAGTTGATCTCCGCCGGCGGCAGTGAGCTGTCCGTCTCCTCGTGTGTCGACCTCCGGGGCGGTGCCCGGCTCGTCCTCCGCGAGGAACAGGTGCTCGGGCGCGCGGGAGAGGAACCCGGGCGGCTCACCAGCCGTCTCACCGTGCGGCACGACGGACGGGCCCTGCTCGACCAGGAGGTGGCCTGCGGCCCCGGCGCACCCGGCGGCTGGGACGGTCCCGCCGTCCTCGCCGGACACCGGGCTCTCGGGCAACTCCTAGTCGTACGACCGGAGTTCGAGAACCGGATGCCGGCGGCGCGGCCGCTCGGGGAGTACGCGGCGCTCACCCCGCTCGTCGGCCCCGCCGTGCTCGTGACGGCACTCGCCCCCGACGCGCTGCTGCTGCGACGGGTGCTGGACGAAGCGCTGCGCGAACTCACATGACGTCAATCATGGTGCCAGAAAGGAGTTTTCGAGCCGGACTCACCGTTCTGCGGAACAGGCCGTACCGGCTATCGGATTGGTAAAGAACACCCGTCACATCTGTTCTCGGGGACCTCGCAGCAGAAAGGATCCTCGTGACCCATCGCAATGATGTACGGGGAGGACACACTTGAGGTCCAAGAGACCGACGAAACGGGTGACGGCACTGGGTTCGGCCGGTGTGCTCGTCACGGCGACCCTGATAGCCGGGGCCGTCGCGGCGCCGTCGGCCACCGCCGACTCGCGGCAGGGCCGCGGCCACGGGCAGAGCCGTGAGCAGCGCGGCGCGGCCGTCGCCGCCGAGCGGGCCGCCAAGGCCGGGATCGACTGGCAGGACTGCCCGGCCGACTGGGGCTTCGAGAAGCCGATCCAGTGCGGCTGGGTGAGCGTGCCGCTGGACTACGCGCACCCCTACGGCAAGCAGATCAAGATCGCCGTGGACCGCATCGGCAACACCGGTACCAAGGAGGAGCGCCAGGGCGCGCTCGTCTACAACCCCGGTGGTCCGGGCGGTTCGGGCATGCGCTTCCCGCGCCGTGTCACCACCAAGAGCCCCCTGTGGGCGAACACCGCCAAGGCGTACGACTTCGTGGGCTTCGACCCGCGCGGAGTCGGCCACTCGGCGCCCATCTCCTGTATCGACCCCCAGGAGTTCGTCAAGGCGCCCAAGGCGGACCCGGTCCCGGACTCCGAGGCCGACAAGCGGGCCCAGCGCAAGCTGGCCGCCGAGTACGCCGACGGCTGCGCCGAGCGCAGCGGCAAGGCCGTGCTGGAGCAGATGACCACGCCCAACACGGCACGCGACCTGGACGTCATCCGGGCCGCGCTCGGCGAGAAGAAGCTCAACTACCTGGGCGTCTCCTACGGCACCTACCTAGGAGCCGTCTACGGCACGCTCTTCCCGGGGCACGTGCGCCGCATGATCGTCGACAGCGTCGTCGACCCGTCGCGCGACAGCATCTGGTACCAGGCCAACCTGGAGCAGGACATCGCCTTCGAGGGCCGCTGGAAGGACTGGGAGGACTGGGTCGCCAAGAACGACGCGACCTTCCACCTCGGTGACACGCGCGCCGAGGTGCAGGACCAGTGGCTGAAGCTGCGCGCCACCGCGAAGAAGGCTCCGCTGGGTGGTGTCGTCGGCCCCGCCGAGCTGATCTCCTTCTTCCAGAGCGCGCCGTACTACGACTCCTCGTGGGTGCCGACCGCCACGGTGTTCAGCAAGTACGTCGCCGGTGACACCCAGGCGCTCGTCGACGCCGCGTCCCCCGACCCGTCGGACACGGCGGGCAACATCTCCTCGGAGAACGGGAACGCCGTGTACACGGCCGTCGAGTGCACCGACGCGCACTGGCCCACCAGCTGGCGGAAGTGGGACCGGGACAACACGCGGCTCCACAAGGACTACCCGTTCATGACGTGGGCCAACGCGTGGATGAACCTGCCGTGCGCCACCTGGCCGGTCAAGCAGCAGACCCCGGTGGAGGTGAGGACCGGCAAGGGCCTGCCCGCCGTCCTCATCGTGCAGTCCACCGATGACGCCGCCACGCCCTACGGCGGCGCCGTCGAGCTGCACAAGCGGCTCAAGGGCTCCCGCCTGATCACCGAGAAGGACGCGGGCTCGCACGGTGTGACCGGACTGGTCAACCCGTGCGTCAACGAGCGGGTGGACTCCTACCTGCTCACCGGCAAGACGGACGCCGCCGACGTGACGTGCGCCCCGCACGCCACTCCGAAGCCGTAGTCCCGACAGCACGAGGGGGCGGCCGGTCCATCCCGGCCGCCCCCTCCGCCGTGCGCGGTGCACGTGCCCGTGCAGGCAGCGTCAGCTCAGCGGCATCCGGGGGAACCTGCGCCCCGACTCCGCCTTCGCCGCGGCCTCCTCGGCCTTGACGACGGCCGCGTACCGGTCGACGTACTCCTGGTCGGAGAGGGCCAGGATGGCGTACATGATCTCGTCGGTGATGGCGCGCAGAACGGCCTTCTCGCCCTCCATCCCCGCGTAGCGCGAGAAGTCGAGGGGCTTGCCGAACCGGATCGTCACGGGATGGACCCGCGGGAGCTTCCGGCCGGGGGGCTGCGCCTCGAAGGTGCCGATCATCGCGCAGGGAACCACCGGGGCCTGGGCCCGCAGGGCCATCACCGCGACGCCCACCTTGCCCTTGTAGAGCCGCCCGTCGTGCGACCGGGTGCCCTCCGGGTAGATGCCGAGCAGATCACCCTTGCGCAGTACGCCGAGCCCCTCGCGGATCGCGGCCTGCCCCGCCTCCTTGCCGGAACGGTCCACCGGGATCTGCCCGATGCTGCGGAAGAAGGCGGCCGTCAGCCGCCCCTTGACGCCGGGTCCGTTGAAGTACTCGGCCTTCGCGAGGAAGGTGATCCGGCGTTTCAGGATGGCGGGCATCAGGAAGTGGTCCGCGAAGGACAGGTGGTTGCCGGCCACGATGGCCGGGCCCGACGACGGTATGTGCTCAAGGCCCTCGATCCGAGGCCGGAAGAGCAACCTCAACAGCGGACCCAGAAGCACATATTTGAGCACGTGATAAAACACTGGGGCACTCCTCGTTTCCCCTGGGGAGCGATCAGTGTAGGCGCGGCCGTCGCCGGGCGTAACCGTTGCGGTGTCACTCTCTGTGGCCCCTTGGCCGGTATCAGACCCCTTGCGTCAGAACTTTCTCCAGGGACCCGAGAGCCGACCGGAGTTCCTCGGCCGTGATGGTGAGCGGCGGCGCCAGCCGGATGGTCGAGCCGTGGGTGTCCTTGACCAGAATTCCCTCCCGCACCAGGCCCTGGCTGATCTCCCGGCCCGTGCCGATGGACGGGTCGATGTCGACGCCCGCCCACAGACCCCGGGAGCGGAAGCCCTTGACACCCCGGCCCACCAGGGCCGTCAGCCCGTCCCGCAGCAGGACGCCCAGGTCGGCCGCCCTGCGCTGGTACTCGCCGGTCTCCAGCAGGCCCACGACCGCCGAGCCGACCGCCGAGGCCAGCGGATTGCCGCCGAACGTCGAACCGTGTTCACCCGGACGCAGCACACCCAGCACGTCCCGGCGGCCGACGACCGCGGAGACCGGCACGATGCCGCCGCCGAGCGCCTTGCCGAGCAGCAGCAGGTCGGGGACGACCGACTCGTGTTCCACCGCCAGGGTGGTGCCGGTGCGGCCCAGCCCGGACTGGATCTCGTCCGCGACGAAGAGGCAGCCCGCGCGGCGGGTGAGCTCGCGGACGCCGGCGAGGTACCCGTCGTCCGGGATGATCACGCCTGCCTCGCCCTGGACGGGCTCGATCAGCACCGCGGCCGTCGTCTCGTCGATCGCCGCCTCCAGCGCGGCCAGGTCGTTGTACGGCACGACCCGGAAGCCGGGCGTGAAGGGCCCGAAGCCCGCGCGGGCGCTCTCGTCGGTGGAGAAGCTGACGATCGTGGTCGTACGGCCGTGGAAGTTGCCGGCCGCCACCACGATTGTGGCCCGGCCGGGCTCGACGCCCTTCACCTCGTACGCCCATTTGCGGGCCACCTTGACGGCGCTCTCCACCGCCTCGGCGCCCGTGTTCATCGGCAGGACCATGTCCAGGCCCGTCAGCGCGGCCAGCGACTCGGCGAATCCGGCGAGCTGGTCGTTGTGGAAGGCCCGCGAGGTCAGGGTGAGCCGGTCGAGCTGGCGGTGCGCCGCCTCGATCAGCACCGGGTTGCGGTGCCCGAAGTTGAGCGCCGAGTAGCCCGCCAGCATGTCGAGGTAGCGGCGTCCCTCGACGTCCTCGACCCAGGTGCCCTCGGCGTGCGAGACGACCACGGGCAGCGGGTGGTAGTTGTGCGCCAGGACGGGGCCCTCGGCCCGGATCAGTTCCTCGGAGCTGCGTGCGGCGGCGCCGGCGGACGCGGTCGCGGGGGCGGGAGCGGTCATGAACGGATCTCCTGTGTGCAGCACTTGATGCCGCCGCCGGCCTTGTGGAACTCCGACAGGTCGACGGGGACGGGAACGTAGCCGTGGGTCACGAGCTGGTCGGCGAGGGCCTCGGCGCGCGGCGCGATGAAGACGTGACGGCCGTCCGAGACGGAGTTCAGGCCGAAGGCGAGGGCGTCCTCGCGGGTGGCGAGCACCGCGTCCGGGAACAGCCGGCGCAGCACCTCGCGGCTGCCCGGCGAGAACGCGTCCGGGTAGTACGCGACGTTGTCGTCGTCGAGGACGAAGAGCGCGGTGTCCAGGTGGTAGAAGTGCGGGTCCACCAGGCGCAGGCCGATCACCGGGACGCCGAAGAACTCCTGGACCTCGCGGTGGGCCTCGGGCGTGGTGCGGAACCCCGTACCGGCGAGGACGAAGCGGCGCGTCGGGACGAGATCGCCCTCGCCCTCGCACACCGACTCCGGGCGGTAGACGTCGAAACCCGCCGTCTTGAACCAGGTCTCGTACGCGGTGGACTCGGGGCGCCGCTCGGGGGCGTGGAAGGACGAGCCGAAGACACGGCCCTCCAGGACGAGCGCGCAGTTCGCGGCGAAGACCATGTCGGGAAGGCCGGGGACCGGCTCGACGGACTCGACGGTGTGACCGTGCGCGCGATAGGCGCTGATCAGCGCCCGCCACTGGTCCTGCGCGAGGTCGACGTCCACGGGGGTGTCGGGACGCATCCAGGGGTTGATCGCGTACTGCACGGCGAAGTGTCTGGGTTCGCAGACGAGGAAGCGCCGGGGGCGCGGCACACGGCTTTCGGACACAGAGAGGTTCCTCCGCTTCCTGCGGTGTCATCTGGTGGGATGTCTCCACGGTAAGAAGCGGGGGACAGACACGACAAGCGCGGAGAGCTGCGCGTATACGCAGGACTGCTGCGTGATCGCCGGGGTCAGCGCACGTTTCCTGCGTCGTCCGGGGCCGCGTGGGTCGCCCCGGCCTCCGGGGCCTCGGGCAGCAGATGGGACAGCACCATGTAACTGATCGTCTTCCGGATGAACGGTTCCACCCGGATGCGCTCCAGGACCTCCTCGAAGTGCTCCACGTCGACGGCCCGGACGTGCAGCAGCGCGTCCGCGCCCCCGGTCACCGTCATCGCCGCGGTGATCTCCGGATGGTTGCGCACCACCTCCGCCAGCCGCCTGGGCGGCGCCGCGCCCTCGCAGTACACCTCCACGTACGCCTCCGTGCGCCACCCGAGCGCCGCGGGCTTCACCGTGGCCGTGAACCCGGTGATCACACCCGTCTCGCGCAACCGGTCGACCCGGCGCTTGACCGCCGTCGCGGACAGTCCGATCGCCGCGCCGATCTCCGCGAAGCTCGTCCGGGCATTGGTCATCAGAGCCGTGATGATCTTGCGGTCGAGCTCGTCGAACATCGCGGGCTTGCTGTTCATGGCGGCACTGTATCCAGCGGCGACCGCCGTCGGGCCGGGACGACGGCCGTGTCCGGCGCATGTCCAGCGGTGCGAATCGCTCCTACACTCCACTCTCATGCTGCGCGCGCTCGCCGTCGACGACGAACAACCCTCCCTCGAAGAGCTGCTGTATCTGCTCAACGCCGATCCCCGGGTCGGCAGCGCCGAGGGAGCGAGCGACGCGACCGGGGCGCTGCGCCGGATCAACCGGGCCCTCAAGTCGGGCCCCGGCGGACCCGAGGCCATCGACGTCGTCTTCCTCGACATCCACATGCCCGGCCTGGACGGGCTCGACCTGGCCCGGCTGCTCGGCGGGTTCGCCCAGCCGCCCCTCGTCGTGTTCGTCACCGCCCACGAGGGATTCGCCGTGCAGGCCTTCGAACTCAAGGCCGTCGACTACGTCCTCAAGCCCGTCCGCCGCGAACGGCTCGCCGAGGCCGTCCGCAGGGCCGCCCAGCTGCGGGACACCGCACCCCTCATCCCCGTCCACGAACCCGACCCCGACCACATATCCGTCGAACTCGGCGGAGTCACACGCTTCGTGGCCGTCGAGGACATCACCCATGTCGAGGCCCACGGCGACTACGCCCGGCTGCACACCGCGCAGGGCAGCCACCTGGTGCGCATCCCGCTGTCCACCCTCGAGGAACGCTGGCGCTCCCGCGGTTTCGTCCGCATCCACCGGCGCCACCTCGTCGCCCTGCGCCACATCGGCGAACTCCGCCTGGACGCGGGCACGGTGAGCGTCCTCGTCGACTCCGTCGAGCTCCAGGTCAGCCGCCGGCACGCCCGCCAGCTGCGCGACCTGCTGCTGCGCCGGACCACGAACTGAGGAGCACGCGCGTGCCGCAGGACCCCACCGAACGCCGCGTGGTCGTCACCGGAGTGCCCCGACACGTTCGCCGGAACTCCGGCTACTACCGGCCGAGGACCGAGATCGACGAACAGACCACGCTCGGGCACACCTACGTGCGCTCCCTGATGCGCAGTCAACTGCGCGCCGCGTGCGTCACGTTCGCCGTCCTGGTCCTGCTCGTCGGACCACTGCCGCTGGTCTTCGCCGCGATGCCGGACGGGGCCGCCCTGGAGTGGGCCGTCCTCGGCTTCTGCCTCTACCCGCCGCTGGTGCTGCTCGCCCGCTGGTACGTACGGCGGGCGGAACGCAACGAGAAGGACCTCGTGCGCCTGGTCGAGGACCGCTGAACCGTGAACGAGAACTACTCCGTCCCCGCCGTCGCCCTCGTCGTCCTCGCGACCGTCCTGGTCGGCGCGTTCGGGCTGCGCGTCTCCCGGACCACCTCCGACTTCTACGTCGCCTCGCGCACCGTCGGCCCCCGGCTCAACGCGGCCGCGATCAGCGGCGAGTACCTCTCCGCCGCCTCCTTCCTCGGCATCGCCGGCCTGGTCCTCGTCCAGGGGCCCGACATGCTCTGGTACCCGGTCGGCTACACCGCCGGCTACCTCGTGCTGCTCCTCTTCGTCGCGGCACCCCTGCGCCGCTCCGGCGCCTACACCCTGCCCGACTTCGCGGAGGCCCGGCTCGGATCCCAGGCCGTCAGACGGCTCGCCGGAGCCTTCGTCGTCGGCGTCGGCTGGCTCTACCTCCTGCCCCAGCTCCAGGGAGCGGGGCTGACGCTGGCCGTCCTGACGGACGCGCCCGACTGGTTCGGCGGAGTGCTGGTCGCCGTCGTCGTGGTGGCCACGGTCGCCGCGGGAGGCATGCGCAGCATCACCTTCGTCCAGGCGTTCCAGTACTGGCTGAAGCTCACCGCCCTGCTCGTCCCCGCGCTCTTCCTGGTCCTCGCCTGGCAGTCCCACGGCGCTCCCCGCGACGCCTTCGGGGAACCGCCGGCCTTCCGCGAGCAGCGCCTCGTCCGGATCGGCTCGACGCTCGACCTGAGGCTGTCCCGGCCGCTCACCGTCACCGTGACGGGCACCGTCGACGGCCGGCGGTACGAGGACACGCGCGTGCGGCTCCCGCGGGGCACCCACCGCGTCGACGGCGGCACCCGGCTGGCCTTCGACCGGGGAACCCCGGTCCCCGCGGCCGAACGCGGCGGCGACGACGCCCTGACGGCCCCACCGGCCGCCGGTCGTGGGGAGCGCCCGCTCTACGCCACCTACGGACTGATCCTCGCCACCTTCCTCGGCACGATGGGCCTGCCGCACGTCGTCGTCCGCTTCTACACCAGCCCGCACGGCGTCGCCGCCCGCCGCACCACCGTCGCCGTCCTCGGCCTGATCGGCGCCTTCTACCTGCTGCCGCCCGTCTACGGAGCGCTGGGCCGGCTGTACGCCCCCGAACTCAGCCTCACCGGCGACGCGGACGCCGCCGTCCTGCTGCTGCCCGACAGGATGATCGGCGGAGTGGGCGCGGACCTGCTCGGGGCGCTCGTCGCGGGCGGCGCCTTCGCCGCGTTCCTCTCGACGGCGTCCGGGCTCACCATGGCCGTCGCCGGGGTGATCACCCAGGACGTCCTGCCCTCCCGCGGCGTACGGCACTTCCGGCTCGGCACCGTCCTCGCGATGGCCGTGCCGCTCGCCGCGAGCGTGCTGGTGGGCGGGCTGCCCGTGGCCGACGCGGTGGGGCTCGCGTTCGCCGTGTCCGCGTCCTCCTTCTGCCCGCTGCTGGTCCTCGGCATCTGGTGGCGGCGGCTCACCCCGCCCGGGGCCGCGGCCGGGATGCTCGTCGGCGGCGGCGCGGCACTCGTCGCCGTCGGCGCCACCATGGCCGGCTATCCGGGGACGACGGGCTCCCTGCGGGCGCTGCTCGCCTGGCCGGCGCTCTGGTCGGTGCCGCTCGGCTTCGTGACCATGGTGCTGGTCTCGCTGGCCACCGCCGCCCGCGTACCGGCCGGCACGGCGGCGATCCTCGCCCGCTTCCACCTCCCGGAGGAACTCATGGAAGGCCAGGTCCGGACGGCCGTCGGCGGGACGGGGGTACCGCCCGCGCGAGCGAAGCCGGGCGTGGGGGAGGGCGTGGCGGGCGCGCGGGAGGCCGGACCATGAGGGCCCCGGCCGACGGGCCGCGAGGCGAGGGCCCCGGGGCCGGGGCGGTACGGGACCGGCGGTGGCCCGGGCAACCGTGCCCGCGACCGGGCGGGAACGGGTGTGCGTGCGGGATCGTCGACGGGACGGTGAGCAGATGAGCGGGTTCGTCGCCGGGCTCTGCGTGGCCGTGCTCCCCCTGCTGGCGGCCGGGTTCTGGCTCGGCAGGCGTACCGCGCGGCCCGAGAGCCTCGGCGGACTCGGCACCCCGGTCGAGCACGCCACCTTCCAGACCCTGCACACCGCGTCGCTCGCCGCGCCCCCGCTGCGCGCCGGACTCACCGAGGAGACGGCCCGCCGGTCCGCCCGGCGGCTGCGCACCCTGCTCGGCACGGACGCCCTGTGCCTCACCGACCGGGAGACGGTCCTCGCCTGGGACGGCGTCGGCGCCCACCACCGCACCGAGGTCGTGGAACGTCTCGGCGGCCCGCTGGAGACCGGCCGGGGCGAGGCCTTCCGGCTGACCTGCGACGAGCCGGACTGCCCGCTGCGCTGGGCCGTCGTCGCACCGCTCACCGTCGACGAACGGGTGCACGGAGCGCTCGTCGCCTGCGCACCCCGCGAGTCCGCGGTCCTCGTACGCGCCGCGGGCGAGGTCGCGCGCTGGGTCTCCGTCCAGCTCGAACTGGCCGACCTCGACCGGTCCAGGACACGGCTGATCGAAGCGGAGATCAAGGCGCTCCGCGCCCAGATATCCCCGCACTTCATCTTCAACTCGCTCGCCGTGATCGCCTCGTTCGTCCGCACCGATCCCGAACGCGCCCGCGAACTGCTCCTGGAGTTCGCCGACTTCACCCGCTACTCGTTCCGCAGGCACGGCGACTTCACCACCCTCGCCGACGAACTGCACGCCATCGACCACTACCTGGCGCTCGTCCGGGCCCGCTTCGGCGAGCGGCTGTCCGTCACCCTCCAGATCGCCCCCGAGGTGCTGCCGGTCGCGCTGCCCTTCCTCTGCCTCCAACCCCTGGTGGAGAACGCCGTCAAACACGGACTGGAGGGCAAGACCGACAAGAGCCACATCAGCATCACGGCGCAGGACGCCGGTGCGGAGGCGCTCGTGGTCATCGAGGACAACGGCATCGGCATGGACCCCGAACGGCTGCGCCGCGTCCTGTCCGGAGAGGTCGGCCCCTCGGGGGGCATCGGGCTCTCCAACGTCGACGAGAGGCTGCGCCAGGTGTACGGCGACGATCACGGCCTGGTCATCGAGACCGCGGTGGGAGCGGGAATGAAGATCACCGCCCGGCTCCCCAAGTACCAGCCCGGAGTGCACTCGGCGACCCGGCGCCCCCGGCAGTGAGCCCCCCCGACATCGAGGCCCCGGTCAGGCGTTGCGGGAGACCACCATCCCCAGCGTGACCAGACCGAGCACGACCCAGCCGAACCACAGCCAGCCGTTGCTGCCCAGTGCCACCGTGTAGGCCGTCACCACGACGAGCCCGCCCACGGTGAGCACCCCCATCGTCTTCGTCGAACCGGGCATCGCAGCACCCTCCTCGAGTCGGGTCCGCGACGCGGGCCGTGGCCTTCGGGGCCATTTTCACCCGGAGGGAGGCGCTTCGCCAGGCCTGTGCGCACTACTGGGTCCCCCGCGACGGGCGTTGCCCTTCCTCGACGAAGCAGACCACCAGGTAGTACGGCCGGGACCACACCCCCACACTGCGCACCCCGTGGCTCCAGTACGCGGAGGGGGAGTAGCCGTACCGCTCCGGCGGCGCGTCGGCCGCGCACTGGTCGTTCGCCTGCTCCAGCGGATCCGTTCCGGGCCGGTAGGCGCTCAGGTGGGTGATGTCGACGACCTCGCCCACGTTCTCCTGGTCGCAGGCGACCAGTTCGAAGTGCGTGCCGACGCGGGCCTCGCCGCCCGCGCGCCCCAGACAGTCGCCCCGCTGCATCTGCGTCGCGTCCGTGAACGTCATCCCGGGCCCGCGCAGGTCCCCGAGCGGACCGAACACCGGCCCGTGCACGCCCGCGAGCAGACAGGCGACGGTACCGCCCGCCGTGCCGAAGCCCTCCCGGGTGGGCACCACGGCCATGCTCCTGACGTTCCACGCGAGCTTGCGCGCGGTGTCCTCGGTCCGCTCCGCGCACCGGCGCGGGCCGTCACGGCGGGCCGCCTCGTACGAGGACGCCCTGTACACCGCCATGACCTGGGCGTCGGGGCTCTCGTCGTGGCAGCTGGGGTCCAGCTTCAGCCGGGGCACGGTCCTGGTCCTGGCCAGGGAGGGTTCACCGAGGACGCAGTCGCCCCGGCGCAGCGGTTCGGCGAGCCCGACCGCGTCGCCGTAGGGGAGCGGGGCGATCCGGTGCGCCTCCGCGTACCAGACGACGCCCGCCGTCAGCCCGAACGCGAGCAGGACCGCGGCGACGGCCCGCCGGGCGCGCGGCGGCTTCCGCCGCCGTCGTCCCGGAGGGCCGGGGACCGGGACGGGCGGCGCCCCGTACCAGGGAGGCCCGAAGCCCTGACCGGGGACCGGCTGTCGTCCCTCCGGCGCGGAAGGGGGGAACCCGTCCGGCGGCGGGAACGTGCGGGCGCCGTCCCGGTCGGGGGCCGCGGGCGTGTACGGGCCGTGGCTCCCGGCCGTCGCCCGCGGCCCGTGCCCTCCGGCCGTGGCGGGGTGCTCGTGCGGTCCGGCCGTCGCCGGGTACCCGTGTCCTTCGGCCGCCGCGTACCGCCGGTCCCCGGCGGCCGCGTACCCCTGGCCCTCGGCCGTCGCCGGATGCCCGTACCCCTGGTCCGGGGCCGGACCGTGTCCGGCGGTGCCCTCCGTCGCCGGACGCGCGCCCGGCGGGCCCGGGCTCCCGTCCTCCGCCGGGCCGGACACCCCCGGGACCCCGTCGGACGTGGCGCGACCCCACCACGGCGGCCGCGAGCCCGGGTCGGGGCGGGTCGGGGGATGGGGCTGCGGTGTGAGGATCCGGGCCAGTGCCGAGGCGGTGTCCTCGGCCGACAGCCGATGGGCGGGATCCTTGACCAGCAGCGCCTCGACGACGGGCCGCAGGGCGCCCGCCCGCAGCGGCGGCGGTGCTTCCTCCAGGACCACGGCGGTGATCGCCGCGAGTTCGGTGTCCCGGTCGAAGGGCCCGTGCCCCTCCACCCCGAAGTACAGGGTGCAGCCCAGGGAGAACAGGTCGGCCGCCGCCGTCGGCGGACCTCCCGTCGCCCGCTCCGGGGCCAGGTATCCGGCCGTGCCGACCAGCACGGACGTCTGGGTCCAGCGGGTCTCCGGGGAGTCGGGCTGGACCGAGATCCCGTAGTCGGTGAGCAGGACGCGGGCTTCCGGGGCCCCGGTGCGGTCCGGGGCGAGCAGGATGTTGGCGGGCTTCACGTCCCGGTGCATGATGCCGTGCTCGTGCCCGGCGGTCAGGGCGTCGAGCACCGCGACGCCGATACGGGCGCACGCGTCGGGAGCGAGGGGGCCGCTCCGGGCGAGCCGGTCGCGCAGGTCCACCGCCCCCGCCACGTACTCCATCACGATCCACGGCAGGCCCTCGTGCTCCAGGACGTCGTGGACCGTCACGACGTGCGGGTGCCCCCGCAGCACCGCCGCGTGCCGGGCCTCGGCGCGGGCCCGCGCGATCCGCGACTCGTGTTCCGCGCCGTACCCCGGCGCGTCGGGGAACCTGATCTCCTTGAGCGCGACGTCGCAGTCGAGCCGCTGGTCGTGCGCGAGCCACACGTGCCCCATCCCGCCCGACCCGATTCGGTCCACGAGCAGATACCGGCCGGCGATGGTCCGGCCCACGCCCGGCCGGGGCGACCTCGGGCCCATCAGGTGACCCCTCCCTCGGAGGCGGACGCCCCTCCCGCGTCCCCGGCACCCGGGGAGCCGCCCGCGCCGGAGTCGCCGGTGGCGGTGGCGGTGGCGCCCGAGTCCGCGGTGCCGGTGGTGTCGCCTCCCGGGGTGCCGTCCGTGGTTCCGTCGGTGGCCTGGCCGGTGGTGGTACCACCCGCGTCGGAACCGCTCGTGGCGGTGCCGTCGGTGGAGCCTTCCGTGGCGCCGTCCGTGGCGCCGTCCGTGCTCCCGCCCGTGGTCGAGCCGTCGGTCGAGCCCTCGGTCACGCCGTCGGTGGTGGTTCCGTCGGTGGTGGTCCCGCTCCCGGTGGTGGTCCCCGTGCCGGGCTCACCCGAGCTGGTGTCGGTGCCGGTGCCGGTGTCGTCCGGGCTCGGTGTCAGGCCGCCGGTGTCCGTGGGGGTGCCCGGGTCCCCGCCGTCGCCCGGGTCCGACACGGACAGCGTCACCTGGCTGCCCCACTCCAGGGAGCTGCCCCCGGCGGGCTCGGACGAGGTCACCCGGGAGTCGTCCGGGGGCAGGGAGGAGCCGTCGAAGGCGAGGGCGAGTCCCGCACCCGCCAGCCGGGCGCTCGCCTCCGCGAAGGTCAGGCCCGTGACCGGCGGGACGGTCGTCTCGGCCCGCGGGTCGAACGGCGTGTCCCGCTCGCCCTCGGTGCCCAGCGGGCGCGAGATCCCCCGGCCGGGGTCCTCGACGTCCACCAGCCGGAGCCGGTCGATGGACGCCTTCCCGGGCGGCGCCTCCACGACGACGATCCGGTCCTGCTGGAAGCCGGACCATTTCCCGTTTCCGCCCCGGAAATCCACCGAGGCCCTTTCGACGTCCGTCTTGGACGGGCGCAGCGGATTGCCGCAGGAGCACTTCACCGCGGGCAGCCCCTGACGGTCGACCAGAACGGCGATTCCGGCCTGGAGCAGGGAGTCGAAGGGGACGGCTTTGCCGCGCTTGTACGCGTGGTTCGTCACGAGGGTGTCGTGACGCAGGACCACGGGTGTGAGCCGGTGGATATATCCGGGGATGCCGTTCGGCCGGATATCCAGGACGCGCGCCCATTCCCGTGCCCGGGCGGAGTTCTCGGGGGCGGTGAGGAATTTCTCGAGCTTCGCGACGACACAGGTGCCGGGCCGTGCCGAGCCGCCGAAGTCGGGGACGGCTCCACCGGACCCGCCTTGGCCGCCCGTGCCGTCGTTCCCGGTGCCGGTGCCGGTGCCGGTGCCGGTGCCGCCGTCGCCCCGGCCGACGGGGCCACCGGGGCGTTCCTCTCCCGGTGTGCCCCCGTACAGTCCCGGGCTGTTGCTGGCCTGGACCCCGCCGACCGGCCGGGCGCGCGGTGCGGCGGTGGTGTCCTTGCCGAGCGCGCCGTTCTCCTCGAAGAAGGGATCGGCCTGCGAAACCCCCGCGGCCACGGCGCGTATGACGAACAATTGATCGGATTTCCCGCACCCGCTGACGACCAGTGCGGAAATGAGCAGCAGAGCCGTCCGGCGTACCGCTGATAATCCAGCCCTTCGCATGGGCGTGCGAAATACCATGGCCGCTCCCCCTCGCGGTTTCCACGGGACCCCGCGGTCCGGAGAGCGGACGCGGAGCATCGCCTCCATGCTACTGAATGGAAATGCCTTTCAGGCAAGTGCGTCTGATGCGGTGAATTCAGCGGCCGCGTGCGTTGAGCGAGGCCAGATAGGCGTTGTACGCCTCGAGTTCCTTGTCGCCGTCCCGGTCCGCGGCGCGGTCCAGGCGCTTGGCCTGCCGCTGCTCGGAGTTGTACCACTGGAAGAGCAGCGCGAGCAGGACGAGGACGGAGGGGATCTCGCTGAACGCCCAGGCGATCCCGCCGGCGGCGGTCTGGTCGGCGAGCGCGTCGATGCCGAGCGAGGCGGGGGGATTCTCGTACGACTCGACCATCGGCCCCGACGCCATCATCAACGCGATGCCGAAGAACGCGTGGAACGGCATTCCCGCGAACAGCTCCAGCATCCGCATCAGGTATCCCGGGCGGTGCGGGCCCGGGTCCACGCCCATGATCGGCCAGAAGAAGAACAGTCCGACGGCGAGGAAGTGGCACATCATGAAGACGTGACCCGTGGTGGACCCCATCAGGAAGTCGAAGAGCGGGGAGAAGTACAGCGCGTACAGGCTCGCGATGAACATCGGGATGGTGAACGCCGGGTGCGTGACGACCTTCATGTACCGGCTGTGCAGGAACATCAGCAGCAGTTCGCGCGGGCCCTTGGCGCCCCGCTTCGAGGCCACCGGCAGGGCGCGCAGCGCCAGCGTGATCGGCGCCCCGAGCAGGATCAGGATCGGGGACAGCATGCTGATCACCATGTGCTGGACCATGTGCACGCTGAACATGACCATGCCGTAGTCGTTCAGCTTGGTGCACATGACGAGCATCACCGTCAGCACACCGGTCACGAAGGCGGCCGTACGGCCCCACGACCACGCGTCGCCGCGCCGGGCCAGCCGGACGGCTCCCCAGCCGTACAGCCCGAGCCCGAGCAGGCACGCGACGAGGAAGAACGGGTCGGCGGACCACTCGAGCCCCCGCCCCAGCGTGAACGGCGGCAGATCCATGGTCGTGCCGTGCCCGCTGTGATCCATCCGCCGGCTCCTGTTTCTGGGGGTGCCTCCCCCAGCCCTTTTACGGCACTGGGGGAGGTTGTGCGCTGTCTGTCCGCACCAGAGTAGAACCGCCCCCGGCCGCGGCTGCGACCGGGGGCGGTTGTGACGGCGTACGTCTCAGAGCACGCACTCCGCCTCGGCGTAGCGCTCCTGCGGAACCGTCTTCAGGGTCTCGACCGCGTCGGCGAGCGACACCATCACGATGTCGGTGCCGCGCAGCGCGGTCATCATCCCGAACTCGCCGCGGTGCACGGCCTCCACCGCGTGCCACCCGAACCGGGTCGCGAGCACGCGGTCGTACGCCGTCGGGGTGCCGCCGCGCTGCACGTGCCCGAGGATGACCGGCCGGGCTTCCTTGCCGAGCCGTTCCTCCAGCTCGATGGAGAGCTGCCGGGCGATGCCGGCGAAGCGCTCGTGACCGTAGACGTCCTTGCCGCCCTCGTCGTACCGCATGGAGCCCTCGCGGGGCTTGGCGCCCTCGGCGGCGACGACGATGGCGAACCGCTTGCCCGCCTCGAACCGCTCGCCGACCCGCGCGGCCAGCTCCTCGATGTCGAAGGGCCGCTCCGGTACGACGATGGCGTGGGCGCCCGCGGCCATGCCGGAGTGCAGCGCGATCCAGCCGGTGTGGCGGCCCATGACCTCCACGATCAGCACGCGCTGGTGGGACTCGGCGGTGGTCTTGAGCCGGTCGAGCGCCTCGGTCGCGACGCCGACGGCCGTGTCGAAGCCGAAGGTGACGTCCGTGACCGCGATGTCGTTGTCGATGGTCTTCGGCACGCCGACGATCGGCAGGCCGGAGTCCGACAGCAGGCGGGCGGCCTTCAGCGTGCCCTCGCCGCCGATCGGGATGATCGCGTCGAGCCCGAGGTCCGCCACGTGGCCCTTGGCCCGCTCCACGCCGTCACGCAGGTGCGCGGGCTGGACCCGGGAGGAGCCGAGCATGGTGCCGCCGCGAGCGAGGATGCCGCTCACCGCGTCGAGGTCGAGCTTGAGGTAGTCGCACTCCAGGAGACCCTTCCAGCCGTCCCGGAAGCCGATGACCTCGTCGCCGTGGTCGACGACGGCGCGGTGCACGACCGACCGGATGACGGCGTTCAGACCGGGGCAGTCGCCGCCGGACGTGAGGACACCAATGCGCATAGCCCGAAATACCTTCTCAACGTGGTCCGGGGACCGGACCACGTTGTCCGGTGAGGATCCCCGCCAGCCTACCGGCGGGAGGGGGCCGGGCCGTACCGTGCGTCCGCCTGCTGGACGCACCCGCTCACCTGTGCGGATGCGGTTTCAGACGGGCCCCGGGCGGGGTCGGGGGGACCCCTTTCGAGCAGCGGAAACGGTCCTTCCCGGGAAACGCGAAGAGGAACCGTTCCTCCTTGAGAAACGGTTCCTCTGACCCGCCGGGGCGGGCCGGCCCTACGCGGGCTGCTGGGCGGACGCGATGCGCTCGGCGCGCAGCGCCTCGTACCAGCGGTCGTCGGTCGGCGGCAGCGCGTTGACGTCGAGGGCCAGCTTCAGCAGCAGGTCCGCGATCTGCGGGTTGCGGGCGAGGACGGGCCCGTGCATGTACGTGCCGAACACGGTGTCGTTGTACGCGCCCTCGGTGCCGTCGCCCGTGCCGTTGCCGTTGCCGAACCGCACGTTCGCGAACGGGCGGGCGGTGGGTCCGAGGTGGGTGACGCCCTGGTGGTTCTCGAAGCCGGTGAGCTGGGGCAGGCCGAGCCGCGGGTCGATGTCCCCGAGGACGTCGCCGACGCACCGCTCGCCCTCACCGCGCACCGAGACCACGTCGAGCAGGCCGAGGCCGGGTTCGCGCTCGCCGAGGTCGTTGATGAACTCGTGCCCGAGGATCTGGTAGCCGGCGCAGACCGAGAACACGATCGCGCCGTTCTCGACCGCGCGCTCCAGACCGCCGTCGCGGCGCAGCCGCTCGGCGGCGAGCCGCTGCGGCCGGTCCTCGCCGCCCCCGATCAGGTAGATGTCACCGGAGGTCGGGATCGGCTGGTCGCTGCGCACGTCGACACGGGCCACGTCGAGGCCGCGCTGACGCGCCCGGCGCTCCACGACGAGGGCGTTGCCCTGGTCGCCGTAGGTGCTCAGCAGGTCTGGGTAGACCCACACCAGACGCAGGCTGTTGTCAGTCATCTTCTTCGTCCTCCGTGGCTCAGTTGCCGACACGACGCCTCAAGTCCTGGAATGCGGTGTAGTTCGCGATGACCTCGATACGTCCGGGCGGTGCCATCTGCACGGCCTGGTCGAGGGTGTCGCAGACCTGGAACTGCTGGTTGGCCACTTCGAGGCGGACGGCGAGGTCGAGCTTGCGGTCGCCGAGAACGAAGATCGGGTGCCCGGTCAGCCGGGTGTAGTCGACGTCCCACAGCCAGGAGGTGTCGGTGCCGTCGGCGCCGCGCGCGTTCACCGACAGGATGACCGGGGTCGGCGGCGGGTCGATCAGGGAGAAGGTCTCCAGCCAGCCCGCGGGGTTCTTGGCGAGCAGCAGACGCAGGTCGCGCTCCATGAACTGGACCACGTCGTAGCGTCCGGCCACCGCCTGCACCTGGTACATGCGCTCCAGGGCGACCTGCGGCGGCACCCCGAAGACGGCGGCCACGGCGGCCGACGAGGCGGCGTTCGCCTTGTTGGCCCGGCCCGGGAGCTGGAGGTGGATCGGCCACGCGGAGCCGTGCGGGTCGAGGACGTGGTCCTCGGACAGCGCCCAGGTCGGCGTCGGACGGCGGAAGCCGCACTCGCCGCAGAACCAGTCGTCGCCGGGGCGCTGCATCACGCCGCCGCACGACGGGCAGGACCAGGCGTCCTCCTTCCACATCTGGCCGGCCGCCACCCACAGGACGTTCGGCGAGGAGGAAGCGGCCCAGACGACCAGCGGGTCGTCGGCGTTGGCGACCACGACGGCCTTGGAGCCGGCCAGTCCCTCACGCCAGTGCTCGGCCATCATCCGGGTCTCGGCGGCGCGGTCGAGCTGGTCGCGCGAGAGGTTCAGCAGCGCGATGCACTTCGGGTCGGTGTCACGAGCCACACCGGCGAGGTACTTCTCGTCGACCTCGATGACCGCGAACTTGGCCTCCGAGCCGCCGGCCAGCGCCGAGGTGATGCCCGCGGGCATGTTGGCGCCGAGCGCGTTGGACACGACCGGGCCCGCGGCGCGCAGCGCCTCCGCGATCAGCCGGGTCGTCGTGGTCTTGCCGTTGGTCGCCGACACCAGGACCACGTCCAGGTGCGTGGCGAGCCTCGCCAGCAGATCGGGGTCGAGCTTGAGCGCCACCCGGCCACCGATCACCGATCCGCTGCCGCGTCCGGCGGCTCGCGAGACGGCTGCCGCCGCCTTGCCCGCCGTCACGGCCAGCTTGGCCCGCGGCGACAGCGGGTCCGAGTTGCCTGACATCGTTTCTCGATCCTCCTTGCGTACGCGCCGCGCCCCTGCCCCCGGCACATGTGGGGGCTCAGCCTATCGAGATCCACTCACGGGCCCGAATCGCGGCACCACCTCGGTGCCGGCGCGACATGCGCGCGCCTACCAGGACCGTACCCTTGCCGCCATGCGACACGGTTCCATCCCCGGCACTCACGGACGCGTCCGGCCCCTCATCCTGCTCGGTGACCCCCTCCTGCGTACAGCCTGCGAGGACGTCACCGAATTCGGTCCCGAGCTCGCGGAGCTCGTCGAGGACATGTTCGCGACGATGTACGCCGCCGAGGGCGTCGGCCTCGCGGCGAACCAGATCGGCGTCGGTCTGCGGGTCTTCGTGTACGACTGCCCGGACGACGACGAGGTCCGCCACGTGGGGCACGTGGTGAACCCCCGTCTCGTCGAGGCGGACGGCGTGGTCCTGCGCGGACCCGAGGGCTGCCTCTCGCTGCCGGGTCTGGAGGCCGGCACCGAGCGCTACGACCACGCGGTCGTCGAGGGCCGCACGGTCACCGGCGAGCCGGTCACCGTGCACGGCACCGGCTGGTTCGCGCGCTGTCTCCAGCACGAGTGCGACCACCTCGACGGCGGGGTGTACGCGGACCGGCTCACCGGATGGCGCCGGCGGCGCCTCCTGCGCAAGGTGGCACGGGCTTCCTGGAGCGGCTGAGGACGGGCCGGGGCGCCGGCCGTCCCGGCGGGGCGGCCGCACGTCTTCCGGCGGGGCGTCCGTGCGGACTCCTGACGGGGCGTCCCTGCCGGCTTCCGGCAGGGCGTCCGCGCGGGTCCCTGACGGGGCGTCCGTGTGAGTCCCGGTCAGAAACCCGGGCCGCCGACGCGGTCGCCCGCCGCCGCGAGGCGGCCCCACAGCAGGTCGGCCAGGCTCCGTACCAACTCGGCGCGCGTGCAGGGCCGTTCGCCGAGCCACCAGTCCCCGGCCGCGTGCATCATGCCGACGATGCCGTGGCCCCACACCCGCGCGAGCTGCTGGCTGCCCGGTCCGAGGTCCACCCGTTCCTCGATGACCTCGGCCAGTTCCTCGCCCATGCGGCGCAGGACGGGCGCCGAGTACTTGCCCACGTCGAACCCGGCGTCGCCCGACTGGCCGCCCTCCGCCGGGTGCATCAGGAAGCGGTACACCTGCGGTCGTGCCTCGATGGCGGCCAGGTAGGTGTCGAGCGTCGACTCCACGCGCTCGCGCCGCTCGGCCGGGGCGTCCAGTGCCGCCCGCAGCGCTTCGAGGAGCGCGTCGGTGTGCCGCTTGGCGAGCGCGGCGTAGAGGCCGCCCTTGTCGCCGAAGTGGCGGTACAGGATGGGTTTCGTGATGCCGGCCTCGGCGGCGATGGCGTTCATGGAGGCCCCGGGACCGTCGCGCAGCACCACCCTGTCGGCGGCCTCCAGCAGTTCGCGCCGGCGGCGGTCGGCGGACCTCTGCTGATCGGTCCGCTGTGTGGTGTCCATGTGCTCTCCCACCCGTGGTGATTCGGTGACGCTTGCGCAAACTAACACTGATCGTCGTATGGGTATCGAACGGGATGCCGAGCGAAACCCGGGAGTTGACTTTTCTTACTAGCCAGTAACAGACTCCAGTTACCGCAAGTAACAGTTTAGGGCAGCGCTGGAGGGGACATGGCCGAGTTCACCATGGAGCTCAACGACGAACAGAAGGAGGTCCGGGACTGGCTGCACGGTTTCGCCGCCGATGTCATCCGCCCCGCGGCCGCCGAATGGGACGAGCGTGAAGAGACTCCCTGGCCGGTCATCCAGGAAGCCGCGAAGGTCGGAATCTATTCCCTGGACTTCTACGCGCAGCAGTACTTCGACGCCACCGGACTCGGCATACCGATGGCGATGGAGGAACTGTTCTGGGGCGACGCGGGCATCGCGCTGTCCATCGTCGGCACCGGCCTCGCCGCCGTGGGCGTCCTCGCCAACGGCACCGAGGAGCAGATCGGCACCTGGATCCCCCAGATGTACGGCGATGCCAACGATGTCAAGGTCGCCGCCTTCTGCTCCTCCGAGCCCGACGCCGGCTCCGACGTCGCCTCGATGCGCACGCGCGCCGTCTACGACGGGGCCAAGGACGAGTGGGTCCTGAACGGCACGAAGACCTGGGCCACCAACGGCGGCATCGCCAACGTCCACGTCGTCGTCGCGGTCGTCGACGCGGAGCTCGGCTCCAAGGGCCACGCCTCCTTCATCGTGCCGCCGAACACCCCCGGTCTGTCCCAGGGCCAGAAGTTCAAGAAGCACGGCATCCGCGCCTCGCACACCGCCGAGGTCGTCCTGGAGAACGTCCGCGTTCCCGGTTCCTGCCTGCTCGGCGGCAAGGAGAAGCTCGACGAGCGCCTGGCCCGGGCCCGTGAGCGGGCGAAGGCCGGGGGCGGAGAGAGGGTGAAGAACGCCGCGATGGCCACCTTCGAGGCCTCCCGCCCGGCCGTCGGAGCCATGGCGGTGGGCACCGCGCGGGCCGCGTACGAGGTGGCCCTCGACTACGCGATGACGCGGGAGCAGTTCGGCCGCCCGGTGATCGACAACCAGGGCGTGGCCTTCCAGCTGGCCGACATGCGCACCTCGATCGACGCGGCGCGGCTGCTGGTCTGGCGGGCGTCCTGGATGGCGGTCAACGGCAAGCCGTTCACCGCGGCCGAGGGTTCGATGTCGAAGCTGTTCGCCAGCGAGACGGCGAAGAAGGTCACGGCCCAGGCGATCCAGATCCTGGGCGGCAACGGCTACACGCGCGAGTACCCGGTGGAGCGGATGCACCGCGACGCGGCCATCTACACGATCTTCGAGGGCACCAGCGAGATCCAGCGCCTCGTGATCGCCCGCACCCTGTCCGGGATGCCGATCCGCTGACGCCCCGCACGCTCCGGGGCGGTTCCCGCGACGGGACGCCGGTGATCACCGGCGTCCCGGGCGCCCGCGCGCCGCACGGGCGAGCGCGTCCGCCGCCACCTCGTACACCGGCCGTCACCCCACCGGACCTGGGACTTCGCGTCGTAGCGCACCGAACCGGGGGTGACCGTGCACTCTGGTCGCGGGGGCTCGGAGTCAGCCGGACCGAAGGAGCGCGTGATGACGCGGACGGCCAGGGAACTGCTGGAGGGCGTCACCGGGAAACTCGCCCCGGATCCCCGTGCCAACCGGCTGCTGCCGCTGATCGCCCGCGGTGCCGCCCAGCTCGACACGCTCGCCGCGCTGGCCCTGGAACAGCGCCATGTGGTCGCCTCGGACCACCGTGCGTTCGTTCATCTGGCCGAACGCTCGGCGGCCGGCACGCGGACGTCTCCGGCCGACCCGGCGAGCGCCGCCTTCTTCGAGATGCTCGCCGAGGGCGAGGCACTGGCCGGGGAACGGCTCGCCGCGTTCGCCGCCGCGGTGGGAGCCGACGGGACACGGGCCGCGGAGTACGAACCGCTCGCCGACTGCCAGGCCTATCCCGCGTACGTCGCCTGGCTCGCCCTGAACGGGGAGCCGGTGGACGTGGTCCTCGCGCTCGGGGCCGACTTCGCGGCGTGGGGCGGCTACTGCGAGACCATCACCGAGGCGCTGCGCCACCACTACGGCTTCGACGACGAGGCCTGCGGGTTCTTCGACCTCTTCGCGGCGCCCGCGCCCGAACTGGAGAACAAGGCGCTGGCCGCGGTGCAGGCCGGTCTCGGCGCCGAACGGATCTCCCTGGACGACGCCCTGCGCCACGGGCGGCTGCTCATGGCCTACGAGTCGAGGTTCTGGCACGCCCTGTGGGAACAGGACCAGCGAGTCGCCTGAGGCGGCCGGAACGGCGTCCCGTCACGGGACGCCGTCCGTTGCTCCGTCCGGTACCGCCGCCGCGGTTCAGCGGCCGCTGGGCCCGCTGCTGTGCGCGATGCAGGCCACGTCGATCCGGTCGGCCAGCTTGGCCAGTTCGATCGTGAGCGCGGCCACGGTGTCCTCGTCGAGGCCGTCCTGGCCGGCCTCCACCAGATGCAGCCACCGGCCGCCCACCGTGCGCAACAGCTTGCTGACGTCTGCGGCCGCAACCTGCAACGTGCCGCGGTCGTCGACGATCAGGGGGAGGGTCACTTCGCGGTTCACACGAGGGATCGTAGCTGCGGAACGCTCACGCTCCGTGCCATACGGTGGTGATGTTGCAGAACTCGCGGATTCCGTGCCCCGACAGTTCACGTCCGTAGCCGGACCGCTTCTCCCCGCCGAAGGGGAACGCCGGGTGCGAGGCCGTCATCCCGTTGACGAACACCCCGCCCGCCTCGGAATCACGTACGAACCGCTCCACCTCGGTCTCGTCATGGGTCCACAGGTTCGAGCTGAGCCCGAACGGGGTGTCGTTGGCGAGGGCCACCGCCTCGTCCAGGTCGGCGGCCCGGTACAGCGTGGCGACCGGCCCGAACGTCTCCTCCAGGTGGATGCGCATGCCGGGAGTGATGCCGGTGAGCACGGTCGGCGCGTAGTACCAGCCGCCGTCGAAACCGTCGGGACGTTCGCCGCCGCACAGTACCGTCGCGCCCTTCTCCACGGCGTCGTCCACCAGTTCCTCCAGGTCGGTGCGGCCCTGCTCGGTGGAGAGCGGACCGATCTCGGTGTCCTCCTCCAGGGGGTCGCCCACCTTGAGGGCCCTCATGCCCGCCGCGAACCGCTCGGCGAAGGCGTCGAACACGTCGGCGTGCACGATGAACCGCTTGGCGGCGATGCACGACTGCCCGTTGTTCTGCGCACGCGCGGTGACGGCGACCGTCGCGGCGCGCTCCACGTCCGCGGACGGCATCACGACGTACGGGTCGCTGCCGCCCAGCTCCAGCACCGTCTTCTTCACCTCGTCCCCGGCGACCGAGGCGACCGCCCGGCCGGCCGGTTCGCTGCCGGTGAGGGTGGCAGCCTTGACCCGCGGGTCGCGCAGGACGCCCTCGACCGCCCCCGACCCGATCAGCAGCGTCTGGAAGCAGCCCTCGGGGAAGCCCGCCCGGCGGAACAGGTCCTCCAGGTACAGGGCGGTCTGCGGCACGTTCGAGGCGTGCTTGAGCAGCCCCACGTTGCCCGCCATCAGCGCGGGCGCGGCGAAGCGGACCACCTGCCAGAGCGGGAAGTTCCACGGCATCACCGCGAGCACGGGGCCGATCGGCCGGTAGCGCGCGAGGACCCGGGAGGCCCCGGAGTCCGCGGCGTCGGCGGGGGCGGCCAGCTCGTCGGCGAGCAGGTCCTCGGCGTGGTCGGCGTACCAGCGCATCGCCTTGGCGCACTTGGCGGCCTCCGCCCGGGCCTGCTTGACCGGCTTGCCCATCTCGGTGGTCATCACCCGGCCGATGTCCTGCAGGTCCTCGTCCAGGAGATCGGCGGCGCGGTGCAGGAGCCGCGCCCGCTCGGCGAACGAGGTGGTGCGATACGTGCGGAACGTGGCCTCGGCCGCGGCGAGCCTGCGCTCGATCTCCTCGGCGCCGAGGGCGTCGTACGTCTTGAGCGTCTCGCCGTTCGCCGGGTTCACCGTCGCGATGGGCATGGCCGACCTCCTGAAAGCTGGCTGTTCCCCGACCCTCCCGCGCGGTGCCGCCCGGCGCAACGCGGGCGGGTCCCCGGGGCGAGCCGACGCTCCTGTCCGAACGCCGGCTCTCAGGACGAGTGCTCGGCCAGCCGGTCGAGAAACACCGTCTGGGCGGCCACCAGCAGGGTCCGGGCCCGCTCCGGGGTCATCCACTCCACCCGGTCGAGTTCGGGGAACTCCTGCCGTCGCCCCGACCTCGGCGGCCACTCCATCGTGAACGTGCCGGGGACCACGGCCGCCGGGTCGAGGTCCGCCTCGACCGCCCAGGCCGTGACCACCTTGCCGTTCGCCTGGGTGACCTCGCCGAGCGCGACCGCCTCCCCGTCGGGCGGAGCCAGCCCGAGCTCCTCCCGGAACTCGCGGCGGGCGGCGTCCCAGGCCGGCTCGTCGGGTTCGTACTCGCCCTTGGGAAGGGTCCAGGCTCCGGCGTCGCGCCGGGCGAAGTACGGTCCGCCCATATGGCCGATCAATACCTCCACACCGTGGTCGGTGTGCCGGAACAACAGCAGTCCCGCGCTCCTCCGGCCGTGCTGTCCTCCGCTCACCGTGCCGTCTCCGGGTGGGCGGCCAGCAGGGTGTCCACGGTGTCGGCCTCGGACGCCGGCTTGTCCTCGCGGTAACGCACGACCCGGGCGAAGCGGAGGGTGACCCCGGCCGGGTAGCGGGTGGACCGCTGCAGACCGTCGTACGCGATCTCGACGACGAGTTCGGGGCGTACGGTCACCACGTGGCCGTCGTCCGTGACGGCCAGCTCCCGCAACCGTTCGGTCTGCCAGGCGAGCATCGCGTCGGTCATGCCCTTGAAGGTCTTGCCGAGCATGACGAAGGAGCCGTCGCCGGCGCGTGCGCCCAGGTGCAGGTTGGAGAGCCTGCCGGTGCGCCGCCCGTGGCCCCATTCGGCCGCCAGGACCACCAGGTCCAGGGTGTGCACGGGTTTGACCTTGAGCCAGGCGGTGCCGCGCCGGCCCGCGCTGTAGGGGGCGTCAAGGGCCTTCACCACGACGCCCTCGTGCCCCCGGGCCAGGGTCTCGGCGAGGAACGTCTCGGCCCGCCCGGTGTCGTCCGGCCCCCGCACGAGCGTCCGCCGGACCCGCATCGGGCCGGGCACCAGCCGTGCCAGTTCCGCGTGCCGCTCGGTGAACGGCAGGTCCAGCAGGTCCCGCCCGCCGACGGACAGGGCGTCGAAGAAGACGGGGGAGACGGGCACGGTCCGCGCGGCCGCCTCGACGTCCACGCGCGATCCCACCCGGGCGGACGTCTCCTGGAAGGAACGCGGACGCCCCCGGTCGTCCAGCGCGATCACCTCGCCGTCCAGGACGAACCGCTCGCCCCGCAACTCCATCGCGGCGGCGGTGAGTTCGGGCAGCCGGCCGGTGATGTCGTCGAGGGTGCGGGTGTAGACGCGGACGTCCTCGCCGTCCCGGTGCAGCTGCACCCGGACGCCGTCGAGCTTCTCCTCGACCGCGCAGGCGCCGAGCTTGCCGACCGCCTCGGAGACGGAGGAGGCGGAGTGCGCCAGCATCGGCTGCACCGGACGGCCGACGGTGAGCCGGAAGCCGTCCAGGGCACTCGGACCGTCCGCCAGGAGGGCCCGGGCCACCGCCGACAGCGAACCCGCCAGCATCACCGCCCGTCGTACGTCCCCCGCGGGAGCGCCGGTCGCCTCCGCGAGCCCCTCGGCCGCGAGCGCGTCCAGCGCGCCCTGACGGACCTCGCCGGTGAGCAGCCCGAACAGGAAACGCTGTTCCTCCTCCGTGGCCGCCGCCATCAGCTCACCCACCAGACGGGCCCGCTCGGCTTGCGAACCGGTGCCGGAGACCTCGCCGAGCGCGGTGAGCCTGGCGTCCACCTCGCGCACGGTCAGGGTGGGTCCGGTGGCGGGAGCGACCGGTGCGCTCAGCACCTTCCAGCCGACGCCGACGCGGCCCTGCGGCAGCCGGCCCGCCAGATACGGGATCACGATCGGCGCGTCGTCCGCCTCGGCGTCCCGGAACAGCTCCGCGAGCAGAGCGGTCTTCCGGGACCGCGCCGAGGTGGCGGCGACCTCCTGGGACACACGGGCGAGCCGGCTCAGCAGCATGCAGCCATCGTGCAACGCCGGCGCCCGGCGCACACCCGTACGGGGTCCGGGGCGTGCCCCCGTACGACGTGTTTCAGCCTCGTCCGCGCGCGATCGCCGCGTCGAGGTCGGCGAACAGGAGTTCGCCGTTGAGCGTGGCCGCCGCCCGGTACCCGCCGCTCGCGGCGTTCACCACCTGCTCGGCGAAACCGGCGGCGTTGCCGGCCGCCCAGACGCCCGGCACGCTCGTCAGCCCGGTCGGGTCGGTCACCGGGTAACTGCCGAACGGCGTCTCCCGCAGTTCCGCGCCCAGCCCCTCCAGCAGGCCGGTCCGCGGCACCGGGCGCGGGGCCGTGAACAGCACGGAGCGCTCGTGCGTGGTCCCGTTCGCGAGCCGCACCCCGGTGAGCCGGTCCCCGGCGACCACCAGCCCGGCGACCTCGCCGGGCACCACGGCGACCCCCGCGGCGGCGAGCCGGCGCAGGTCCTCGTCGGAGAGCTCGTCCTCGGCCACCGTGTGCAGGAACAGCGTGACGTCCTTCGACCACTGGCCGACCATCAGCGCTTGGTGCACGCTCATCGGCGTCGTGGCCAGGACGCCGAAGGCCCGGTCGCGCACCTCCCAGCCGTGGCAGTACGGGCAGTGCAGCACGTCGCGCCCGAAGCGCTCGGCGACGCCGGGCACCGGCGGCATCTCGTCAGCCAGCCCCGTCGTCACGATCAGCCGGCGCGCGTGGACGGTCTCCCCGGACCCGGTCGTGACGTCGAACTCCCCGGCGCCGTCCCGGACGACGTCCGTCACCCGGCCACGGACGATCTCCACGCCGTATCCCTCGACCTCCCGCCGTCCCTCGGCGAGGAACTCGGCGGGCGGCATGCCGTCGCGGGTCAGATAGCCCTGCATGTGCGCGGCGGGCGCGTTGCGCGGCTCGCCCTCGTCGACGACGAGCGTCCGGCGCCGCGCCCGGCCGAGGACCAGGGCGGCGGAGAGCCCCGCCGCGCCGCCGCCCACGACGACCACCTCGTAGGTCCCGGCGGGTGTTCCGGCCCTCGGTCCGGTCCTTGTCTCGGTCATGGTGACCACCTCCACGGAGAAGGTCGCCCGGAACCCGCCGGATTGACAAACCTCTTTGCCGATTCTGCAATGGGGGGATGAGCGATACGGCCCGTGCGGGCGACAGTGACCAGGGCGGGCGCGGAGCGACCGGTGACGCGGCGACGGACGAGGTCCTCGCCGAGGTGGGTCCGCGGCTGCGGCGCATCAGGAAGGAGCGCGGGGCGACCCTGGCCGGGCTGTCCGAGGCGACCGGCATCTCGGTGAGCACGCTCTCGCGTCTGGAATCGGGGCTGCGCAGGCCCAGCCTGGAGCTGCTGCTGCCCATCGCCCGGGCCCATCAGGTCGCCCTGGACGAACTGGTCGGCGCCCCGCCGGTCGGGGACCCGCGGGTGCGTGCCGAGCCGATGGTGCGCCACGGCCGCACGTACTGGCCGCTGACCAGCCGGCCCGGCGGGCTCCAGGCGTACAAGGTGCTCGAACCGAAGCGGACGACGGAACCCGATCCGCGCACGCACGAGGGCTACGAATGGCTGTACGTGCTGTCCGGGCGGCTGCGGGTGGTGCTCGGCGAGCACGACGTCGTGCTGGAGGCGGGGGAGGCGGCGGAGTTCGACACCCGTGTGCCGCACTGGTTCGGGTCGACGGGGGAGGGGCCCGCGGAGTTCCTGAGCCTGTTCGGGCCGCAGGGGGAGCGGATGCACGTGCGGGCGCGGCCCAAGTCCCGCGGCGAGGAGCGGTAGGAGCGGGAGGGGCGGGAGGCGTGGCGAAGACGCGGGGCCTCTGCTGTTCCCAGTGCGGCAAGCGACCGCTTAGTATGCGGAGGAGCCCGGTCAGCCGACACAGCCCCCTGGAGGCCCCGCATGCAGGCATGGCAAGTGCACCAGAACGGCGAGCCCGCAGAGGCGATGCGCCTCCTGGAGGTGGATCGGCCGACGCCCGGTGACGGCCAGGTCCTGCTCAAGGTGCGCGCCGCGAACATCAACTTCCCCGACGCGCTGATGTGCCGGGGCCAGTACCAGGTCAGGCCGCCGCTGCCGTTCACGCCCGGCGTGGAGATCTGCGGCGAGACCGAGGACGGCCGCCGGGTGATCGCCAACCCGGCGCTGCCCCACGGCGGCTTCGCCGAGTACGCGGTCGCCGACGCCGCCGCCCTGCTGCCGGCCCCCGACGCCCTCGACGACGCCGAGGCCGCCGCCCTGCACATCGGCTACCAGACCGGCTGGTTCGGCCTGCACCGCCGGGCCCGTCTGGAGGCCGGCGAGACACTCCTCGTGCACGCGGCCGCCGGAGGCGTCGGCAGCGCGGCGGTCCAGCTCGGAAAGGCGGCGGGCGCGCGGGTCATCGGAGTCGTGGGCGGCGCCGACAAGGCCCAGGTCGCGCGCGACCTGGGCTGCGACGTCGTGATCGACCGGCGCGCCGAGGACGTGATCGGAGCCGTCAAGGAGGCGACGGGCGGACGCGGCGCGGACGTGATCTACGACCCCGTGGGCGGCGAGGCCTACACCCAGTCCACGAAGGTCGTCGCCTTCGAGGGCCGGATCGTGGTCGTCGGCTTCGCCAGCGGCTCGATCCCGAGCCCCGCGCTGAACCACGCCCTCGTCAAGAACTACGGCGTCCTGGGCCTGCACTGGGGCCTGTACAACACCAAGAACCCGAAGCTCGTGCTGCACTGCCACGAGCAGCTCACCGAACTGGCCGCGCGCGGCGCGATCAAGCCGCTGGTGAGCGAGCGGGTGCCGCTGGGCGAGGCCGCCGCCGCCGTGCAGCGGGTCGCCGACGGAGTCACCACCGGGCGGATCGCCGTGGTGCCCACACTGGAGAACGGAGCCGCCGCATGACCGACGCAGCCGAACTGCGCCGCCGCACCCAGGAGTTGCTGGCCGCGCACCCGCCCGGGGAAACGGACCGGCTGGACTTCCTGAGGGCCCGCTTCGACGCCGGCCTCGCCTGGGTGCACTACCCCGAGGGCCTCGGCGGCCTCGGCGCACCGCGCAGCCTCCAGGCCGTCGTGGACGCCGAACTGGCCGCCGCCGGCGCGCCCGACAACGACCCGCGGCGCATCGGCATCGGCCTCGGCATGGCCGCACCGACCATCCTCGGCTTCGGCACCGAGGAGCAGAAGCGGCGCTTCCTTCGGCCCCTGTGGACCGGCGAGGAGGTGTGGTGCCAGCTCTTCAGCGAGCCCGGCGCCGGATCGGACCTCGCCGCGCTCGGCACCCGGGCGGTCCGCGAGGGCGGCGAGGACGGCGACTGGGTGGTCAACGGGCAGAAGGTGTGGACCTCCAGCGCCCATCTCGCCCGCTTCGCCATCCTCATCGCCCGCACCGACCCGGACGTGCCCAAGCACCGGGGCATCACCTACTTCGTCTGCGACATGAGCGACCCGGGCGTCGACGTGCGCCCGCTGCGTCAGATCACCGGCGAGGCCGAGTTCAACGAGGTCTTCCTCACCGACGTCCGCATCCCCGACGCCCACCGCCTCGGCGAGGTCGGCGACGGCTGGCGGGTCGCGCAGACCACCCTGATGAACGAACGCGTCTCCATCGGCGGCATGCGCATCCCGCGCGAGGGCGGCATGATCGGCCCGGTCTCGAAGACCTGGCGCGAGCGGCCCGAACTGCGCACCCACGACACGCACCAGCGGCTGCTGAGGCTGTGGGTCGAGTCCGAGGTCGCCCGCCTGTCCGGCGAGCGGCTGCGCCAGCAGCTCGCCCAGGGCCAGCCGGGCCACGAGGGCGCCGGGATGAAGCTCGGCTTCGCCCGGCTCAACCAGGAGATCAGCGGCCTGGAGGTCGAACTCCTCGGCGAGGAAGGCCTGCTGTACGAGGACTGGACGATGCGCCGGCCCGAACTGGTCGACTTCACCGGCCGGGACGCCGGATACCGCTACCTGCGCTCCAAGGGCAACAGCATCGAGGGCGGGACCAGCGAGGTCCTGCTGAACATCGTCGCCGAACGCGTCCTCGGCCTGCCGTCCGAGCCGCGCACCGACAAGGACGTCGCATGGAAGGACCTCGCCCGATGAGCCAGGTGAGCACCGAGCCCGATCTGCTCTACACCGAGGAGGAAGAGGCGCTGCGCGCCGCCGTCCGCGACCTCCTCACCGACCGCTGCGCCGCGGCGGACGTCATCACCCGCACCGAGTCGGGCACTCCGCACGACGCCGACCTGTGGAAGGCCCTCACGGAGGGCATGGGCCTCGCGGGCCTCCTGGTGCCCGAGGAGCGGGGCGGCCAGGGCGCCACGCACCGCGAGGCCGCCGTGGTCCTGGAGGAACTGGGCCGCGCCGTCGCTCCCGTGCCGTACCTGACGAGCGCCGTGGTCGCGACCGAGGCACTGCTGGCCTGCGAGGGGCCGGAGGCGGACGAACTGCTCGCCGCGCTCGCCTCCGGCCGGACCGTGGGCGTCCTCGCGGTCGCCCTGAACGTCGGGCCGGGCGCCGCCCACCGGACCGTCCGGCTGGAGAACGGTTCCCTGCACGGGGAGCTGACGGGCATCGCGGACGCGGCGGCCGCCGACGTCCTGCTGGTCCCGGCCGAGGACGGCGCTCTGTACGCCGTCGACGCGGCCGCCGTCACGACCGTCCCGCAGGTCGGCCTCGACCAGACCCGGCCGCTCGCCCGGATCACCCTCGACGCCGCGCCCGGGCGCCGGCTCACCGCGGACGCGCCCGGCGCCGTACGGCGCGCGCTGCGGGCCGGGGCCGGACTGCTCGCCTCCGAGCAACTGGGGATCGCCGAAAACTCGTTGACGGAGACCGTGCGCTACCTCAAGGAGCGCAAGCAGTTCAACCGGCCGGTCGGCGGGTTCCAGGCGCTCAAGCACCGGCTGGCCCAGGTGTGGCTGGAGGTCGTGGGCGCCCGCGCCGCGGCCCGCAACGCCGCCGACGCGCTGGCCACCGGCAGCGCGGACGGCGACGTGGCCGTCGCCGTCGCCCAGGCGTACGCGGCACCCGTCGCCGTACACGCCGCGGAGGAGGCGCTCCAGCTCCACGGCGGCATCGGCATGACGTGGGAACACCCGGCGCACCTCTATCTCAAGCGCGCCAAGGCCGACTCCATCGCCTACGGCACCGCGGGCGCGCACCGCGAGGCCCTGGCCGAACTGGTCGACCTCCAGGCGCCCTGACGGCGTCCCGGAAAGGCCCGCCCCCACCCGGGGGCGGGCCTTTCCGCGCGTCCGCGAAACGGGCGGGAAGCGGACGGAACGCCGGACCACGCCCGGATCCGGTGAAGTGAACGCGTCACGTCGGTCCGGCCAACTCCCGCCGGAGCGAGGTTTCCCGGCCTCCGCCGGCCGCATACTCCCTGAGGTCCTGACGGCATCCTCCAGGGAGGCACAGCATGACCCCCACCACCCGGCGCAGAGCCCTCACCACGTTCGGCGCCGCCCTCACCGGCTCGTTCGCGCTGCCCGCGCCGCGGGCTCTCGCGGCCGGGGCGAAGCCCCGCACACGGCCCTTATGGCGGGCCCACGCGCACAACGACTACGAGCACCCGCGCCCCCTCCTCGACGCGCTAGACCACCGCTTCGGCAGCGTCGAGGCCGACATCCACCTCGTGGACGGTCAACTCCTCGTCGCCCACGACCCGGTGGACCTCGACCCCGCCCGCACCCTCGAATCCCTCTACCTCGAACCGCTGGCGGCCCGCGTCAAGGCCAACCACGGCTCGGTGTACCGGGGCCACCACCGGCCGCTCCAACTGCTCGTCGACATCAAGACCGAGGGCGCTTCGACGTACCTCGAACTCGACCGCCGTCTGCGCCGCCACCGGCACCTGTTCACGTCGTACGCGCACGGCAAGGTGCGTCCCGGACCGGTCACGGCCGTCGTCTCAGGGGACCGCGCCGCACGCGTCCCGATGGAGGCGCAGACCGAGCGGTTCGCCTTCTACGACGGCCGGCTCGCCGACCTCGGCGGTCCCGCGCCCGCCTCCCTCATCCCGCTGATCAGCGACAACTGGACGCTCAACTTCAGCTGGCGGGGCGAGGGTCCGTTCCCGGACGCCGAACGCGAGAAGCTGCGCCGCATCACGGCGACCGCGCACGCGCGCGGGCAGAGGGTCCGGTTCTGGGCCACCCCGGACCTCGCGGGCCCGACACGGGAGGCGCTCTGGCGCGAACTCGTCGCCGCCGACGTCGACCACCTCAACACCGATGACCTGGGCGGTCTCGAAGAGTTCCTGGACGCCCACGACCGACGGTAGAAGACCACCCGTTCGGGGGACACGTCATCCGCCCGGCCGAACCCTCCGCTACGCCACACTTGCGGCCGAACGCCGCGAAGCGGACGTGGCGGAGGAGGTTGACGATGGCCATTTCCATCTCGGTGGTGCTGCTGCTCCTGGTGCTGGCGGTGATCTTCCTGCGCAACGGAGGACTGAAGATCTCCCACGCCCTGGTCTGCGCCCTGCTCGGGTTCCTGCTGGCCAGTACGAGCATGGCCCCGACGATCCACAGCGGCCTCACCGCGACGGCCGACATCGTGGGCAGCCTGTCCCCGTGACCGGAGCCCCGGCCCGGCGCGGTGTCAGGAGGCCGTGAACACCCCGATGCCGTTGGGGACGGGACGCTCGGCGCCGCCGCTCGGATGGTTGAGGACGGTGACGGCGTCCGCCCCCGCCCGCCGGGCGACCATCGTGGTGGATCCACCGCCGTCCAGACCGAAGGCGTCCTCGGACCCCAGCCGCCGCATCGCCCGGGCGACCTCGGCGACGGTGAGCCCGCCACGGTACTCCGGGGCGCCGTCCAGGGCGAGGAGCTGCATCCGGCGCCCGTGGTCGGAGAAACCCACCGCGGTGCGTACGGCGGCGGTCCTGTCGTCCAGACCCGGCAGCGGCGTCCCGCCGGTCATCATCGGACAGCCTCCGACCGCGAACCGGTAGGGGATCTTGGAGGACTTCGCGACCAGCCGGTGCCGTACGCCGACCTTCTCGCCCACGGACAGCGTCCGCAGCTTCCGGGCACCCGCCTCGCGGCCGACCAGCACGGTGGTGCCCCGGGAGACGGGTCCGCCGCCGGGAGCGCCGGCGACCGACACGACCCTTCCGCGGCGGACCGCCACCTCGTAGGTGTCGGTACTGCACGGCGCGGCCCGGTCCGTGTCCGTACCGCAGGTCGCGCGGACCCGCGAGGCGCTTCCCCAGTCCGCCGTGAACGCGCCGACGGAGCCCACCGGGAGCGCGTACTGGTTGAACCCGCCGAGCGGCCAGGTGCCGCCGGGACCGCGTACGGATCCGTCGAGGACCACGTCGTCCAGCCGGGCCCGGCGGTCGGTGCCCACGCCGAACACGTCCTCGGTGGTCGTGCCGGGCGGCAGCGCCGGTCCGAACCGCTGGCCGACCGGGACCGCGGCCTTCAGACCGCGGCCGCTCGCGATCGCCGGACCCACCGCCGCGCCCGTCGCCTCGACGCCCGGATGCTGCGTCTCCGTGATGTTGAAGAAGTCGCCGTTGACCCCGGCGACCGCGCCCCGGGAGTCGGCCAGCCGCGACACGGGAGCCCGGGCAGCCACGGCACCGGGGTGGAGCAGGTCGACCCGGACACGGGGGTCGCGCAGATCGACGTCCAGCACGTGCGCGTGGGCCGTTCCCCCGGCCGACGGGATGTCCAGCTCCGTGTACGCGACGCCCGGCGCGATGCGGGTCGCGCCCTCCGCACCGTCGGCCGGTGCCGCCCCCGCCAGGGCCGCGCCGGCCAGTGCCCCGCTCGCCGTGAAGACCGTCAGTGCCGTTCTGAACCGTCTGCCCGGACGCGTCACGGTGCCCCCTGATGTCTCGTCAACTCTGGCAGGACTCAGGGGAATTGCACCAGAGGCGGGGACGCCGTCCGGTGGCTAGGCGCCGACGACGCGGGAACGGGTCAGAAAACGCACTCCTTCGGGTGCTTCGAGGGAGAAGCCGCTGCCACGGCCCGCCACGACGTCCACGATGAGACGCGTGTGGCGCCACCGTTCGTACTGGCTCTTCGAGATCCAGAAGGAGACCGGCTCGTCGACGCCCTCGATCTCCAGCTCGGCCAGCAGCACGTCGGAGCCGCCGGTGCGGAACTCACCCTCCGGGTAGCACATGGGCGCGCTGCCGTCGCAGCAGCCGCCCGACTGATGGAACATCAGCGGTCCGTGCACGGTCCGCAGTCGCCTCAGCAGTTCGGCGGCCGCGGGCGTCAGCTCCACGCGCGGGACGACGTCCATCGGCTCTCCCCTCGGTTCTCACGGCTGTCGTGGACCAGCCGACCAGAGGGGACGTTGCGAGAGGGTTGCACGCCCTGGGCGCGCGAGAGGCCGGTCCCCGGTGACGCCCGCGTCGTGCGGGTCCGTCACCGGGGACCGGCCCCGGGAACGCTCGTCCGGGCCGGCGCCTTCAGCCGAAGGCGCCGGCCCGGGTGCCGTGTGTCAGCAGATGCGCGGCAGCTGCTCGCCGAGCGGCATGTCCACCACCCGGGTGCCGCCCAGACGGGTGGCCGCGACCACCATGCCCGGGTGGTCGGGCACGCAGGTCCCGATCGCCACGGACTCCTTGCCCAGCGGGTGGGCCCGCATCGCCGCGAGCACGGCGTCGGCGTGCTCGGCCGCCACGAACGCCACCAGCTTGCCCTCGTTGGCCACGTACAGCGGGTCCAGGCCGAGGAAGGCGCAGGCGTTGGCGACGGACTCCGGGACGGGCAGGGACCGTTCGTGGATCGCGATGCCGACCCCCGCCGCCGCGGCGATCTCGTTCAGCGAGGTGGCCAGGCCGCCGCGGGTCGGGTCGCGCAGCACGTGCAGGTCGGGGCAGGCGGCCAGCATGTCCGCGACCAGACCGGCCAGCGACGCGGTGTCGCTCTGGATCTCGACGCCGAACTCGAGACCCTCCCGCACGCTCATGATCGCCACTCCGTGCACGCCGATCGGCCCGCTGACCAGCACCACGTCACCGGGGGCCGCGCGCTGCGGGCGGATGTCGACGCCGTCCGGGATCAGCCCGACCCCCGCGGTGTTGATGAAGACGCCGTCGCCGTGACCGGCGTCGACGACCTTGGTGTCACCGGTCGCGATCACCACTCCGGCCGTCCGCGCCGCCTCGCCCATCGCCTCGGCCACGCGCCCCACGACGGAGAGCTCGACGCCCTCCTCCAGGATGAACCCGCAGGAGAGGTAGGCCGGTACGGCCCCCGCCATGGCCAGGTCGTTGACCGTGCCGTTGACGGCCAGGTCCCCGATGCTGCCGCCGGGGAAGAACAGCGGCCGCACGACGAAGGAGTCGGTGGAGAAGGCGAGCCTGGCGCCTCCCAGCGGCAGACGGGCGGAGTCGCCGAGCTCGGCGAGCACGGCGTTGCCGAAGGCGGGCGCGAACAGGTGCTCCACCAGCTCGGCGGAGAGCGTGCCGCCACCGCCGTGCCCCATCACGATCCTGTCGTGGTCGCGCAGCGGCGCCGGGCAGGTCCACGAGGAGAAGTCGGCCGGCGCGTATGCCGGGTCGGTCAACGGATCAGCCAACGGAACTCGCCTCCTTGTCCGGGGTCTCCAGCCGCCGGTAGAGGTAGTAGGCCGCGCACGCGCCCTCGCTGGAGACCATGGTCGCGCCCAGCGGATTGCGCGGGGTGCACTCCTTGCCGAACGCGGCGCACTCGTGCGGCTTGATGAGGCCCTGGAGCACCTCGCCGCTGCGGCAGACGGTCGACTCCTCGGTCTCGATGCCCGTCACCGAGAAGCGGTGCTCGGCGTCGAACTCGCGGTACTTCGGCGACAGCCGCCAGCCGCTCAGCGGGATCATGCCGATTCCGCGCCAGGCCCGGTCGGTCACCTCGAAGACGTCGGAGAGCATGGCGCGCGCCGCGGGGCTTCCCTCGGGCTGCACCGCCCGGGGATAGGCGTTCTCCACGGTGTGCTGCCCCGCCTCCAGCTGGATCACCGCGCGGCGGATGCCCTCCAGGATGTCGAGCGGCTCGAAGCCCGTCACGATGATCGGCACCCGGTGCCGCTCGGCGAGTTCGGGGTACTCGGCCGTGCCCATCACCGTGCACACGTGCCCGGCGGCGAGGAAGGCCTGCACCCGGCAGTCCGGCGAGTTCATGATCGCGTCGATGGCCGGGGGCACCCGGACGTGCGAGACCAGCAGGCTGAAGTTGGGGATGCCCAGCTTCCTGGCCTGGTACACGGTCATCGCGTTGGGCGGCGCCGTGGTCTCGAAGCCGATGCCGAAGAACACGACCTGCCGGTCGGGGTTGTCCTGCGCGATCCTCAGCGCGTCCAGCGGCGAGTACACGACCCGGACGTCCGCGCCCTCGCTCTTGACCTTGAACAGGTCGCGTCCGCTGCCGGGCACGCGCAGCATGTCGCCGAACGAACAGAAGATCACATCGGGCCGGGAGGCGATCTCCAGCGCCTTGTCGATGATCTCCAGCGGGGTCACGCACACCGGGCAGCCCGGCCCGTGGATCAACTGGATCTCCTCGGGCAGGAGCTGGTCGATGCCGTGGCGGATGATCGAGTGCGTCTGACCGCCGCAGACCTCCATGAGCGACCAGGGCCGGGTGGTGACCGCCCTGATGTCGTCGAAGAGCCGCTTGGCGAGGACCGGATCGCTGAACTCGTCCAGGTACTTCATGACCGCGCCTCCTTCTCGGTGCCTTCCAGGGGCGGACGTCCGGTTCCGGCGGGGCGTTCGGCGCCGGCGTCCCGGGCCGCCCTGCCCCACGCGTCGCCGAACTCCTCCTCCAGCACCCCGAGGTTCTCGAAGAGTTCCAGGGTCTGTCTGGCCGACTCCTCGTCCAGCCGCTGCAACGCGAATCCCACGTGGACGATGGCGTAGTCGCCGACCCTCATGTCCGGCACGTACTCCAGACACACGTCCTTGACGACACCGCCGAAGTCCACCTTGGCCATCCGCGTCGCGTCACGTTCCTCGATCTCCAGCACTCGGCCGGGTACGGCCAGACACATGCCTCGCTCCTGCCTCGCTCGTGAGCTCCGCCGCGCTAGTCCAGCGACCGGGCGGCGACGATCAGCTGGCCGAGGGCCAGACCGCCGTCGTTGGGGGGAACCCTGCGGTGCCTCAGCACGGTGAAACCGTCCCGTTCCAGGAGGGTGCCGCAGGCCTCGGTGAGCAGGGCGTTGCAGAACACGCCGCCGCTGAGGGCGACCGTGCCGATGCCGGTCCTTCTCCGCGCCACGGTGCACACCTCCAGGACCAGACCGGTCACCGCCCGATGGAACCGACGGGCCACCGGACCGGCCCCGACGCCGGCTCCGACGTCCGCGACGGCGGCGGCCAGGACCGGTGCCGGGTCGGCGACCAGCGGCGCCCCGGGGTCCTGACGGACCGCTCTCAGCATGAACCGGTACGCGTCGTTCCGCTCGTCGTCGGCGAGCGGCCCCGCCAGATCGCCGAGCGCCGCGTTCTCCAGCTCCATGGCGGCCTGAGCCTCGTACTCCACCCGGTGGCAGACGCCCGCGAGCGAGGACACCGCGTCGAAGAGGCGGCCCATGCTGGACGTGGGAACGCAGTTGAACCCCCGTTCGAGCTGTCTTTCGAGCAGCCGCCGCTCCTCGGGCGTGGCCGCCGCCGCGCACGGCAGCCCGTCCGGCCAGGGCAGTCCCGCCGCCCGCAGGTGCGACAGCGCCATCCGGTAGGGGTTGCGCACGGCGGCGTCGCCGCCCGGCAGCGGGACATAGCCCAGATGGGCGAACCGCCGGTACCCGTCGTAGTCGGCGATCAGCACCTCACCGCCCCACACGGCCCCGTCGTCGCCGTAGCCGGTCCCGTCGAAGGCGACCCCGATCACCGGCTCCGAGCCGTCGAGACCGTGCTCGGCCATCGTCGAGGCGACATGGGCGTGGTGGTGCTGCACCTGGCGCAGCGTCAGTCCGCGGGCCCCGGCGGCGCGCCGGGCCCACCGGGTGGAGCGGTAGCCGGGGTGCCGGTCGGCGACGAGCAGCCGCGGCTCGACCGCGGTGAGGTCCGTCAGATGGCCGGTGGCCCGCTCGAAGGCGTCCAGGGTGGCCAGGTCGTCCATGTCCCCGACGTGCGCGGACAGCCACGCGTAGCGGCCGTCACCGGCGCAGAAGGTGTTCTTCAGGTCCCCGCCCACCGCCAGCGCCGGGACCACCGGCACCGGCAGGGCGACCGGGAAGGGGGCGTAACCGCGCGAGCGCCGCACCGGCAGCTCGGCGCCCGCGCACACCCGGACCACCGAGTCGTCGCAGGGCACGTGGACGGTCCGGTCGTGCGCGAGCCAGGCGTCGGCGAGCCCGGCCAGCCGGGTCAGCGCCTCGGCGTCGTCGGTGACGATGGGCTCGCCCGAGCGGTTCCCGCTGGTCATGACGAGGACGGCCGGCCCCGGCGGATCGCCGGGCAGACCGAGCAGCAGCCGGTGCACCGGCGTGTACGGGAGCATGAAGCCGAGGTCGGGGCTGCCCGGCGCGACGCCCGCCGCGATCTCGTCGCCCGCCCCCGCCCGCCGCCGCAGCAGGACCACCGGCTTGCGCGGCCCGAGGAGCAACTCCCGCTCCTCGGGCCCGACACGGGCCAGCCGCCGGACGGTCTCCAGCGAGCCGGCGAGCACCGCGAAGGGCTTGCCGCCGCGGTTCTTGCGCTTGCGCAGGGTACGCACGGCCGCGGGATCCCCCGCGTCGCACGCCAGGTGGTAGCCGCCGACCCCCTTGACCGCGACCACCGCTCCTTCGGCCAGCAGCCGACGGGCCTCGGCGAGCGCCTCCCCGTCCCGCAGCTCGCCCGGGTCGTCCGCCCCCGTGCGCAGCGTGAGCCGGGGACCGCAGGCGGGACAGGAGATCGGCTGGGCGTGGAAGCGCCGGTCGGCCGGGTCCGCGTACTCCCGGGCGCAGTCCGCGCACATCGGGAAGCCCGCCATGGTGGTGCCGGCCCGGTCGTACGGCAGCGCGGTCACGATGGTGAACCGCGGGCCGCAGTGCGTGCAGGTGATGAAGGGGTGCCGGTACCGCCGGTCGGCGGGGTCCGCGAGCTCGCCGAGACAGGCGTCGCAGGTGGCGGTGTCCGGGGAGACCAGGGTGCGGCCCGGTCCGCCGGAGGAGGGGCGGATGGCGAACACCGAGCCGTCGTTCTCCGGCGGCACGGCCCGGTGCCCGACCGACTCGACGACCGCGAGCGGCGGCGGCCGTGTCCCGATCCGCGCGCAGAACTCCGCCACCTGGGCCGCCGGGCCCTCCACCTCCGCCTCGACGCCCCGCGCGTTGTTGGTGACCCAGCCGCTCAGCCCCAGTTCCTCCGCGAGGGTGTACACGAAGGGCCGGAACCCCACCCCCTGGACCACGCCCGTGACGGTGACGTGCCGGCGCTCGCGCCCCGGGGCCGGCTTCACCGCGCCTGTCCGTCCACGGGGGCGTGCCCGCCGGCGTGCTCGTGCCCGTGTTCGTGGCCGTGTCCCTGGCCGTTCCCGTGACTGTGCAGGTACCGCTCGTGCTGCCGCGCCAGCACCGGTACGTGCGCCTCCTGGCCGGCCGCGCGGCGCAGGACGTGCGCCAGCAGGGCGTCGACCCCCTGGCCGGTGCGGGCCGAGGTCTCCAGGACCGGCACCCCGGGATTGACCTGCCGGACGCCCCGCAGGAACGCCTCCCGGTCGAAGCCGACGGCGTCCGCGATGTCGGTCTTGGTGATCACGACCAGATGGGCGAGCCCGAAGGCGGTCGGGTACTTGACCGGCTTGTCCTCGCCCTCGGTCACCGACGCGAGCGCGATCCGCAGGGTCTCCCCGAGGTCGTAGGAGGCGGGACAGACCAGATTGCCGACGTTCTCGACGAACAGCAGGCGGGTGCCCTCGGGCAGCCAGCCCTCGAGACGCCGCTGGAGCATGCCCGCCTCCAGGTGGCACAGCCCGTCGGTGAGGATCTGCCGCACCGGCGCCCCGGACCGGGCCAGCCGGGTCGCGTCGTTCTCGGTCGCCAGGTCGGCGGTGACGGCGGCGGCCGGGACGCCGTCCGCGACGGCGCGCGCGAGCAGCAGTTCGAGCAGGGCCGTCTTGCCGCTGCCCGGACTCGACAGCAGGTTCACCGCCACCGCGCCGCGGTCACCCAGATAGCCCCGCAGGGCCAGCGCGTTCTCGTCGTTCCTGGCGAGCACGGCCTGATGCAGGTCAACGGTGCGGCACATGGCCCGCCTCCTCGTCGCGTACCGGCGGCCCGGACGGCGTGGGCCGGAGCCCGCCGTCCGCGCCCTCTCCGCCCCGCGGTCCTTCGCCCCCGCCGTCCGAAGTCCCTTCCGCGTCCGGGGGGCCGGCGGCCAGCGTCACCCGGACGATCTCCAGTTCCCGGCCGCGGAGCAGGGTCAGCGGTGTCCCGCACCCGGCGCACCACAGCACCGGAGGCATCCCGGTCGGCGCCTCACGGCCGCAGCACTCGCAGCGGCCCCGGCCATCGACAGTCTCGATCAGCAGGCGTGCCCCCGCCAGCGCGGTGCCCTCCGTCGCGAGCCCGAACGAGAAGTCCAGCGCCTCGGGCACCACCCCCGCCAGCTCGCCGACCCGCAGGGTCAGCGACTCGACCGCGCGGCCCCGTTCCCGCACGGCCTCCTCGGCCTGTTCGACGACCGCGACGGCGATCGACAGCTCATGCACGGCCCTCACCTCCCCTCGACCGGCCGCCGTGCGGCGCGGCGGCGCCCGGACGTGCGGCCCGCGCACGGCTGGTTACCCTGAGATCACGATGACCGGGCAAGAGGTCGAGCGACGCGCTCTGCTCACCCCGGTGCTGCTCCTGCTGCTGGCCGAACGCCAAGGCCATGGCTATGAACTGGTGCAGCGCCTGGGCGCCTTCGGCTGCGAAGACGCGGACCACGCGCACGTGTACCGGTTGCTGCGGGGCATGGAGAGCAGGGGCGCGGTCACCTCGCACTGGCGCGCCTCGGAGAGCGGCCCGGCGCGCCGTGTCTACGCGATCACCCAGCAGGGCGCCATGAACCTCGCCCTGTGGTTCGTGCGCCTGGGCGACCTCCACGGCACCTTGCACCTCTTCCTGGAGCGGTACGTGCAGCTCGAGGACGTCGGTGGCCGCGCGGGGCACGACGGCGGGAGCCCGCGCGCCGGAGCGGGTCCGCCGGACCGCGCACGGCCGCCCGACCACGCGCACCCGCCCGACCACGCGCACCCGCCCGACCACGCGCACCCGCCCGGTCACGAGCGTCCGCCGGATCACATCCGCCGCATGCGCAAGTAGCGGCGGATGTCCGGCAGGTTCCGCGCGACTCCGTAGGCCAGTACGAGGCCCGCGGCCAGGCCGGCCCATTGCCATTCCATCCTTGCGTCCATCGTGGTCAGCTCCTCTGCGGTACGGAGGTGGCGCGTCGTACGAGGTCGAGCACCAGGTCGGCGGCGGCGTCCACGGCACCGGCCACCGGGGGAGTCAGGCCCATGCCCTCGCCGGTGTCGCGGGGTTCGCAGCCGATGACGTACACCCCCTCGGGGAGGGTGCCGCCCGCGCCGGCGTGCAGATCGTGCAGCAGCGCCAGCACGGTGGCGGGGTCCATGGCGTGCGTGTCCAGCGGGCCCGGGCCGGTGCGTGCCGCCGGGGGGCCGGGGCCGACGTCGATCGTGTACAGCGTGCCCGGCGGACCCCCGCGGCCGACGACGTCCACCAGGACGAGCGTCCGGTAGCCCTCCAGCAGCCGGTAGGCGAGGTGCACCCCGCGGATGCCGACGTCCATCAGCTCGACGCCGGGCGGCAGTTCGGGTCCGCGGGCGGCGAGCCGCCGTACGGTCTCCACCCCGAAGCCGTCGTCCCGGAGGAACACGTTGCCGACCCCGGCGACGAGGATCCGGCCGGTCCCGTGCCCTTCGGGCGGGGCGGGCGGGCCGGCGGGTGCGGGTGAGGGTCCGGTCATGTCGCCTCCTCCTCCCGCTCCCCCAGCGGCGCCACCTCGTCGGGCCTGAAGTAGAGGAAGCGGCCCTGGGCCCGGCGTACGTCGCCGCCGGGGTCGTCGTCCACGACGACGGCGAGGTGCGTCTCGCCGTCCAGGTCGCCCACCACCGCCTCGACCGTGGCGTGCCTGCCGCGCAGGAAGGCGTCCTGGGCGTCGGAGCGCCGGGCGCCGGGGGTGAGTCTGACCCTGCTGCCGGCTCCCACCGTCTCGCCGTCGATGACGACGACGTCGGGCACCTCGGCGGCCTCGGCGTCCTGCACCGGGTCCCACCAGGGATGCCCCGGGCCCTGGGGCAGCACCGGCCCGGTGCCGGGAGCGGCGGGAAGCGGTTCGCCCCCCGTGCCGCCCTCCGTGCCGTCGCCGGTGATCTCGCGCAGCCCGCGGATCGCCCCGTGCAGCCGTTCGCGGACCGCGCCCGGCATGGCGTCCACCAGGTCGATGACGTCGGCGGCGCGCGCGTCCGTGCCGCGGGCCTCGCGTTTCTCCCGGTCGGTGAGCGCGGCCGTGCGCAGCGAGAGGATCTCGTCGATCTCGGTGGCGTCGTAGAGGGGTCCCGGGCTCTCCTCGGCGACGGCGGGGTGGTCCTCCAGGATGATCGGCGAGGACAGCACGACGTCGTCCGCGCCGGGCGGGCCCGCGAGCACGGGCCAGGTGCGCTCGTTCCGGCAGCTCGCCGCCGCCGGACGGGCCCACTCCGGCGGGTCCGTCAGCGACAGGAACCGCCCGCCGGGAACGCCGAGCAGCAGATGGGTGCCGATCAGACTGCGGGCGAGTGCGGTCTCGCGGTCGGCCGCGGTGTGCTCCGGGACGGGGGTGGTGTTGTGCACGCCCACCGTGAGCCGCAGCACCCGGTAAGGTCCCGGCAACTCCTCGACGCGCGGGCGCAGTTCGCCCGTCAGCCGCTTTCTGCGCCGCACGAGACGGCCCAGCGTCCGGCCCTCGGCGTCGGTCACCGGCTCGTACTCCACGGAGTCGGGGAGGTCGAACCGTACGGCGTGGACGGCCGCCTGGTCGCCCGTCAGTTCGTCCAGGGACTCGTGGATCAGGACGCGTTCCTCGTGTCCCTCGTCCCAGGGCACCAGCACCCGGTCGGGCAGGTCGAGTTCGGGAACCTCCGTGTATCCGCCGTCGGCGCCCAGCCGTTCGACCGTGCGCCGCCGCACGTGCAGGAAGCGCAGTTCGGCGTGGAGCCGGTCGCCCTTGCGGGGTTCGAGGAGGCACTCGGTGCGCTGGACGGAGTGTTCTCCGGTCGCGGCGGTCCAGGCGGGCGGCACCAGGACGCCGAACTGCCAGCGCAGCTGGTTCTTCGCGGCCGAGGCACGATAGGGGTAGAGGACGTATCCCTCGAACAGCACGGCGTCCGCCACCGCGCGGGCCCGCTCGAAGCGGTCCTCCAGCGGATTGCCCATCTCAGTCGGCCCCCTTCGCGTCGGCGGTGGCGAGGAGTTCGTCGAAGACCCGCTCCCAGGACGACAGGGCGCGCTCGGACCGGTAGCGGCGCAGCGCGTCCAGCACGTCCAGCCGGACGCGCAGCCAGCCCGCGTTGGGGAAGTACTCCTCGATCAGGTTCCGCCACACGTCCACCGGCATCCGGTACGACGTCTCCTTGTGCCAGGGCACCGGCTCGGCCCGGAAGCCGTCGCGGCCGGTGAACACCGTGCCGGAGAACAGCAGGAGCAGCGGGACCTCGCCGCGGGTCAGAGCCCGGAAGTACGACGCGGACGCGACCTCGGTGTCGTAGGTGCAGGGCACCGGGAGGTCGACCTCCGTCGCGCCGGTGAACCCCGGGACCGTGATGGAGGCGTGGGCGAACTGGAGCGGCTTGAGCGTGCTGCTCCAGCGGCTCGGCTCACCGAACAGGTCGCCCAGCATGCCGACCTCCTCCGGCTCGTACGACCGTCCGGCGGGTTCGATGCGGATCTGGCAGCGCAGCGCGACGGCGTGCACCGGCCGGTGGTCCGCCTCCTCGATGCGCAGCCCGAACAGCAGCGTGGGCCCGGCTCCGTACGGTTCGGGGCGCACACCGGTGCAGGTGAACCGGAGATCGGTCACGGGGCGCCCCCGGAGTTCTCCAGCCCCCCGGAGTTCTGCACGTCCTCGGAGCTCTCCAGGGGCCGGGCGGCCGCCGTGATCCGTTCCAGGAACTCCGCGATGTCCGCGCGCGCCTCGCTGCCGCCGTCGAAGCCCTTCCAGTGCAGCCGCATCCGCCCGACCAGTTCGTAGCAGACGTCGACGGGGACGAGCGTGCAGGTCACCGCGCCGCCCCGGCCGCGGTGCAGCAGCAGCGCCTCCACGTCGGGTTCCAGCAGCCCCGCCAGCCGGCTGCGGCCGAGCACCGCGTCCCAGGTCGCCGGGTCGAGTTCGCTCTCGGTGGCGCCCGCCGGGCTCGGATAGAAGGCCGCGAGCCGGCCGAGCCCGGAGTTGCGGAAGAAGAAGGCGAGCGCGACGGGGATCTGCAGCCGGTTCCAGTCGGCCTCGTCCAGGACGAACCCGGGATCGGAGAGGTACCGGTCGGGGACCGCGCGGAAACGGCCCTGTCCCGCGCCCGGCCGGGTGAAGAGCAGATGGCAGGGCGGGCAGGAGCACTTGAGGGAGCGCCGGGAGGTGTCGACGAGGTGCCGGTGCCCGGCCGGCAGCGGCTCCCCGCACAGGTCGCAGCGCTCGCCCTTCGGCGGCGGCCTGCGGGTGAACTGCCTGAGGATGTCGGTGGTCACGGCCCCGCCCCCAGCAGCTCGCCGGGCAGCGCCACCCGTACCGACCCGTCCTCCTCCAGCAGCGGTACGGGATCCAGGTGGCCCTCCTCGCCCCGGCCCGCCCTGCGCACGTCGAACGCGGCGCCGCAGCCCGCGCACCGCAGCAGTTCGCCGTCCAGGAGCGCCGGAGCGAGTCCCGCCGAGCACAGGGGGCACGGGTCGCGGTAGGCGTACAGGTGCCCTGGCAGCCGGACCAGCAGCAGGGTGCGGCCCGCGACCTCGGTGATCCGGGTGGCGCCGTCGTCAACCGGCAGGGATCGCTGTCCCAGTTCGTACCAACGTGCCGCCTCGCCCGCCGGTCCGGACGGCGGCGCGGTACCCGGAGCGTCGTCGGGGCGGTGCGGCAGGATCTGCAGCAGCGCCGGTTCCGGGCTCTCGGCGGCCACGCCCTCGACCTCGATGTGCCCGATCTCGGGGGCGATCCGGGCGACCGCCTCCTCGATGGTCCAGCGCACGGTCTGGGTCGAGGACGGACAGCCGTCGCAGCTGCCGCGCAGCCTCAGCCGGAGCGTCGGACCGGCCGGTGTCTCCAGGTCGAGCCCGGCCACCTCGACGTCGCCCGCGTGCGAGCCGAGGTAGGGGCGGACCTTGTCGAGGGCCCGGTCCACTCTGGTCGCGGTGTCCTCGGGGTGCAGATCGTGCAGGATCAGCAGATCGCCGACGAGTTCGTCGGCGGTGAGGACGGCGAGGGGGTCCGCGCCGTCCGGGGCCGAGCGCAGCAGGCGTACGGCCCGGGCCAGGCCCTCGCCGTAGAACTCCATGAGGCAGCGCACCAGTTCGTCCGCGACGTCGCGCGCCTCCGGTCCCGCCCGTCGCGCCAGCTCGTCGAGCAGCGCACCCATCCGCTCGCCCGTCTCCTGTCCGGCCATCGGCAAGCCCTTCTCTGAGGCTCCTGAGGAAGGTCGCATCGCGAGGAGGTCGGATCGCGATGAACGTCGGATCGCGGTGGACGCCGGATCCCGGGAGGGTCAGACGGCCAGTCCGCTCAGCCCCGTCGGCATGTGCGTCTCCTCCACGGTCCGCCCGCCGCCGACGTACATGTGCACACCGCACGGCAGGCACGGGTCGAAGCTGCGGACGGCCCGCATGATGTCGATGCCCTTGAAGTTCTCGGGCGGGTTCTCCTCGAAGATGGGGGTGTTCTGCACCGCGTCCTCGTACGGGCCCGGTGTGCCGTAGCTGTCCCGCACGCTGCCGTTCCACGGTGTCGGCGGGTACGGGTGGTAGTTGGCGATCTTGCCGTCCCTGATCACCATGTGGTGGGACAGCACACCCCGGACCGCCTCGGTGAAACCGCAGCCGATCGACTCGTCCGGCACGTCGAACTTCTCCCAGGTCTGGGTGCGTCCGGCGCGCACCTCCTCCATCGCCCGTTCGGCGAAGTGGAGGGCGGCCGCGGCGGAGTACGCCTGGAAGTAGGTGCGGGCCCGGTTGCGTTCGATGGCGTTGCTCCACTGCGGGATCTTCCACTCCAGTGCCATCTCGGGCTTGGTCATCGTGCGCGGCAGGTTGATCTGCACGCTGTGCCCGGTGGCCTTGACGTAGCCGATGTCGACGAGTCCGGACAGGGCCGTGGACCACAGCCGGGCGATCGGGCCGCCACCGGTGTCCAGCGCCAGGTGGTCGGTGCCGTCGAACCAGCGCGGCGACATGACCCAGCTGTACTTGTCGTCGAAGTCCCGCTTCTGCGGCGCCGGGATGGTGTGCTGGTTCCACGGGTGCCGCTCGTCGATCGGGTTGCCGAGCGGGTCGCGTTCGACGAACTTCTCCATGCCCGACCAGTCCTCGTAGTACGAACTGCCGAGCAGGATGCGGATGCCGAGGTTGATGTCGACGAGGCTGTTGGTGACCAGCTTGCCGTCCACGACGACACCCGGGGTGACGAACATCCGCCGGCCCCAGTTCTCCATGTTCGCGTACTGGAAGTCGCAGTACTCCGGGTCGTTCAGGGCGCCCCAGCAGCCCAGCAGCACCCGGCGCCTGCCCACGTCCTCGTACCCGGGCAGCGCCTCGTAGAAGAAGTCGAAGAGGTCGTCGTGGAGCGGGACGACCCGCTTCATGAACTCCACGTAGCGGGTGAGCCGGGTCAGGTAGTCGGTGAAGAGCTGGACGGTCGCGACCGTGCCGACACCGCCCGGGTAGAGCGTGGAGGGGTGCACGTGGCGGCCCTCCATCAGACAGAACATCTCCCGTGTGTAGCGGCTGACCTGGAGCGCCTCGCGGTAGAACTCGCCCTCCAGCGGGTTCAGCGAGCGCATGATGTCGGCGATGGTGCGGTAGCCGTGGTCGGCCGCGTGCGGGGCCTCGGTGCGCTCGGCCTGTTCGAGCACGCCGGGGTTGGTCTCGCGGACCATCCGCTCGCAGTAGTCCACGCCGACCAGGTTCTCCTGGAAGATGTTGTGGTCGAACATGTACTCCGCGGCCTCGCCGAGGTTGATGATCCACTCGCCGAGGTGCGGGGGAGCCACGCCGTAGGCCATGTTCTGGGCGTAGACCGAGCAGGTGGCGTGGTTGTCGCCGCAGATGCCGCAGATCCGGCTGGTGATGAAGTGCGCGTCGCGCGGGTCCTTGCCGCGCATGAACACGCTGTAGCCGCGGAAGACGGACGAGGTGCTGTAGCACTCCGCGACCCGCTTCGCCTTGAAGTCGATCTTCGTGTGGATGCCGAGACTGCCCACGATGCGGGTGATCGGGTCCCACGACATCTCCGTGAGGCCGTCACCGGCCGGCCTGTTCGTCGCCGTCGCCATGGTGCCGCGCCGCCTTCCTGTCGAGTGTCCTGCTCAGCGGGTGGCCGTGGTCACCACGGCGCCTTGTAGCCGGTCGTGAGCTCCTCGCCCCGGCCGCGCCACTTCGGTTCCTTGTCGACGGTCTTCGCGGTGATGCTCCGCAGGCGCCGGATGACGGATCCGTAGATCCCGCTCGCCGTCGTGGACACGTGGCCGCCCGGCGGCTCGTCCATGAACGGCATGAACTTGTCGGGGAAGCCCGGCATGGTGCAGGCGATGCAGATCCCGCCGACGTTCGGGCAGCCGCCCACGCCGTTGATCCAGCCGCGCTTGGGCACGTTGCACTTGACCACCGGGCCCCAGCAGCCGAGTTTGACCAGGCACTCGGGAGACCCGTACTCGGTGGCGAACTGCCCCTGCTCGTAGTAGCCGGCCCGGTCGCAGCCCTCGTGCACCGTGGCGCCGTAGAGCCAGGTCGGCCGCAGCTCCTCGTCCAGCGGGATCATCGGTGCCGCGCCCGCCGCCTGGTACAGCAGGTAGAGAAACGTCTCGGAGGCGTTGTCCGGGTGCACGGGGCAGCCCGGTACGCAGACGATCGGGATGCCCGCCTTGGACTTCCACTCCCAGCCCAGGTAGTCCGGCACGCCCATCGCGCCGGTCGGATTGCCGGCCATCGCGTGGATACCGCCGTACGTCGCGCAGGTGCCGATGGCGACCACGGCGAGCGCCTTGGGGGCGAGCCGGTCCAACCACTCGCTGGTGGTGACCGGCTGGCCGGTCTCGGGATCGTCCCCGAAGCCGCACCAGTAGCCCTCGGGCTTGACCCGCTCGTTCGGAACCGACCCCTCGACGACCAGCACGAAGGGCTCCAGCTCGCCCCGGTCGGCCTTGAAGAACCATTCGATGAACGTGTCGGCGCCCTCCACGGGCCCGCACTCGAAGTCGATCAGGGGCCAGTGCACCGCCACCTTGGGCAGTCCCGGCAGGGCGCCGAGCGCCAGTTCCTCGATGCTCGGCTGGGTCGCGGCGGTCAGCGAGACCGAATCCCCGTCGCAGCTCAGCCCCGCGTTGATCCAGAGAATGTGGACGGTCGGGTCCTCCTGCGCGTCCTCCTGCGCGGCCGGGCCCGCCGTCGTCGCGGTCGGGGCGTCCATGAGCCCTCCTGGGATCAGCTCATTCGGGTCGTAGCTGGCCGGGCGGCCTTTTCCATGGTTGCCGCCCGGGAGCGGCGGCGGTAAGTGCGAACGGGCCCTATCGCCACGGCGCACTCTCGGGCGACGCGCGTACGGGGCGGTGGCGGCGCGCGTACGGGGCGGCGGCGCGGCAGGACGGCGCAAAATGTTCGCAGAATTGCTGGGTATTTTGTTAACAATCTTGTAGCGTGCGTGACGCCTTGGGCCCGAGGTGTCAGTGGATCGCTTGTCAGTGGATCACTTGCTACGCAACAAGAGGAGACCCCATGCAATGGCTCTCGGAATCCTCCGGTCGAGCGGCCTCCACCCGCCCGGCGGGTGGAGGGGAAAGGCGTGCTCCCGGCCGCGGGGGCCGAGCGAGGAGCATGGCGATAGCGGGCTCCCTCGCCCTGACGGCGCTCGCGGTGCCCTCGTCCGCGGTCGCCGCCCAGGGGCGGAACGCCTCGCACGTCCATGTCGTGGATCCCGAGGACGCCGCCCTGGCCTTCGACGCCGGCGCCTACACGACGCTCACCGTCACGGTCGACGGGCAGCCGGTCGAGGTCCGCGCCTACAAGGAGCTCTGCTACGTCGCCGACCCGGTCGCCGCGGCCGCGCAGCAGACCGGCGTCAACGGTTCCACCACGATCGCCGACACCCGCTGCGGCTACGAGAGCATGAACGTCTTCGTGCCCGAGAGCGCCTTCGGCGACCAGCGCGCGCCGGTCTACTTCGCGGTGAACAACGGCGGCTGGATGGCCAGTTACCTCAGAGCGAGTGTCACCGACGGCTCGTCCTACAACAGCGCGACGAGCAACGTCGGCGCGGCGCTGAAGGCCGGGTTCGTCTTCGTGGACGTCGCCAGCCGCAGCCGCGGGCTGATCGGCGCCGACGGCTCCTCGCCGGGCAAGGCACCCGCCGCCGTGGTCGACGCCAAGGCCGCGGTCCGCTACTTGCGCCTCAACGACGCCGCCATGCCCGGCAGCGCCGAGCGGATCGTCGTCAACGGCACCAGCGGCGGCGGCGCCCTGTCCTCGATCCTGGGCGCCGCGGGCAACAGCGCCGAGTACGACCCCCACCTCGCCGCGATCGGCGCGGCCGGCATCGGCCCCAGGGGCCGCAGCACCCTGCGCGACGACGTGTTCGCGGTCAACGCGTACTGCCCGATCACCGACCTCGGCAACGCCGACGCCGCCTACGAATGGCTCTACAACGTCCTCGGCACCCGCGACGCGACCGGTTCCAACGCCACTCCCGGCGACGCGGCCGGGATCGCGGCCGGGTTCCCCGCGTACGAGAAGGGCCTCAAGCTCCGCAACCCCGACGGATCCAGGCTCACCGCGGACAACATGCTCGACACCATCAGGAGCGAGGTCGTCCGTTCCGCGGAGACCTACATGTCGGCCGACCCGGCCAACACCGTTCCGGCGCTCGGGGCCACCTTCGACATCACCTCGGGCGGGCCCGGCGGGTCCACCACGAAGTCGTACGTGAACGACTGGATCGACGTCGACAACGCGGCGGACAAGGTGCTGTCGGTCGACATGGCGAAGTACCTCGCGTTCGTCGCCACCCAGGCCAGGCTGAAGACGACGCCCGCCTTCGACGCCGTGGGCGTGCACGGGAACACCACCAGCCGGACGGAGACCAACCTCTTCGGCCCGTACACCCGGACGTACATGAACTACACCGAGTGGAGCTGGAACCACAACGACGTCGCCGGTGACGGCAGCGGCACCGACGACACCGGGCTGACCTGGGACCAGTACACCGGCAGGAGGAGCACGACCCTCGACGACCAGATCCACCTGATCGACCCGATGGACTTCGTCGGCACGAGCGCCGACACCGCGCCCCACTGGTACGTCCGCAACGGCACGCGCGACCGGGACACCTCGTTCATCGTCTCGATCAACCTGGACCGGGCGCTGAAGGCGGACGAGCAGGTCGAGGACGTCGACTACCGGCTCGCCTGGAACCAGCCGCACGCCGGCAACTACGACGTGCCGGAGGCCATGGCCTGGATCGCCGAGGTGGTCCGCAGGGCCGGCGACCCGCTCACCACCGGCCACCACGGCTCGCACTAGCCGCACCGGGGCTCCGGGCGGTACCGGCCGGAGCCCTGGCCCGGCGGCCCGCTACCCGGCCCCCGATCCGCCGGCTCCCGCCGGTTCGCCGTCCGCCGGGTCCGGAGTCATCGCCTCCCAGCGGATCGTCATGTATCCCTCTCCGTCCGCGGGAGGCCGGGTCCACGAGCGGGTGGTGAACGTGTGCAGCCGCCCGCGCCGGATCGCGTGCCGCGGCAGACGGACGCCGAACTCCCGGGCCACCGCCTCGAGCAGCGGCCGTTCCGCCCCGGCGTCGTCCTCCGGGCCGCCGAAGAACCGGTCCGGGTCCAGCGCCTCCGGTATCTCCCCGGTCCGCCGGACCTCTCCGTCCGCGTACGTGAACGCGTACTGCTCGGCACCGTCCCGCGCCACCGAGAGGTGGAAGAACGACTCGCTTCGCCCCGTTCTCAGACCGCTCCACACCACCACCGCGCGGGTCCCCGCGCCGGCGCCCGCCGCGGGGGAGACGAACCGCCGCCGGTCGAAGGGGGCCGGGTCGCCGTCGTAGGCGAAGCTCCAGCCGTTTCCGGCCCGGCCGACCGCCACCAGGGCCCTGTCGTCGTAGGAGGAGAACTCCCTCTTCCCGCGCGGCGATCCGCCGCGCGCCTCCCGGAGGGTCATGGGTCCGTCGAGCCGCGCGGCGCCCTCGTCGGCGAGGCGGTCGGGCAGTTCCCACGGCTCCACGCCCTCCACCAGGACGAACCGGCAGGACGCGCGGCCGCCGCCCTGGTGCGGCTCCGCGAGCCACGCCAGGCCGCCCGGGTCGAGGCCGGGCGTCGGTCCCGGTGCCTCGCCGGTCCGCCCGCCCCTCGGTGTGGACAGCAGTTCCCGGCCCCGCTCCGGAGTCAGCAGCGGCCCGAGCACGGGATCGGCCACCCATCCCAGCGGTGCCAGATGGTCCGGCCCCAGCGGCTCCCACAGGGGCACCGCGTCCCTGAGCGTCCGCCACGCCCCGTCGGTGTCTCCCCACCGCGCCAGCTCCCGCGCCCGCTCGACCGCCTCCCCGAACGGTCCGGCCGGTGCGTAGCGGTAGGTTCCGCTCCTCACCCGATCCAGCGTCGCGTGGGCGAGTGACACCAAGTCGTCGTCGGCGCCCCGCAGATGGAACTTCAGCGTGGAGTCGTCCCAGTGCGGGTGCGCCGCGTGTTCGGCGACCAGGGGCGGCAGCAGGTCGGGCGCGTACCGATGGCCCGTCACCAGGTCCTCGAAATACACCATGGAGGTCCTGCCGAGCAGACGCCGTATCTGGTCGCCCAGACCTGCGGCACGTGGCCTGCCGTAACCCCTGGCCTCGTCCAGCCTCGCCACGGCCCGCTCCCAGCCGCCGCACAGCGCTTCCCGCCGGGCCTCCTCGACCCGGGCGTCCTGCTCGCGCGTCGTGTCGTTGACGAACTCCGGCTCGCCCTCACCCGGCCGCGCCCGCAGGCAGTGGAACTCCCGGTGCATCTCCCGCATGAACTCGAGGAAGCTCGCGTGCCGTTCGGGCGGCGCGGCCCGCCAGCTCGCCCACGTGTACACGGCCCACTCGCCGTCCTCGTCCACGTCCTCGGGATCCATGAGCACGTAGGTGGCGTCGGACTCCACGTCGAGCTGCAGTCCGCGTCGCCAGATGCCCGCCTCCCGGCGCTCCTCGGGCCCGGCGTCCTCGTCCAGATGCTCCTCGAACGATTCCCCGAGCCCCGACGCGTCGTCGTGCCAGTCGGCGTCCTGGGTCCCGGCCAGCAGCCACACGAACCCGCCCGCGTGCCGCCAGCCGTCGGTGACCTCGAGGAACTCCCGGTAAGACGGGGGCATCCGCCGGCCCAGACGCTCCTCCATGGCGGCGACGCGCTCCTCGGACGCGGGCGGGAACCCCAGCCACCGTGCCTGCCGGGCGCTCTCCTCGTCCTCGCTCCGCGTCTCGTCGTCGGGCAGTGAATCCGCCCACTCCCCGCTCCACTTGAGCAGGAAGGACCGCCAGTCGAATGCCGTGGATCCGCTCATGGACCCGATGCTGTCACCCGCCACCGACAACGCCTTCGGTCACCACCATTGCCGACCCCGCCACGCCTCGCTATGTTAATCGGAAATCACATCCCTGCTACAAGGTGCTCCATGAATCGATCGTGCAACTGGCAAGTTTCACAACGTACTTGGAATGATCTGACCTTCAGGGAAGCAGGTTAAGTCAATGGAAAACCTCAGCAGGAGAAAGGCCCTGTCGCTCGGTGTCGCACTCGGTCTCGTGGGCGTCGCGAACCCTGTCCGTGCGTGGGCCTCGACGGGCTCGGCGACCGGAGCCGCCGCGGCGGCCGGTCCCGAGTGGATCTGGGACGGCGCCGCCGACCCCCTGATGGCCTCGATGCTCGACGGCGGACACGTGCCGGCGATCAACGCGGCGTGGGCGTCGTGGGTGAACAACGACGACCCGCTGCCCAGCGGCGTGCCGGCCGAGTTCACCGCCTACCTGCGGCAGGTCAACGTGCTGCCCGCCTGGGCCGACCCCGTCAAGCTGGCCCGCGCCGCCGACTTCAACCGGCGCAGGGACACGTACCTCTTCATGCTGTACGGCCTCGGCAGCGGCATCATGAGCACCGTGATCCCGCGCGAGGCCAAGAGCGTCTACTGGTCCGCGGGCGGCGCCGACATGCAGGACCGCGCGGCCAAGACGTTCACCTTCGGCTACGACCTGTCCCAGCTGGGAGCCTTCGAGCCGACGGGACAGTTCGTCGTCACCGCCAACAAGACGCGCGTGGTGCACGCCGCGGTGCGCCACCTGCTGCCGCGGTCGCCGCACTGGCGCGCGGTCGCCGACGAGACCGTCCCGATCAGCGCCGCCGACATCCTGGTCACCTTCCACAGCCTCGGCACCTACGTGCACAGGAAGCTGCTCGACTGGAAGATCCCCTTCCCGGCCGCGGACCAGGAGGCGTTCCTGCACTCGTGGCAGGTCGCCGTCCACCTGCTCGGGGTGCCGGACGAGCACATCCCCCGGACCTGGGCGGCCGCCGAGGCGCAGTCGGCGCAGGTGCTCACCCCGATCCTCACCCCGTCGACCGAGGGCATCGCCCTGGCCGGGGAACTGCTCGGCCTGACCGCGCAGATCGACCTCGGCGTCACGCGGGGGTTCCTGAACGAGTTCGTGCGCTACGTCCTCAGCGACCAGGTCGGCGACTGGCTGGGACTGCCGCGCGACTACGCGGCGGCGGCCCTGATCCGCACCGCGTGGCCCGCGTACGTCCTGTTCCGCGAAGGGCTGTCGCCCGTCATGCCCGGCACCTTCTACATGGTCGACCAGTTCATACGCGCCCTGGCCATGCTGTTCCTCAACAAGGGCGGCTCCGGGACCACCACCCCCATCACGATCCCCACCGCGAACAGGGCCGCCTGAACCGTCGGTCCGGTCCCGCCCGTACCCGCCCCACGGTCCGGGGGCGGGCGGAGACGGGGGACCGGTCAGAGCCCCAAGGCCCCCACGGCCAGGGCGGTGGCGGCCTCGCGATGGGCCGGGGTGTCCCGCCAGCGCAGTCTGCGCCCGGCCTCGACCACCACGCCGAAGCCCGCGTGCACCAGCACCCGGGCCTGGCGCGGGTCCAGCTCCGGCCGGGCCAGCCGCAACTGCTGCTCCCAGACGGCGATGTGGTCCCGCTGCGCGAGGACCAGCGGCCGCCGCAGGCCGGCCGGCAGGCCCGCGAGCTCGGCCTCGGCGACGCTGTTGAGCTCCGTGCACTCGAAGCTGTAGGCCACGTACGTCGCCGCCAGCGCCACGACGGCCTCGCGCGGCCCGGCCACCCCGCGCAGACTCCGTTCCACCCCCTGGGCCAGCAGCCCCGCCGCCTGGAGGCACGCGGCCGCCAGGATGTCGATCTTTCCGGGGTAGTGGCGGTAGAGCGCCGACGGGGTCAGCCCCACCGCCTCCGCGATCTGTCCGTTCGTCACGTTGGCGAAGCCGTTCCGGGCGAACAGCGGGACGGAGGCCGCCAGTATCTCAGCGCGCCGTGTGCGCGGCACCGGCCGGGCGGGCGGCTCGACGGGGTGCGCGCCGGGCGTGCCCGCCTCCGGATCCGTCGCGGCCACGCGCAGCGCGGACGCCAGCAGCAGTTCCTCGGCCCGGCGCTGGGCGATGGAGGTGTGGTGCATCGTGACGGACCCGATCGCCCCGAGAGCCGCCGTGGCCCGCAACCGCCGGCCGGGCAGTGGATGCTCGCGCTGCGCGGCCTCCTCGACCCGCCCGACGAGGCGGCCGAACTTCACCGCGAGACGCCGGCGGTCCTCGCGGTCCAGGTAGCGGGCCTCCCACCGGTACACACCGCCCGACGCGCGATGGGCGACGGTGACCCGGGTGACGGCGGTGAGCACCTCCGCCAGTGACGCCTCGGCCGGCACCTCGTCGAGGGCGGCGACCAGTCCGTCCACCATGACGTGGGCGCACTCGGCGAACAGCGCGTACTTGTTGGGGAAGTGCCGGTACAGGGCGGCCGCCGTGATGCCCACGCCGGCGGCGACCTCCTCCATGGACGCGTTGTGGTAGCCGCGCTCGCTGAAGACCCGCCCGGCCGCCTCGACGATGAGCCGCTTGCGGTTGCGGGGCCGGGTCGCCGCGACCGGTCCCGCGGTCGCGGACGGACGGGCGGACGGGGAGGCGGGAGCCATGCCGGTCAGTCAATCACACGCCGTCAGAAGGCCCGGCTTCCTCGGACCATAGGGTGTGTTACAAAGACATGTCCGGCGTATCAGAGACTCTCACGGAATGGCCGGCCGGTATCGTGTGGAGCACCATGAGAGCTGACACGAACGACGCGTTGCTCGCCCGGGCCCTCGACCGGCCGGAGCCGGAGGACCGTACGGAGCGCCGGATCCTCGACGCGGCGCTGGAACAGTTCACCCTCCTGGGGCTGCGCCGCTCCTCCGTGGACGATGTCGCCAAGCGGGCCGGCGTCTCCCGGGTCACCGTCTACCGGCGCTTCCAGACCAAGGACAAACTGGTCGAGGACACCCTGCTGCGCGAGCTCGGCCGGTTCTTCCAGCGGCTGGACTCGGCGGTGGCGGCGCTGCCCACCATGAAGGAGCGGGTCGTCGAGGGCTTCGTCGTCGCCCTGCGCCACACCCGCGCCCATCCGCTCTTCGGGGGCCTCCTGCGCCTCGAACCCGAGGTGGTGCTGCCCTATCTGACCGTGCAGGGCAGCTCGTCGCTCTCCGCGACGGTCGAGTACCTGACGGCCCATCTGCTCCGCGCGCAGCAGGCCGAGGACCGTCCCGGCGACGACCCGCGTCCGGTCGCCGAGCTGATGGTCCGGGTCGCCGTGTCCTTCCTGCTCAACCCGGCCGGCTGCATCGAGATGGAGGACGAGGACCAGGCGCGGGCCTTCGCCCGCCGGTACCTGGCCCCGCTGCTGGACGCCTGAGCGGCCCGGGCTTTCGGCGCGGCCGGCCCGGCCGGGCGCCACCCGGCCGTTCAGCGGCGCCGGTGCAGCGCCCTGGCCAGGCGTATCGCGCGCTCCCGCGTGGCGGCCGGAACCGTGAAGGACGTCAGCACGACCGGCGGGGCGAACCGCTGCACCGTGGTCGACTGCACGGAGGTGAAGGCGCGCAGCCCCTCCTCGCCGTGGATCCGGCCGAAGCCGGAGTCCTGCGAACCGCCGAACGGCAGCGCCGGCACCGCGGCGAAACCCAGCACCGAGTTCACCGACACCGCCCCCGCCCGCAGCCGCGCCGCGATCGCCGCGCCGGTACGCCCGTTGCGGCAGAACACCGCGGCTCCCAGGGCGTAGCGCGAGGAGTTGGCCCGCTCCACCGCCTCGTCCACGTCGGCCACCTGATTGATCGACACGACCGGCCCGAAGGTCTCCTCGGCCATCGCCGCCGCGTCCTCCGGGACACCGGTCAGCACGACCGGCGCGACGTACGGGGCGCGTACCGACTCGGGCCCGCCCAGCAGGGCGCGCGCACCCGCCGAGACCGCGTCGGTCACGTGCCGCTCGACGACCGAGACCTGGCCCGGCAGGGTCATCGGACCGTAGGGGGCGTCCGCCCCGGCGCCCGGGCGCAGCGCTCCGGCCCGCTCGACCACCCGCTCGCACAGCGCCGCGTGGACCTCCCGCACCGCGTAGACCCGTTCCACTCCCGCGCAGGTCTGCCCCGCGTTGCTCAGCGCTCCCCACACGATCGCGTCGGCGGCCGCCTCCAGGTCCGCGTCCGCGGTGACGATCACCGCGTCCTTGCCCCCGCACTCGGCGAGGAACGGTGTCAGCGTCTCGGCGCACACCGCCATCACCTTGCGGGCCGTCCCCGGCGAACCGGTGAACGCCAGCTTGTCGACCCCGGACCGGGCCAGGGCGTCCCCGGTGGAGGCCGCGCCGGTGACGGTGGTGAGCAGCCCGGCGTGCCCGGGCACGGCGGCGTCGAAGAGCTCGGCGAGCAGGACACCGGTGCCCGGGGTCAGCTCGGACGGCTTGAAGACCACGGCGTTCCCCGCGGCCAGGGCGTAGCCGACGGAGCCCATCGGGGTGTACAGGGGGTAGTTCCAGGGGCCGATCACCCCGATCACGCCCAGCGGCCGGTGCACCAGCGAGGCCCGCTGGTGGACGGCGAACAGCCCGGTGCCGACCTTCCGTCGGCGCAGCACGCGGTCGGCGTTGCGGGCCGCCCAGCCCAGGTGCTCCAGCGTGAGGACGACCTCCAGCGCGGCGTCGCCGGCCGGCTTGCCGGTCTCGGCGGCGATGGTGCCGGCCACGGCGTCCAGGTCGGCGGCGAGGGCCTTCTTCCAGCGCAGGAGGTGGTCACGGCGCCGGGACGCGGGCAGCGCCGCCCAGCCCGTCTGGGCGCCCCGGGCCCGGGCCACGGCGCGGGCGACCTCTTCCGGACCGCTCACCGGGTGCGCGGCGATCGGCTCGCCGGTCGCGGGGGAGCGCGTGGTGAAGGTCGCGGCGCGAGGTGCGGTGGCCGGGGTGGTGTCGGTCATCGGGTCTCCTGACGGGGAGCGGGGGGAGCGGGGGGAATGGGGGGAGCGGACGGCCGCGCCCGGGCGGAGGGCTGTCCGGGCGGCGTCTCGTCCGGGAGGGGGGCCGGCGGGCGGGCGTGTGCCCAGTGCGGACCCAGGTCGTCCAGGGTCCAGCCGAAGGGATAGGTGCGTGCCTCGGGCCGCCGCGGGAACCGTTCCGGCCGCGCGGGCAGCAGTCTGATCAGCACGGCCCGGGCGCGTAACGCGCGGTGGACGGCGGTGCGCAGCCGGCGCGGCTCCGGGGGGAAGCCGAGGGCCTCGAGCAGGGGTTCGTCGAGGACGGCGAGCGCGACCCGGGAGGCCAGACGCCGTGCGGGTGCCGGGTACCACGAGGCCATGATCCGCAGGGTGGCGGCGGCGACCCTGCGGTTGGCGGGGTCGTAGGCGAACATCTCCCGCTCGTAGTCGTCGTGGAAGCGTTCGAACGCGGCGTAGGTGTCGGGCACGCCGGGGATGCCCATCATCTCGCCCGTCCGCCGGCCCACCAGCGCCAGGCTCTCGGTCTCCTGCTCGGACAGGCGCCGCCAGCCGAACCGGTCGATCCACCGCTTGGGTCCCACCACCGTGGTCGCCAGGACGTAGAGGAAGTCCTCGTCGGCTATCCGGTAGCGGCCGTGGATGCGGTTCAGATGGCGGGCGGCCGCCCGGCCGTGCTCCGAGTCCATCCCCTCGCGGACCATCTCGTACATGAGCAGCACCGTGTCGTCGTACCGCTTCTGGCCGGCGCGTTCGAACTCCTGGGTCCGGTCCAGGAGTCGGGAGATGCGCGGGACGCCGTAGTCGCGCAGGAACGCGATCGACGTCCCGTGGAGATAGTCGCGCGGGAACTCGTAGTGGACGATCCAGCGGTAGATCTGCTCGAAGTCCTGGCGCGGATCCATCCGCTGGATGCGGCGGAGCCGGCTGTAGCGGCCCATGGGGTCCCTCCTGCCGGAATCGCGGCCGCCGGCTCGCGGCGCGGGCGGCCAGATCTGCGGACTGCTGACGTTCGGGTGACGTTCAGGTCGGGATGGCGAAGGGGGGACCCCCGCGATGAGTCGATGATACTGAAAGTATTGAGTTGTTTCATGGGGCGTCAATACGCGGGACGTCGCGACCGTCCTGACCGAGAGGCGGCGGCTCCGGAAGAGGCTCGCGGAGCGTCAGATCCCACCGGTGCCCCGCCATTCGGGTCGAATGTCCGAATCACCCTCTTGCGTGCCGGGTGTCGCAGGGTCCGGCCCGGCGTGGTCGACTCGGCCGCGGGGCGGAGATCTCCAGGGAGTGCGGGCGCGCGTCGATGCCGGCCGGGTGCTTGCCGATCGAGTCCGTCTCGCGCAGGGGTCATGGCTGCTCGGTCCGCCATTGCCCGTTTGTTCCGTAAATGGCCCAGCTGTTGCGTGGGGCGAAAGGCAATGCGTACATGCCGATGAATCGCACGACCGATGTTCCGAGACACCGCCGCCCTCGCACAGTGCGAACGAAATGGGGTGCGCTCGTGGTCGCCGCCGCCGCGATCGCCGGAGGCGTCCTTGCGCAGACGGACCGGGCGGAAGCCGCCGTGCCCCGCGTCGTGGTCGAATCCCTGTCCGTTTCGGCGACCCCTGACGGACGGTCCAGGGCCACCGCCGAGGTCCGCAGCACCAGAACGGTCCGATTGCAGGCGCTGGCTGTCGCCGTGCGATCCGAGCGGGGCGGCCGCTACGACTTCCCCGGAGCCGCCGCGACGACGCTGGGAACCCGGTCCACCACGTACACCTCGGGCTCTCGCACGTTCCCGGCCGGCACCTATACGTATTTCGTGGTGTACAAGTTCCACGACCGCTGGCACAGCCTCTCTCCGGTGAAATCCTTCACCACCGGCACCACCGGCACCACCGCGACGCCGGCCGCTTCGACTCCCGCGAGCACGGCCACACCACCCGCACCCCCCTCGCCGACGTCACCGGCGGCCTCGACACCGGCTGCGACACCGACGCGCCCCGCGCCGCCCGCGGCGGCCGCCATGCCCGTCGGTATCGGCGGTACATGGCGCCGGGTCTTCAGCGACGAATTCAACGGCTCCCGTCTCGACGGTTCCAAGTGGAACGCGAACTGGTTCGGTTGCCCCGGGTGTGTCACCAAGCCGGTGAACTCCGCCGAGGCGTCCGCCTATTCCCCGTCCCAGGCCAGGGTCCGTCGCGGAGCGCTCCACCTCAAGCTCGTCGAGCAGCCGACCACGGTCGACGGGACGACGTATCCGTATGTCTCCGGGCTGGTGAACAGCAACGGAAAGGCCCAGTTCACCTACGGTGCTTTCGAGGCGCGCATCAACACGCCCTCGGTCGGGTCGCAGATGGCCAACTGGCCCGCGTTCTGGACGGACGGACAGAACTGGCCGACGGACGGCGAGATGGACATCCTGGAAGGCCTGGGCGGCTCCGCCTGTTACCACTTCCATTCCCCGGCGGGCGGTCTGGGAGGCTGCGTCCCGGGCACCTACTCCGGCGGCTGGCACACGTTCGGCGCCGAGTGGAAGCCGGGCTCCGTCACCTACTACTACGACGGGAAGCAGGTCGGTCAGATCACCTCCGGGATCACTTCCGCCCCGATGTACCTGATCCTCAACAACGGCATCAACCTCGGCCACAGCGCGACCAATGTGGCTCCCGCCGACATGATGGTCGACTACGTGAGGGTCTGGCAGCGCTGACCCCACCGCCGCGCCCGTCACCGGGGCGCGGCGTACGTCCGCCCGGACGGGTCACGCCCTTTCGCGGCGCGCCGCGGTCACCGGCGCCCGGCCGGGCGGGAGTACTCCGACCGCAGCAGACGTCCCGCCACCAGCGCCGTGAACCGGATCGCCTCGGCCGCGGCCGGCAGCGGATCGTCCCGGCAGAGCCAGGCCCGCTCGGTGGGCCGCTCGCTCAGGAGGTCGGGCGGCAGCCTGCGCTCATGGCGCAGCCACGCGGCCGCCGAGGCGAAGTCCAACTGCCCGGCGACGAAGACCCGCCCCTCGGCCTGTTCGCCGTCCGGAACGGTCCGGCCGGTCAGGTCCAGATGCATGGCACGGACGACATCGACCCCGTGGACGTTCTCGAAGAGGCGGAACTGGGCGCCCGTGCGCGGGTTGAAGTCGACGAGCTTGTACTGCCCGTCCCGGCGGTCGAAACGCCAGTCGAGGTCCGCCAGTCCGCTGTAGCCGACGCGGCGGCACAACCGGTCCGCCAGGCCCGCCAGTTCGGAGTTTCGCAGCGACACCGCCCGGGCGGTCATGCCCGCGTACGGCGGCCAGGAACGCAGTTTCAGGCCGGTGAACAGGGCGCGCGGCACGCCGCCCGCACCGGAGTAGAGGTGGGTGATCCAGTCCTCCGCCTGCTGTCTCGGGATGTACTCCTGCATGAGGACGGGCGGCGGCGCGGCCTTCGGGAAGCGGTCGAGCAGTGCCCGCTCGTGCGGCACCACGGTGGTGGTGCCGCTGACGGCCGGGGTGCGGAGCCGGGTGAACGGCGCAAGGTTCTTGAGCACCAGCGGATAGCCGAGCTCGCGTCCCGCGTCGACCAGTTCGTCCCGGCTCCCCGGCGCCCGTGACCGCGGCGAGGGGACACCGACCTCGGTGCAGATCCGGTGCAGGCTCGCCTTGCAGGCCAGCAGCCGCGGCAGACGGGCCGGCACGGGCGGGATCAGGAAGCACTCCTCCAGCCGGTGGGCGTACTCCGCGAGCAGGATCGCCGCCTCGTCGTCGGTCGGTACCGCCACGCACCGGGTGCCGATCCTGCGGCCGATGGACAGCAGGCCGTCCGCGAGCCGCTCCGGTTCCTCGCGGCCGGTCGTCGGCCACACGAACCTGCTCGTGAGGTGGCGTGAGAGGGCGACCGGGGTGAACCGGTCCTCGACGACGGCGTGGACGGGGACCCCCAGCCGCCCGACCGTGCGGACCACGCCCAGACTGCCGTGGTGCAGGGGATAGTTGCCGATCCGGGCGAGGAGCACGGGCACCTCGTTGTCCAGCAAGAAGACCACCCGCCCCTCTCCGGGAAGCTTCTCCCGAAAGGAACTAACATGGATGAAGCTCGCAGGTCCATCCATGAGCGACTTGTCGCCCGTACTCATTATCCCCGGCAAACGCGGGTCGTGCCGCTGGCGGCCCGGCGAGGTCAGGTATGAAGACACCCGCCAAGATGTCCTCGCTCTCCGGTTTGCTGCCCCTCTACTTCCCGCGGGCGCTGGCCGGCCTCGACGACCGCCTCCGGGCCCACTGGCTGGTGCGCGGTGCCGGCCCCAGGGACATCACCGTGGTCCGGCGCCCCTCGCTCCCCAAGGCGGGCCTGCTGATGTTCGAGCTGCGGCGCGGCACGGGAAGCCTGGTGGTCAAACACCCGAGGAACGAGGCCGGGGCCGCCGTCACGGCGCGGGAGCGGGAGGTCCTCCAGGAACTCGGCGCCGACAGCCGACTGGCCCCCTGGCGCCCTCTCCTGCCCCGGGTCGTCGGTTCGCCGGGGCCCGCGGGGACCCTCGCCCAGAACACGCTCCCGGGCGTCCCGGTGGAGCGGCTGATCCTGGACACCCCCGACGACGCGTACGCCGTCTCGGCTCCCGCCCTGAGACTGCTGGCCGATCTGCGGGCCGCCACCGGGCACCGTCGTGCGGCGGCCGACCGGGCCCCGGCCTGGTGCGAGCGGCAGCTCACGGTCCTCTCGGCGGGAATGCCGCGTTACCGGTCCGGCCGGCGGGCGGCCGGGTTCGAGGCCCTGCGCCACCGGCTGGACGCGGCCCTGGCCGGTGCCGTGCTGACCGAGGGCTGGACCCACGGCGACTACCACCCCGGCAACGTGCTGCTCGGCGGTGTCCCCCTCCAGGTGACCGGTGTCTTCGACTGGAGCAGCGGCCGCTCCGACGGGCCGTGCGAGATCGACGCGTACACCTTCGTGATCGCCCTCCGCAGCACTCTCACCGGCCGCCCGCTGGGCGGCCTGGTCGCCGAGACGCTGCGCGCCGGCCGGGTACCGGACGCCGACCGCGCCCTGCTCGAACTGGCCGGACTGGACCCGGACCACGGTGTCGCCGATCCGGTGGCCGTTCCCCTGCTGAGCTGGCTGTGGCACGTGGCGAACAACGTCAGCAAGTCTCCGAGGTTCGGCCACAGCTACGGATGGCTCACCCACACCGTGGCGCCCGTGCTCGACGAATGCGCCCGCTGGGCCGGTGCGCGGCGGTGACGGCGCCGGTGCCGCGCGAGACCGAAGGGGACGACCATGCCCATGAAGACCGGCTTCAGCGCCCGTCGCAGGACCGTCAGGAACGGGGGCACCCGTGATTCCCTGGGACGGCCGCCCACCGTCGTCATCGGGGCCGGTCCTTACGGGCTCGCGACGGCCGCCTGGCTGAGCGCGGCGGGGACACCACGGCGGGTGTTCGGCGAACCCATGGAGTGCTGGCACACCAACATGCCCATGGGCATGTTTCTGAAGTCCGTTCCCACCGCCTCCTCCATCTCCGCGCCGGAGTCCGGATACCGCTTCGAGGACTTCCGCACGGCGCGGGGACTCGGACCCGTCGGTGACCTGTATCCCATTCCCGTCGAGGAGATGATCGCCTACGGGCGGTGGTTCCAGGAGCGCCGGGTGCCGGAACTGGAGCGCCGGAACGTCCGTGGCGTCGAGCACGTGGACGGACTGTTCGGCGTCACCCTGGACTCCGGGGAGGAGTTCCTCGCCGGGAACGTCGTGATGGCCACCGGACAGGTCCCGTTCGCCCACGAGCCCGCGGAACTGACCGGCCGCCTCCCCGGGGAACTGGTCTCCCACACCAGCGGGCACCGTGATCTCTCCCGGTTCTCGGGGCAGCGCGTCGCGGTCCTCGGCGCCGGGCAGTCGGCTCTGGAGAGCGCCGCCCTGCTGCACGAGACCGGAGCCCTCCCCACCGTGATCGCCCGCGCGGCGTCCGTGGCGTACGGCAGCCCGCCCGACACCGACCGGCCCTCCGACCGGCCGCGTCCGGTACGGATCCTCAAGCCGGGCTCGGCGCTCGGACCGGGCTGGTCGCACGTGGCGTGCTGCTACGGCGGCGGTGTCATCCGCCGTCTTCCGCGGGGCACGCGGATGCGGCTGCTGCACGCCGTGCTCGGACCGTCCGGCGGCTGGTGGCTGCGGCCCCGCATGGACGACGTCCCGGTGCTGTGCGGCCGTACGATCCGCTCCGCGGGGGCCGAGGACGGGACGGTGCGGCTCGACCTCGTGGACTCCACCGGGCACACACGGGTGCTGCGGGCCGACCATCTCCTGCTGGCCACGGGGTACCGGGTGGACGTCGACCGGCTCGGGCTGCTGGCCCCCGAACTCCGCCGCGAGGTAAGGACGTTCCGCGGCGCGCCGCGGCTGTCGTCCGGGTTCGAGTCCTCCGTGCCCGGCCTGTTCTTCACCGGACTCGCCGCCGCCCCCACCTTCGGTCCCGTGCTGAGGTTCGTCGCCGGCACCGGATTCGCCGCGCGCCGGGCGGCCGGCTCCCTCGCGGCCGGGACACGCGACCGCCCATGACGTCACGGGGCGTGGTGCTCGGTGTGCTCATGCTGATGCTGGTGGCATGCGGCGTGGACGGGCGCCCGTCGGGAACCGCGACGCCCCGGCCCTCGGCGCAGGGCGACTGGAGGCTGGTCTTCCACGACGAGTTCGACGGCTCACGCCTCGACAAGAAGCGCTGGGCCACGTGCTACGACTGGAACGAGGACGGCTGCACCATCAGCTCCAACAACGAACTGGAGTGGTACCAGCCCGGCCAGGTCTCCGTGAGCGGGGGGAACCTGAGCCTCCACGCCCAGCGCCGGACCGTCCGGGGCAGCGACGGAAAGGTCTACCCCTGGGTGTCCGGCATGATCTCCACCGGCCGGGACGACTGGTACGCCCAGCCGCGGAGGACCTTCACCTACGGCTACTTCGAGGCGTCGGTCCGCATCCCCCCGCAGGGCGGGATGGCACCGGAGTTCTGGATGATGCCCGCGAGCCGCTACACCCCGCCCGAGATCGACATCGTGGAGTTCCTCGGCACCACGCGCACGGCGTCGATGTTCGTGCACTGGCGCAACGCCGAGGGCGAGGAACGGAAGGCGCGGGGGACCTTCACCGCGGACGGGTTCCCCGACGGACACCACGTCTTCGCGCTGCTCTGGGAGAAGGACAGACTCGTCTGGTACGTAGACGGGACCGAGCGGTTCCGGGTGACCGAGCCCGAGCGCATTCCCCACGAGCCCATGGAGGTCATCCTCAACCTGGCCGTCGGCCTTCCCTACACCCCGCCCCCGGGCACCGACTCGGCGCGCATGCTCGTGGACTGGGTCCGGGTCTGGCAGCGCTGACGCGCTGCCGGCCGCGGGCCTCCCGTATGCCCGGCCGCCCGGCCCGAGGTCAGACGGGTATCGCGCGGTACGGCCGTCCGGCCACCGCTCTCGCCCGGCGGTAGGCCCGCCAGCCCCGGGTGCGCAGACTCTCGGCGAACGGCGCGACCGGGGCCCCGGCACCGCCGGTCCAGAGCGCGAAGCGGTCCGGTCCGGTGTCGGCCTGGACCATGAGCCGGGCGAACCTCAGCGGGTCGTCCTCCTGCGAACTGAAGGCCGAGGCCGCCCGGATGGCGGCGGCCGACGTCCAGCCGGCCTCCCGCACGAGCGCGCGCACGGTGCGGCTGGAGTAGCCGTGCGGGTAGGCGAAGGAGTCGACACGGTGGCCGAGCGCGTCCTCGATCCGCCGTTTGCAGCCGGCCACCTCCTCCCGCACCGTCGTCCGCGGCAGCGTGTCCAGCTGCGGATGGGTCTCGGTGTGTCCGCCGATCTCGACCCCGGCCGCGTCCAGTTCCCTGACCTGGGCCCAGCCGAGTGTCGCCACGGACGGGAACGGCCCGCCGTCCGACGGCTCCAGGGCGCCGGTGGTCACGTACAGGGTCGAGGGAAGTCCCCGGGCGGCGAGCAGCGGGGCCACCGTGGTGGCGAAGTCCGCGTATCCGTCGTCGAAGGTCAGCACCGCCGACCGCGGTGGCACCGGTGGGCCGCCCAGCAGGGCGGCGACCAGCTGCCGCAGCGGGACCACGCGCAGTCCGCTGTCGGCGATCATGTCCAGCTGCTCCACGAACCTGCGGGGACTCACCGTGAACCGCGCCAGCCACGACGGCGAGTCGTCCGACACCGCGTGGTAGAGGAAGACGGGAACAACGCTCATGACCGGGTCCTCCTCACCGTTCCGCGCTCATGCCCGGCCCGTCGTCGCGGGCTCCGCCGCTCCTCGCGGACGAGGTGAGGAGTCCCGGGAGCCCAACGGCCGTATCGATCCGACGAGGTAGCCGCCGACGGTCGCGCCCACACCACCGGACAGCGCCCCGATCGTACGCAGCGCGCCGGGGCGCCGGAGCCGGGACAGATTGCGGACGAGGGCGCGCGGGACGACCGAGCGCACGTACGCGCGCTCGCTGGACAGCGCCGGTCCGCTGCCGCAGCGCCGTGCGACCAGCGCCTTGGACAGTCCCTCGATGTAGCAGCGGTTGCGGAAGTAGGCCCAACTGGTACGGGACTCGGGGACCCGGTGCCGTATCTCGGCCCTCGGCTCGTACAGCAGGACGGCCCGCGGGTCGTGGGCGGCGATCCGCAGACACAGGTCCGTCTCGTCGCAGCTCGCCGCCGGACGGCTGCCCACGCGTCCGAGGGCGTCGAGGAAGCCGCCGACCGCGGTCAGTTCGCTTCTGCGGAAGGACATGTTGGCGCCGATGAAGTTGCGCACGGGGGCGGTTCGCCGGGGCTGTCCCCGGTAGGAGCAGCCCACCACCCAGTCGAACTCCGGCGGGAACCACACCGGGCGTCCGGTGGCCCACCACGGCCGGACGAACCCGCCGACGCCCACCACGCGGGGGTCGGCGTAGGGCGCCAGCAGACGGCCCGTCCATCCCGGCTCCGCGGTGGCGTCGTCGTCGAGGAAGGCCACCACCTCGGCACGGGAGACCGCCACTCCGGTGTTGCGGCCCCCGGACAGACCGCGCCGGTTCTGATTGGGCACCACGCGGACGCCGGACAGCTCGCGTTCGGCCCGCTCCAGGAGGGCCCGGTTGTGGTCGACCACCAGCACGACCTCGTCGGCGGGCGGGTCCTGGACCAGCACCGAGGCGATCGCGGCCCGCAGGTCCTCCCAGCGGTCGAGGGTGTAGGCGCAGATGACGACCGCGAGGGTGGGAAGGGTGCGTTCGGCGGAGAGTGCGCTGTTCATGATGAGCCTTCGGTGACGGGGACGAGCCAGCGGGACCGGGACACGATCAGGAAGCCGGCGATCAGGCACTGGGTGACGAGCCAGGCGAGGCCCGCGCCGATGAGGCCGACCACCGGCAGCAGCAGATGGGTGAGCCCGAGCACCAGGACGCACATCGCGACCTGCAGCCACACCGCCCAGCACAGGCGCCGACGCGCCCGGGCCACGTCGATGGCCACGCTCAGCAGCAGGTTCGGCAGTGCGGACAGGGCCAGCAGCCGCAGCAGCATGCTTCCTTCGGCGGCGTACGAGCCGCCGAAGATCGACAGGATCTGCGGGGCCGCGGCGACCAGGACGACGGTGACGCCGCCCAGCAGGAGACCCGAGTGGCGCAGGACGCGCAGGGAGTGCTCCACGAGTCGTCCGGGCCCGCGCACGGACTCCGCGAGCAGCGACGTCCCCATGTTGCGGGCGACCAGGTAGGGCACGTAGGCGACCCCCCAGGCGACCGAGTAGAAGGCGCTCTCCTCGGCACCGCAGTTGTTCAGCACGATCAGCGGGACGACGGTGTACCCGGCGGTCCGGAACAGGGAGCCGAAGTAGTCGGCCGCGGCGTACTTGAGCATGCGGGGTGGTGGCGGCGCGGTCTTCGTCTCCCGCTCGTGCCGGGGGATGCCCCGGCCCATCAGCACGAGGTTGGCCACGAACAGCGAGACCAGGAGGGCGCCGGCCCACGACATCAGTATCCCGGAGAAGAAGCCCAGGGCGGCGCCGAGACCGAGCAGCAGTATCTTCACGAGGGCGAAGACCAGGTTCTCGCCCACGACCCAGCCCGGCATGCGGACCGCCGTGAGCGCGCCGTCCTGGAGGACGAAGACCGCGTATCCGGCCGTCGCCACCACGAAACAGGCCGCGGTGACCGGTGTGAGCAGGAAGCCGAGTCTCGGTGCGATCACCGGCACCACCGCGAGGAACACCAGGGCCACCACGATGCTGAAGGAGATGCTCGCCGCGTAGCAGGTGAGGACCAGACGGCGGCTGCGGCGGCCGGCGGTCGGCACGAACCGCACCAGGAAGTCGTTCAGGTTGAGCTGCCCGATGCCCGTGAGCAGGAGGGACGCGGAGAGCGCCGAGTAGCTCAGGCCCACGGTCCGTTCGTCGTACCAGTGGGTCGCGAAGGTCCAGAAGAAGAAGCCGAGGCCGGCGTTGACGAGGGAACTGACCGCGAGGACGTGTCCTGTGCGAAGGACGGGCTCGCCCGGGAGCACCGCGGTGACACCGGCGCGCAGCATGACCAGGGGGCCCCGTCGGGCGCCTGTGCCCTTCACGGCGGAGTCGGTCATCGAACCGGTGTCCAAGCCGCTCACCTCATCGGGTTCCGGCGCCGGAACCGGTGAGACGTCCGCGGAGATAGCCGAAGGGGCCGTAGAGCATCCCGCGGATCTCCGTGAGCGCCAGCTGCCGGGACCAGTCGGCCTCGGGATCGGCGCCACGGGCGCACGATCGGGCCATGGCGTACCGGACGCCGCGGGGCAGTCGCCGCAGCAGGGCGGGCAGCCGCCGGGGGCTGCCCAGCAGGGCGCCGGTGAGGTAGGCGCCGAGGCCGGCGCCGTAGCCGAAGGCCTGCGCGGTCACGGCGTCCCGCGTGCGCCGATGACAGTGCCAGACGATGGCGCCCGGCTCGTAGACGAGGGTGTGACCGGCGGTCAGGATCTCGAAGAAGGCGAGCAGGTCGTCACCGCCCCGGCCGGGCGTCCCGGCACCGGTGGCGTTGTCGAAGCCGCCCAGCGCGCGGAGCGCGTCGGCACGGAACGCCATGTTGGCGCCGGAGCCGAAGCGGCCTGCGGTGAAGGGGAACAGCGGGTCTTCCGGCGGGTCGGACAGCGACCAGGTGCGCGGTGCGTAGCCCTTGGCGAAACCGCCTTGGTGTTCGAGGGCGTTCTGGGCCGGGGTCTCCAGTTCGGCGGGCACGATCAGACCGGTGACACAGCCGATCCGCGGGTCGCGGGCGAAGGCCTCGGCCAGCGTCGGCAGCCATCCGGGGTCGGCGAGCGTGTCGTCGTCCGTGAAGGCGACGACGGATCCGCGTGCCCGGGCGAGGCCCGCGTTGTGCGCGCGGGCGAGCCCTGCGACGGGTTCGCGGACGTAGCGGACCCGTCCGGCGAATTCCTCGCGCAGCAGGGCTTCGGCCGCGCCGTCGGCGGGGGCGTTGTCGACGACGATGACCTCGAACTCGGGGTACGCCGAGCGCAGCAGCGACCGCAGGCAGTGGCGCAGCTGTTCCGGCCGGTCGCGCGTGGCCACGATGACGCTGATGACGGCTGTCCGCCGGGGTGCGTGGTGCCGCGCGCCTTCCTCGGAGGGCTCGCTCCGGTTCGCGGCGTGGTGCCGGGTGAGCTGCTCGGCCAGCTCCACGCTCGCGGTGTCGGCGAGCGCCCGCCACAGCTCGTCGGGCCCCGGGGCGTCCACGGCGCTGACCATGCCCAGGGGGCGCCCGTGCAGTCGTACGAGTGCGCGGGCCTGTTTTTGCGGCCGGGCCGGTCCCCGGTCACCGGGCAGCCGGAACTCGCCCGGCCGGGCCAGGTCGATGTCGACCACCGGCACGGGGGGCCGGACGAGGGGGGAGCGGACCGGGGCGGCGGTCACGACGCGCTCGTCTCGGGCTGGACGGCCGAGGGCCGGACGGCGGAGGGGCGGGCGGCGGAGGACCGGGCTCCCGGCCGCTCCGAGAGCAGGGTGCGCAGCACGCGGCGCCCGTCGGATATGGCGTGGAGGTTCGAGCAGCCGCTGCGCCGGGGCAGTTCCAGGCTCGGCACCTCGGCGATGCGCAGACCGGAGCGCAGGGCGTGCACGATCATCTCGGCCTCGATCTCGAAACCCACGGCGTGCAGGTCGAGCTGTTCGAGGAAGCTGCGCCGGAAGGCGCAGTAGCCGTAGCACAGGTCGGTCAGGCAGGCGCCGTACAGCCGGTTGGCGGCCATCAGGAGCACGTGGTTGCCCATCCTGCGGATGGGGGTGATGTCGAGCGAGCCGCCGCCCGCGACGAACCTCGAACCCTTGACGAAGTCGTAGCCGTGGTCGAGGAAGTGCACGAAGTGGGGGATCTCGGCCGGCGACATGCTGCCGTCGGCGTCCATCATCACCACGTAGTCGCCCTTGGCCGCGAGGAAGCCGGTGCGCAGCGCGTTGCCCTTGCCGGGGCCGCTCTGCCGGACGTTGCGCACGGTCGGCAGGCAGTGCTGCGCCATGGGGACGGTGGCGTCGGTGGAGTCGCCGTCGACGAGGATGACCTCGTCCACGCACGCCGGGATCTGATCGAAGACCCAGGCGATGTTGCGCGCCTCGTTGAGGGCCGGGACGACCAGGCTGACGGTGCCGTGCGCCTCGGCCTCTCGCTGGTCACTGATGATCGGGTCGTTGTACATGATCATGCATCTCCGAGTGCGGCCTACGGTATACGTTTACAACGTATATCTACACCTTTACCCGATTTGTCGGAGACGTCAAGACGGCGACCAGGTCTTTTGGGCGACTCGTGAGCGTGCCCGCCGGGCGGGCGCGGGGCGAAGCCCGGTGGTTCGGGCGTGCGGGACACCGTCGCGTCGTTCTTCGTGCGCCTCGCGGCGGCCCGGAGAGGCCGCCGCGGCTCTCACTCGGGTGCCGGCGGCTCGGACCGGTCGCCGCCGGCCGTCCTGGAGTCCGGGTCCGGGGCGGTTCGCGGGACCCGGCGCGGCCATTCGCCGGGCCGGGGCAGCAGGGCCAGGACCGAGGTGGCGGTGGCGAGGGCGAGCAGCGCCCGGGTGACGGTGAACGCGTCCGCCAGGAACAGGGGCTCCACGACGAGCACCGCCATCGACAGACTCAGCGTCAGGGCCAGGGCGCCCGTCTCCAGCAGGGTCGTGCGGTCCGTGACGCGCACGGCACCCGTCCGGGCCCACCGGGAGGCCGCGAGGCCCGGACAGACGAGCAGGAACGCCGTCGTCACCGGGCCGCGCAGGACCGGGGCGTCCGGCAGGAGGGTGACCACCGCCAGGGCCACCCAGCCGGACAGCGCGAGTCCCCAGCGCAGTGAGGTCATGTCCCCGCTCAGCTCTTCGGGCCCTGATAGCGGTAGACCACCGCGTCCTTGGTGCGGTACACGGGGAAGTAGTCCCGGTTCTTCGACAGCGCCGAGTCCATACGTCGTGTGATGCCGGCGGGCAGGATCCCCGTCTGGTAGATGTCGGCGGCCTGGGCCCGGCTCAGGATGATGAAGGCGGGCTGTTGCGGGCTGGCCCGCTGGACGAACCCCTCGAGGCCCTTAACCGGATCCCTCACCAGGCGCAGCCGGTCCTCGATGTCCTGCTGGACGAACTCCACCTGGGGGTTCTCGTCGTAGCGCGTGTACAGGCCGGGTACGCCCGAGGTCAGGGTGACGACCGTGGACCCGGGAGGAGCGGTGGCCGCGACGAAGCGTCCGGCCGCCACCTCGTCCTTCGTGAAGTAGTTCGCCGATTCCTTGCCGTAGTAGCCGAACACGAGTCCCCCGAGCAGGGCGAGCAGCAGTGGACAGGCGGCCAGCACCTGCAGGCGCGGCCGTCTGACCCGCCCGAGGAGGAGGACCGCGATCAGGAGCGAGGCCGCGGGCAGCGCGAAGAGATACGCGCGAAAGATCATCTCTCCGCCGTAGGCGTTCGCCGCCAGGACCGGCAGCGGGGCCACGACGAGCAGGTGCAGACCGGTGCGGCGGACCCAGGGGCGGGCCAGGAAGGCGACGGCCGCCAGGGCGAAGACCGTGGCGGACAGGCCCCGGTCGACCCAGGCCACCACGACGTGCCCCGGGGCCGCGGTGCCGAGGGCGGCCAGTCCGGAGACCACGTTGGTGTCGGGTTTCAGCAGCGAGCCGAGGAAGTCGTGCAGGTTCTGCGAGATGTAGGGGCGGGCGACGGTGGAGTTCCAGACCGCGGTCAGCAGGAGCGCGCCCGCCAGGACGGGCAGCACGACCCGTCGGTTGCGCCGCGGGAGCGACAGCGCCACCAGGGCGCTGAGCAGCATGAGCGGGGTCAGGGGGTGCGAGGAGATGATGACGGCCGCGAGCACCATGACCAGCACGAACCGGCCGACGGGCCACCGGTCGGTGCGGATGTCACCCGTGCGGTAGAGCACCGAGGTGGGCAACTGCCCCATGACCAGGGCGATCAGCGTCACGAAGAGCAGGAACGCGAAGGCCTGGGGCGCGAAGTAGTCCTGCCCCACCCATGAGCACGAGTAGTAGACCCAGGCCGCCCCCCAGATCAGCCGGCGGTTCCGGGTCACCGTGCGGTAGAGCAGCAGCAGGGGAGCGAGCAGTACGGCGTTGTAGACGGGCGGGGTCCAGGTCGCGTAGCCGAGCGCCGAGTCCAGGCCGGTGGCCTGCAGGAAGAAGGCGTTGAGGTCGAAGAACCCGGGCCACTGGTTGTAGATGTCGAGCTTGCCCGCGTTGGGCACCTCGCCGTGGTGGCGGATCACCGCGTCGGTCACCGCGACGTGTTTCCACGCCCAGCTGTAGCGCAGCGCCGGGTAGAGCAGCGTGGGGGTCGCGTGGATGACCGCGATCAGCCCCAGGACGTAGCCCGCGAACCATCCGGCGGCGGTGCGCCGGTCGGTCAGCGCCAGACAGAAGCCGAGGGCGAGCAGGCCGAGGGCGATCCAGAAGAGGACCGGCAGCACCTGCAGCAGGCCGTAGTCGCGCATTCCGGCGAGGTTCACGTGGCGCAGGGACAGCAGCCAGAGGGTGAGAGCGACGGGAAGGACGAGCCGTGCCGTCCACTGGCGTGCCGTGGTCCGGTCCGAGTGACGTCGCTCCCCGCCGCCGGCACCGGGCCGCCGCGTCACAGCGCTGGTGAAGGACGCCATGCGTCCGCTCGTCAGCGTCTGGAGCTTGCCCATGAAAGGGTCTCCCGGGGAGTCGGTACCGCGACGACGGTCCCCAGGGCGCGGGACGCGGACTGCCCGAGCGGACCCGCCGCCCTCCCGCCGTGGACGGCGGGGGCGTTGACTCGACGCATCTGGCACCTTCCGGATCCGGCCTGTCGGTCCCCGTCCCGGTGAACGGCCACCCGTGACACCGGCTGACGGCATTCCGGCTCGTCGGTCCACACCGGTACACGATGCAGACCGGTAAGGGATATTAGTACTGATTGTGGCGTTATTTCCGACGGCTGCAAGTGGCAGCCCGCAGCGATCACGTACGGAGCACGTCGGGCGGCGCCCGGAGGGAGAGCGGTGGAGCCACGAGTGCGAGAAGCGCGCACAAGGCCGGGACGTCGCCTGACGAGGGGGCTCCTCGCCTGGGCGGCCGTGATGCTGACGCTCCTGGTGACGGCGGGCTGCGACCGGGCGTCGGCCGGGTCCGGGATCCCCCGCCCGGACCATGTCGTGGTGGTGATCGAGGAGGACCAGCCGTACGACGCCGTCATCGGGAACCCGGACGCCCCCTACCTCAACCAACTGGCCCGGCGGGGCGCCTCGCTCACCCAGTTCTACGCCCTCACCCATCCGAGCCAGCCCAACTACCTGGCGCTCTTCGCGGGTTCCTACCTGGGGGTCACCGACGATTCCTGCCCGCACGCGCTCACGGCGCGGAACCTCGGCTCCCAACTCATCGAGTCCGGCCGGAGCTTCGTCGGCTATGCGCAGAGCATGCCCGGCGCGGGCTTCACCGGCTGCGCCAGCGGGGCCTACGTGCGTCGGCACAACCCGTGGGTGAACTTCGACAACCTTCCCTCTTCCGTCAACCGCCCGTGGACCGACTTCCCCCGCGACTTCGACGATCTGCCGACGGTCGCGTTCGTCGTACCGGACCTGGAGCACGACATGCACGACGGCGGCGTGCGGCAGGGGGACACCTGGCTGCGGGACAATCTCGGCGACTACGCCGACTGGGCCATGACCCACAACAGCCTGCTGGTCGTCACCTGGGACGAGGACGATTCACAGGGGCCCAATCACATCCCCACCGTCCTGGTGGGCGAGCACGTCCAGCGGGGTGATCACGACCAGCCGAACAACCAGTTCGGACTGCTGCGCATGCTGCTGGACGCGTACGGCCTCAAGCAGCTCGACCACAGTGCCGGGGCGGAGCCCGTCGACGTGTGGGGGTGACCGCCGAGGGCGGAGGAGCGAGCGGGGACCGGGACGGGGAACGGACGGTACGAGGGACGATCGACGACCGGGACGAGGAGGACTCAGGGGTCCTGAAAGCGGATCAGGCGTTTGACGGCCGTCCGCAGCCGGCGCTCGGCCGCCGAGACGGGAAGCCGTTCCCGGACGTAACGCGGGGAGGAGAAGGTCTCCGCCCCGAACGACGCCTTGAACTCGGCCAGGGAGGATCCTGGGGCGGATTCCCCCATGTCGAACGTCCGGCAGCCCGCGTCGCACGCGTCCTCGATCGCCAGCCGGTAGAGCAGTGGCATGGCGCGGACCGGATGCGCCAGTTCCCGGTCCATGGCGCTGCGCCAGTACTTGGCGTGACTGCCGTGCCGCAAGACGACGCACGCTCCGGCGGGCTCTCCGGAGCACCACGCCACCCAGGTCGTGCACCTCTCGCCGAACTGTGCGGCCACTTCTTCCAGTCGCCGTTCGGGGAAGTCTCGCGTCCTGCGCCAGCGGGCCAACGCCAGCGGCTCGTGCTGCTGTTCGGCCCAGCGCACGATCGACTTGCGGTACAGGTGGTAGAAGACGGGAACGAGCCGGCCGGTACGGTCCACCTCCACCTCGACGTCCGAGCGCTCGGCCCGGCGGATCTCCCGCCGCACACGACGTCCGAAGCGCCGCTCCCAGACGGTGTCGAAGCCGCCGTCGAGGTCCACCATCTGCGTCATGTGAGGCTCGGGACGGAAGCCCGGGGCGGCGTTCGCCCATACGTCCTGGTCCGCCGGCCGCAGCCGCACACCGACCCGAAGCGCGCGCAGCCGCGCGAGATCGGCGAAGACCGCGCGTGCCTCCGCCGGACTCGCGCTCTCCGGGCACACCGGCCCGCCGATGCCCCATTGGGCCGGCCAGGACTCCTCCGCGCCCAGGATCTGGGGGCGATGCCTCCTGCCCGCGAGGGGGAGCACGAGCCGATGGCCGCGCTCGAACTCGTAGAGGCGGCTCGCGTCCCGGTACGGGGCCGTCGCGCACAGGCAGTCCAGCCACGTCGGGGTCTGGCTGGGGTTGGTGTCCGGGTCCTTGTCCGCCAGTTCCCACCAGACGGCACGTGGAGCCGGGGACGTGACGCGCGCGAGACCGGCCGGAGTGTCGATCAGGAGCTCAGCAGGTGCGTTCACGGGCTTCTCCCGCCGGGCGCGAGGACCCCGCGAGGACGACGCTCGCGGTACCGAGAACCCACGTGCCCACGTCCGATGCTACAGGCCGGGCGCTGTTCTCTCCTTCGGCTCCGAATTGCAGGACGGCAGGCCCGAAGATACGGTTGTACTGGCTGAATGCGGTAATTGAGAAAATGCTTCGGTTGCCGTCATGCCATTCTCCGCTCCATGCCATTTCCCGGTCATTCCCTCGTGGGAGACGGCGATGCGGGCGGCCTGGATATCGCCAGTCGATAGAGGTATCCGTGGACCGAACTGACGGAACTCAGACCTCCACGCGCATGGTGCGTCTCCACCAGCGATTTCCCTCGAACCAGCTGCTGCGCACCGCCCGCCGGAAGCTCGACGACGCGATCGACCTGTTCCGCCTCAAGCTCGACGCGCTGCCCAGCGGCGTCTATCAGCCGGTCCCGGGCGTACCCGTGCGAAAGGCGAAGAGATCCGTCGGTACGGGGTCGCGCTGGACGGCGATGGCACCGGTCGTCGAGCGGCTCGGAGTGGGGAGCGCGCTGGACGTGGGCGCGAATGTCGGCTATTTCCCGATCAAGCTCGCCGAGCGCGGAATACCCGCCGTCGCCCTGGAGGCGGACCCGAAATGCGTTCGCACCGCGATGACGGCCGTGCGACGGAACCGGCTGGACAACGTGGCGGTGATGGACCTCGAACTCAGCCCTGAAACCGTCGTCCTCCTGCCGGCGACCGACTGCACCCTCCTGCTGTCCGTCTGGCACCACATGGTGCGGGAGCTGGGGCTCGAGGTCGCCACGGACCTGCTGCGAGGGCTCTGGGACCGGACCGGCAAGGTGATGTTCTTCGACAGCGGTGAGGACGAGATGCCCGAATCGTTCGGACTGCCGCGCATGGTGCCGACGCCCGACGTCTGGCTGACGGAGTATCTGCTGAAGAGCTGTCCCGGTAGCCGGGTCGAACACCTCGGCCGGCACCGCGCGTTCGACGCCGCCGGCCTCCCCACGGACCGGGCCCTCTTCGCCGTGATCCGCGGGGCGCCGGAGGCGTAGGGGGATTCAGCCGCCGAAGGTGTGCACATAGGACACGGTCTTAGAAGGCGCCTGCCGCGTCGCGCTGAGCACGCCCTCTGACCTTTGCCACCCCCGGCCCTGACGCCCCGTCGGCCAGCCCTCGACACACAACGCCCCAGAGGTCCTGTACCGCACGGACGTTACGCACACTGGCCGACTGCTGGATGCCTTGGAGGTGGACAGATCAGGCGCGCGATGGTCCCAGGGCGCTGAGAGCGGGGCAGAATGAAGGCGCTCAAAGACGAGACTTGGGGGGCAGGCGTGACGGTGTATCTGACTGAAGCCGATCCACGATGGGCTCAGCACTCCGGCGGGGCGGGACACTACGCCGCCCCGGATTGGGGTCCGGAGGACTTGCAGCGTGCTGCGGTGTTCCTGGCTGAACTCGCACCGCAGGCCCGGCAGATGTTGGAGTACCTGTTGCGCGCCCCCGGCCGGACGATCCACTGCACGGAGCTGGCGGACAAGGTCCTGGGCGGGCCGGGCCAGGGCGATGCGGCGCGACGCGTGGCCGGCGTGGTGTCCGGAATGGGCAAAGCCCACGGCAACAGTGGGCGGCGGTATCCGTTCTACTGGTGGGCGGCTCCGGGAGGGAGCGCGGGCGCGACGTATGCGGTCCGCCCCTCGGTGGCAGCGGTGTTCCTGGCGGCCCAGCTCGGCGAGTGGCCCATCGCCCACGGCTAGCGGGCTTCGCCGTTCTGAGCGCCCCGTCGGCCGAGGTCCGCGAGACGGTCTCCGCCCGCCTCCCGACACACGAACCTTCACCACCTACGCCCGCAGGCCCACAGCGTGGTCCAGGCGGAGCTTTCACCACCTCGAGACCGGAGGTTGCGGAAGCAGACGGGTGGGTAATGTCCTCCTGCGTCGGCCTGGCGCACACGTCCGCCAACCACGAGGAGAAGTGCGCCCCGTGTCCGAGGGTGAGTCGGCGACCCGCGAGGAAGCGACCAAGACCGCCTGGCAAGTGCACTCCGTGCTCGCCGAGTGGACCCGCACCGTGGACGCCAAGGCATCCTTCGCCCTTGCGATGGAGTCCGCGGCACTCGCGGGCGTGGCCGCGCTGTCCGGCTCCGGACACCGGCTCGGCAGCGTCTCGGGCGCCCTGCCGAAGACGGCCCTGTGGACGGGCCTGGCACTGCTCGCGCTCTCAGCCGTGCTTGCGATCCTTGCCGTTCTGCCCCGCCACAACCGTGCGGGCCGCATACGCTCGGACCACGTCGACGACTTCATCTTCTACGGCCACCTACGGCACTGGAGTCCGGACGAGCTCGCCGACCACCTGGGCCGACACGCCCCGCTGCCCGCGCTGACCCGCCAACTGGTCGACATGAGCCGCATCGTGTGGATCAAACAGGGGCTCGTACGGCAGTCACTGCTCACCGCGGTGGGCGGCTGCGCACTGATAGCGGTCGCGGGCCTCACCGGTTGACGGCGGGGTGAGGCGGGAGAGGTTGGGATGACCGCGGATTTCCGAGAGAACGGCCCGCTCGGACACGGGCCCGGCCGGACTCCGTTCTGGAACCTGGTGGACGCCACGGCCCGGCAGACACTGCGCGAGGCAGGCAAGGTGACCGATTTCACCCCACGGGAACACCTGCTACGGCAGGACGAGTTCGGCGACCACCTCCTCGTCCTGGGCCGCGGCTGTGTCAAGGTGACCACGGTCGCCGCCGCTGGCTACCAGGCGGTACTGGCCCTGCGCGGCCCCGGCGACCTGCTCGGTGAACAGGCCGCGCTGGACGGCGGGCCCAGATCGGCGACGCTCACCGCCCTCATACCGGTCCAGGCCCTGGTGATACCCGCCGAGGCGTTCCGGGCAGCGGCCCACGACCATCCCGTCATCACCGGCGCCGTCCGCCAGGTGCTCTCCGCGCGTCTACGGGACGCCGACCGGCAGCGCACCTCGGTCGGCGCCGATCCGCTCGCTGCGCGCTTGGCCGGCCTGCTGCTCGACCTCGCTGCCAGTCACGGTCGGCGCAACTCCGACGGGGTCGTGGAAATCGATCTGCCACTGTCCCAGGACGATTTCGCCGGCCTGGTACTCGGCTCCCGCAGAACCGTCAGCCGGGTCCTGGAGCAATGGCGGGCCGAGGGGTGGGTGACGACCGGACGCACTCATGTGACCGTCCACAACGCGGATGCGTTGAAGCGGGTGCGAGAGGGTGGGCAGGCCGGGAGGTGACGGCGCGGGCCCGGGGCAACAGGTGGCGCGGCCGACCGGGGTTCGCGGCACCGCGGCCCGCGGACGGCACCGCCTCGACCGCCCCGATGCAGGCGGCCGGTACGGTCCGGCCCAGGGTGCGCGGGTGAAAGGGCCGACCAGGATCCGCGGACCGGTTCGGGGGCTCGTGAGTGGGTCCGGCAGTGGTTCACAGATCGGACCAGGCCAACGTCTCCAGCCCGAACTCCCGTGCGACGGGGTTCCATACGGCGACGAAGTCCTTCTTCGCCGCCGTGGCGTCGGCGCTCGCCGAAACCGCGTCCTGCCAGGCGCTTGATCCGGTCACGGCGGAGGTCGAGCAGTTGCCCGACACGTCGTCGACCACCCGCACGTAGGCCCGGTCGGCCTCCTCCGAGCTCTGCCAGGCGTTGTGCAGGTCCGGCGCCAGGTCGTCGGCCAGCTGATCGAGGGCAAGCGCGTCCAGTTTCTCGACGAGGTTGGCCCGTGCGTCGGCCGCGTCCTCGAAGACCTGCCGGTTCTCCTGGAGGTTGCTGCAGTTCATCATCGACTGCACGGCGTCGGAGACCCCGCGGCGCCGGTCGGTGTTCTGCGCCAGGAGCGTGTGCAGCGCTGTCGCCTGCTCCGCGCGCGTGTTCGTGGACCCGATCCCGGGCCGGCCCGTGCTGTCGTTGCTGCCACCGCTGCTCCCGGAGCCACTGTGCGTCGCGATCCGCCAGACGACCAGCGCGATGATCGCCAGCACGATCCAGAACCCGACGGCACCCGCCCGTCCCGACGAGGGCGCGCGCCGGGGTGTGCTGCGGGGAGGGGGGAAGGGGCCGGAGGGGAGTGGGCCGGAGGTCTGCCGGGGCACCTGGCCGCCAACCGTGGTCCCTCGCGGGCCGGCGGGACGCGAACCCCCGCGACGCGTGCTGCCGGTGGCCGTACCGAACGGGCCCGGACCGGCCGTCGGAGCGCCCGCCGTCGGCCTGGTCGCCGTCGGAGCGGTCGCCGTCTGCGGCCCGGCCTGCGCGGCGGCTGGCCAGGCCTCGGGGGCGCTGTCGAAGGCGCGCCGCAGGGGGTCGAGCCAGTCACTGAGTGCGGGCCGGTCGGTGGGCGTCCGGCTCAGGCCACGCTCGGCCAGGTCGGCCACGGCACCGTCCATCCGCCGCAGCGCGGTGATGTCCTCGCCGTACTGCTCGTGCAGGAAGAGCCGCACCGCGAGCAGCGCAAACTTGTAGCGGTCACCTTCCGGTGTCTCCGGCGCCTCGCCGTCGGGCAGCTGCCAGCCGGGCGTCTGCACAGGCTTGAGCACCCAGTCACCGCGCAGTCCCATGGCGTCGCAGTCGATGAGGAAGCAGCTGGGCCGCAGCCCGGACAGCGAGAACAGCAGGTTCTTCGGGGAGAGGTCACCGGCCACCACACCGAGGCCGTGCAGCCTTTCCAAGGTGTCGGCGAAGGAGAGCAACAGACCGAATACCTGGCGAGGCGTCACGTTCCCCACCATCTTGTCCACGTAGTTCAGCGAGTTGAGCAGGAACTCGAAACCCGCCGCCTTTTTGCCGCCCCCCAACGGCATGGTGATGAAGAACTCGTCCGGGATCTGCCGCATCAGAAAGCCGCGGACCTGCGACCCCTCGGTCACCAGCGCCGCGGGCCAGGCGGCGTGCTCGGCCAGCCACTGCCCGACCGCGAGCGGCTGTTCGGGCAGGAAGGCGACCATCTGCTCCAGCGCATCGATCCGCAACTGCCCCTGGGAGCCCGGCTTGTACTCCTTGTACGCCACCGGCCATTTCCTGTTGACCAGCCGCTTCTCGACCGCCCAGACCTTGCCCTGCCCACCACCCCCTAACGCCGTGCCCAGCACCAGATCCGAACGGGCGATCCGCGCCGCCCCGGACCCGGTCACGGTGCCCCGCCGGAGAGCCGGTGCCGGGGCCAGACGGCGAGCAGCGTGCGGTCGTCGTCGAAGGTCTCCCGGGAGAAGTCCAGCAGATGGGCGAGAACCCGGGGCTCGGGCGGGCGCACCGCCAGCTCTGCGAACAGCTCGCCCACCATGCCGGAGCCGTCGCCAAGCGCATCACCGAAACCGTCGGTGCCGACCAGCAGGACGCCGTCGGCGGGCAGGGTGTACGACAGCGGGCGGGAACGGGTCGACAGGCGCGGCAGCGCGACCACCGCGTTGCTGGTGATATCGCCGGGGCTGCTGTTCTTGTCGCTCAGCAGAGGGTTGAACCGGCCCTGGTGCAGGCACCACGCCGAGGAGTCCCCGGCGCGTACCAACGTTACGTGCATCCCGCCGCCCTCGGCCGGTGCGACCATGCCCGTCACCAGGGTCGTCGCCAGGGTCCGGGTCGCCTCCACCAGGTCGCTCTCGTCCGGTTCCCGGCCACGAGCCACCCGCATGAGCAGCTGATACCGGGCCGCCTGCAGTACCCGGGTCCAGTCGGGGCCGGGCCTGTCCTCGCCCAGCTGCACCAGCAGGTCGTTGACCGCCGTGCGACAGACCAGCGCGGCGCCCACGTGCGACTGCGCGGCCGCCGAGACACCGTCGGCCACGGCGAAGACGACCGTGGCCGACGGTTCGTGCCAGGCGACGACCACGTCGTCCTGTCGCGGCCGCCCGTCGAAACGGTGCTGGTCCCCTCGTACAGAGGCCAGCCGCATGGTCAGCTCTGGGGTCGACCACCCGTCAAAGAGGGTGTCCGGCCGATAGGGATCGCCGGGCGGCGGCTTGGGCTCCACGTGGGCGGCGGGTTTCCCCAGCACGACCCGCCGGTACCGGCTCGTGCCGCGCCGGGAGTCCGGTGCGGACCGGTCGGCCTCGGGCTCAGGCCTCCCCGGTGCCGCGTGCCGCGGTGTCGAGCCGTGCTGCGGCGGAACTCCGGCCTGCGCATCGGGAGGCGTGTGCCTCGGCGCCGGGGGGTGCTGCGGCGGAGCGATGCGCGGATCCTGCGCACCCTGCAGTTCCATGCCGTGGACCTGGTTGTCGCCCTGCCGCCGGGGAGGAGCCGATCGCTGTCCGGGGTCGGGGGGCGGGGGCTCCAAGGCCGGCCCGCTGTATTCACTTACAACGTAATGCTCGACCCGGTATTCGGGCACCACGTACTCGGAGACGTGCCCGAGGGGCGGTGCTGTACCACCCTCACGCGGCGCGGACGTGTGCCGGGCCTCGGCCTGGCGCAGGCCGGGAAGCCGCTGATCGGCGGCCCCGGCCGTGTCGGCGTCCGGCGGCTCGGGTGCGTCCCGCTGCTCGTCTTTTTGGCTCTTGTTCCGCCAGAAGGGCAACCGCTTGTCCACCATCAGACCTCGTCGATCGCGAGGCGGAAGCCCTCCGGCTTCTCCACCGCCAGCTCCGCCTGCTGGCCAGCGGCCAGGGCACTGGCCGATTCGACCACGCTCTTGGTGAGCGCGGTGAAGAACTTGGCGATCGCATCGCCGAGCTGGGCACCGGGGATCGATATGAACGCGAACTTCTGCTCGGTCGCGACGGCCAGGATCGTCTCGGCCCGCGCCCCGCCGATCCCGAAGGCGATGACGTTGGGTGCCGCACCGGTCACCCTGCGGTCGGTCAGTCGGCTGTGCGTCTGGCGCCACTCCTCACCACAGGTCGGCTGGCCGTCGCTGAGGAAGAAGACCGCGGGGCGCAGCACCTTGTACCCCTGGGACTTGAGCGTCTGTACGTCCTGCGGGATGTGCTCCAGCAGCGCGGCGAACGCCGCGTCGTAGTTCGTGCCGCCGCCGGCGGACAGCCGTGGCAGTTCGTTCTCGCTCCTCAGATCGGCCAGCACCAGGTGTTCCACGACGCTGTTGGAGAAACCCAACACGGAGAAACGTACCTTGGCGGCGGCCATCGGCTCCCCCAGGAGCGCGACGTGCAACGACTTCATTCCTTCGTTGAGGTCGCCGACGTAGCTCGACATGGAGCCCGATTCGTCGGCGAGGACGTACACCGGCAGCAACTGCCCAAGCGTCTCGGCCATCCCAGTTCTTCCCCTTTGCTGTTCAGCCGCTCTATTGCTCCTGCACGGCGGGCCGAAGACCCTGCGGGCAGTCGAGTTTCAACTCCATACCGCCCGCGATCGCGCTCCGGCCCAGATGCAGCAGCGTCTGCTGCAACAGGACGGAGAACTGCACCGCCGACTGCGCGAGATCCGCGTCCTCGACGGCGACGACGCCCAGTTCGGGGCGGGAGGCGAGGCGCTGCACGACCCGGTCCCGGTCCGTTCCGATGCCGCACGCCACGATGTGCGGAAAGTACTTGTGCGCCATCAGATCGGCGTGTGCCACCGGCCATTCGGTGTCGTCCTCGGCCTGGCCGACGGCCAGGAAGAACACGACGGGCCGCAGTACCCGGGGCACCTGCTCCTTCAGCCGTTCCGTCTCCAGCGGCACCAGGTCCAGCAGTCGCCGCAGCACCGGCTGGTAACGGCAGCCCGGCGATGTGCTCAGCCCCGGGACGCCGGTGCGCCAGGAGACCTCGGTGAGCGGTAGCACCACATCGGCGCCGTCGGCGTAGGTGATCACCGAGAGCCGGATGGCGGCGGCCACGTCGGGGCTGTTGGCCAGCAGTGTCTGCACCGAGCGCAGCGCATTGCCTAGATCAGTGACGCAGTCAGCCGCGGCCTGCGAGGTGTCCAGGACGACGTACACCGGTATCAGTCCACTCGGCGGCGCGACGGCGGGTGCCGGAGCGCTGCCGCCCCACTGCACGGGCCCGCTCTGCGCCGCCGCGGGCGCGGACGCCGAGTAGTTGGGACCGCCGGGTGTCGCACCGGAGGCGAAGGAGGCCGGCTGTCCGGCGTCGGGCCGCTCCAGCACACCCGCGACTCCGGTGCCGGGCGCGCTCGGACCGAGCACACCCTGGCGCAGGCCAGGCAGGTCGACCTCGCGTACGACACCCCGCTCGATGAGGTACTTGACCATCTCGGCGTGCCGCTGGTCCCGGATCTCGTGCTGGGTGGCCTCGGTCTCACGGACCCGCGCCAGCAGTTCGAGGGCGTGCGTGGTCTCCTCGGGGTGGCGGACCAGGTGCTCGCGGATCAGGTTGTCGAAGTCCAGCCGTGTATTCCCCAGCGCGGCCCGCTCCTCCGACTGCCGGCGCCTACGGCCGGCCGCCCTGATGTCCTCGATGTCCTCGTCGGAGTAGGTCTCCGAGCGTCTGGCCTCGTGAACGTGCACACCGAGCCTGGCCCGACGCCGCGCCTCCTCCAGTTCCTGGATGTACCGGGCCGCGGCCTGGTCGGGCTCCATCTGGACCTTGCAGTAGTAGATGGTGATGCCCTCGGGGAGCCGGATCTCCCGGTCCAGCTCCTGGTTGACGGCCAGCTGCGCCGCCATGGCCTCGGTGATCGCGAACCGCGAGGCCTGCAGCCGGATGCGGTCGGTGAGGTAGCCGTAGACGACCGTCAACGCGTCCCGTACGTTCCTGGACACCACCATCACCGGGTCGTGCACCTTGAAGCCGATGTCGATCGTCGCTTGGAACCGGTGTCCGCCGTCCTTGCAGGTCAGCGGGGTCTTGCTGACGGACGCCTGGCGCCTGTGGTCGCTGAGGTCGACGACGTAGCAGGCCCGGTTCTTGCCGAACCAGCGCTGCCCGAAGGTGCGGACGGTCTCGACCTCGAAGGGGCCGCCCTCCACCGGGTAGACGATCGCAACCGAGGGCGGCAGGTTGGGCAGCTCACCCACCCGGCTGCGGGAGATCACCCGCTCGTTGAGAATCAGGGAGACGCTCATCCTCACACCCCTTCCATGTCGAGCTGCGCGTGCACCATGGCGGCCGTGAGGGGCAGCCCGACGATCCGGTCCGGGTGCACCCAGTCGTCGGCGCACGAGCGCAGGATCCGGCCAGAACGCTGGTCGCCGTGGGCGATGGCGCCGACCAGCAGCCGTAACATCTCGCGGAGTTCGGAGTCTCGTTCGGCCAGCTTCGCCCAGTCGCCGACGACCTGTTCTGCCTCGTCGTGGAAGAAGGACTCGTTCAGCGCCGCACGCCACAACCACACGAAGGAGTCCCGTAGCTCGGGCCGCCGGTGCGCCAGGTACAGCAGCGTCGGCCACTCGGGCACCGCGGCTCCCGGGTCGATGTCCTTCGTCTCCACAACCACCTGTGCCGCGACGATCAGGAAGGCGAGCACCGCCGCCCGGCCGGAGCGGTGGTCGCCGGTCCTGTCCCGCAGCATGGGCAGCACCGAGCCAGCCGCGTCGGGATCGTCGGCGACTAGATCGGCCAGCGCGCAGCCGGCGGCCACCGCCACCGTCACGTTGTCCACCACGAACAGCCGGGCGAGTTCCTCGACAGGACGTCCCGATACCACGCCCAACCCGTGCACCCGAGCCGCGGCCGCCTGCACCTGGGGCCGCTCGTCGGCGTACCAGCCGCCCACCAGTGCGGTCGCCTGCTCCCGCACCCAGGGATTCTGGCAGGCCACGGAGAGCGCGTAGGCGACGGCGGTGCGGCGCAGCGCGCTGTCGCTGCGCGCCCAGGGGTCCAGGACTCGGCGTTCAATGTGCCGGTAGGTCTCGGCGGCCAGCACCCCGAGCCCGGAGGCCGCCGCGTAGACGCGCACCTGCTCCGCCGGGTGCACCACCAACTCGTCTAGCCAGTCGAGGAGTTCGCCCTGAATTTCGTACTGGGTCCAGGCGTGCAGGATCACCCGGCGCGCGTACCCGGGGTCCTTGTACTCGATGATCGTCCCGGGCTCGCCGCCCGGCTTGTCCCGCTCCTGGGCGCGCAGGTGCTGCAGCTGCCGTCGCCGGGGCGTCTCGAACAGGTCCTTGAACCGGACCGTGCGTCCGTCGGGCCCGGGCGCCCGGAGGTAGGGCCCGTCGTCCTCCAGCCGCTCGCGCAGCGAACGGGCGGCCTGGGCAACGTCCTCCTGCGGCAGCCCGTTGAGTACCGCCAGGGCGAGCGCGAAGCTGCGCGTGCCGGCGTCCGGCAGACTCTCGGCCCAGATCTCGAAGTCCTCCGCCTCCAGCCGGGCCCGGTGTTCACGCAGCCGGTCCAGGTCGACGACGCCGTGCAGGTCGTACTGCTCGACCATCGTGGCGGCTAGATCCCCGGCCTGCCGACAGGCAGGGACGCCGCCCATCAGCTCGGCGATCACGTCCTGTACGTCCTGGCGCGTCAGCAGTCGGTCGGCGTCGCGTTCCCCCAGCCGCCAGCGCAGATGCGCGCGCACGACCTCCAGAGGCTGCGGCGCGTCCGTCAGATCCCTTACGCCGGCGAGCAGTTCGCCGTCGGCGAGCTCGCCCTCCGTCACCGTGACGACCATCCACGCGTCCGCCTGGGACAGCGCGCCCTGCACTTTCTCGTACGTCTCCCGACCGAGGTTTCCAATGTCCTCGGGCCGTTCCAGCAGGAAGCCGACACCGCGCTCGATGACCCCGCTGTCGTTCTCCAACTGCTCGGCCAGCGAGGCGAAATCGACCCCGCTGTCCAGGTGGTAGACCACACTCCGGCAGGCGCCGAGCAGCAGTCGTACAGCCATCGCGGACTTGCCGTACCCGGCCGCCGAGCGCAGGATCAGCAGCCGCTGTCTGGCGAGCGCCTCGCGGGCGTCGGGCAGGTCGGTGGGCGTGCTGTAGGCGAACCGGACCCGTTCCGCGATGAGCGGTGACAGCACCTGCAGCCGGCGTTTGTGTCCGCCGAGCACCACCACGTACTTGTCGCCGCCGACCATGTCACCCTCGACGTTGGCGACGGCGTTCTGCAGCAGCCCGCGGCGCTGCGAACCCTGCCCCAGCTGACCGGTCGCCTCGTACGACTCCGCGCCCGGTCCGGACTGCGGAGGTGGCGGAGTCTCCGCCCAGCCCTCGCCCCCCGCGGCCGGCTGGGCCTGGGGCTGGCCGTCCTGTCTGTCCTTCGCCGACTCCTGGCCGGCACCCGGGGCGGACGGTTTGGGCACACCGCCCCCTGTGGGTCCCCCCGGTCCGGCCGTCTGCTGGCTCCCCCCTGGATCACCGGCGGCCGGGGGTCCTCCCGCTGCTGCTGCCGTCACAGCCGCACATTCCCTGTGTTGTGGACGGTCACGTGCTTGGACCCGGCAACCTGGTCGCCCTGCACAGTCCGCGCGTGCTGCACGACGGAGGGCCGGTCGGCGGCGGTGCTCTGCTGCCCGTCCGTCTCGGTCGGCGCTTCCTGGTCGCAGGGCGGCCCGGCGGCCGACGCGGGCAGTCCCGGAGGGGCCGGGTAGCCGGGGACCGTGATCCAGGTACTGATCGTCTCACCGTGCTTGGTGGTGAGGCCGAACGGCAGATAGGCCGCGGGGTCGATTCCCCGGTGGCCATGCCGGATCACCGCGCGATGGACCTCGTCCGACACGGCGAACGCCATCCGGGCCGACGGGGCGGAGGCGAGGACGTCGCGCAGCGGCTGGGCGTCGACGATCCGGCAGGTGGTGTTGACCGCGTCGCCCGACCAGCCGTGCTCGTCGTCTGTCGCCAGGCCCTGGTGCAGTGCCATCCGCAGCCGGACCGTGTGGTCCTCGTTGACCTCCTGGGTGTATTCGCCGAGCCCCTCGTCGAGCTCGCGCACGAACGGCCCGGCGATCACCACCGGCGACACGGACGACCGGATGAGCATGAGCACGCCGTCGCCGCGGTCCTCGGACACGGTGTCCGTCACGGCGAGCCCGGCACGCTCCATCGCGCCACCGAGAATGCGGTACATCGCGGCCCGGACCCGTCGCTGCACGGGGTCTCGACGCGGACTGAAATTTTCGATGTCCAGCGCGACGATCCAGTGATGCTTGGCTTCCCCCGACACGTGCGGACCTCCCCCCGTGCTCCCTGCAAAGGTGCTGCCGAACGATCGGCTCCATCAGTAGACGGCATCCAGAGAGAGCCGGTCCACGCCATTTGGCGCATTGACGAGATTGGCTGGAAATTCTCCGCGACAAGACTTCGGAGGGAGGTCCGCGCTGTTTCGCTCCAGCCCACGAAGGGCCAACTCAGCCCTCGGCCCATCTAACTCAGGACGCATCGAGGGCAGGCGGGAATCGGCGAAGTGACGTGCACGACCGGAACTTTTTTGGTGGCAACATCGGTGTCGAAGCCCAGCCGTGCCAAGAGGTCCCGTCGTGCCCGTTGCAGGTCCCTGTCGCACCTGCCGTTGCCTCGAACGGGCGAGCTGACTGCTCGTGCCTGGCCTGACACTTCGGCCACGGCCGCCATCATCGGCCCGGCCCCGCCGCTACATCACGGACGCGGAGTGGCAGGTCGTTACGGGCAGGCGGGTCTACGGCAACCGTCACACGGGGCTGACGAAGTGGCTCAACGACGGGATCCCGCCCGCCCAGGTGGCGGGCTGGGCCGGCAACAGCGTCACCCTCCGGGCGCTCGTCGCCTGGGTCGAGGACCACCGGACCGAGATCGCCGCAGCGCGCCGAGTGCGACCGGCGCCAGGCGGACGTCGAAAGCGCGTTTGGATAGAGGCGGCGCCACGGGCCCCGATCGGGGCCGTTGAACTCGGACCTGATCGGCTTCTGCAGCATCCGCTCGGCAGTATCGCGGACGAGTTTCCTTCCCCTGCCGGGTTGCCCGGAGCGCGACGAGACCTCCGGGCAACCGGCTTCGGGCTCTAGAAGAAGCCGAGCTTCTTGGGTGAGTAGCTGACCAGGAGGTTCTTCGTCTGCTGGTAGTGCTCCAGCATCATCTTGTGGGTCTCGCGGCCGATGCCGGACTGCTTGTAGCCGCCGAACGCGGCATGCGCCGGATATGCGTGGTAGCAGTTCGTCCAGACACGGCCGGCCTGGATGGAACGGCCCGCCCGGTAGGCGGTGTTGATGTCCCGCGTCCACACGCCGGCTCCGAGCCCGTACAGCGTGTCGTTCGCGATCTTGATGGCGTCGTCGAAGTCGTCGAACGACGTCACCGACACGACCGGGCCGAAGATCTCCTCCTGGAAGATCCGCATCCGGTTGTCGCCCTCGAAGATGGTGGGCTGGACGTAGTAGCCGCCCTTCAACTCGCCGTCGTGCTCGATGCGTTCCCCGCCGGTGAGCACCTTGGCACCCTCCTGCCGGCCGATGTCCAGGTAGGAGAGGATCTTCTCCAGCTGGTCGTTGGACGCCTGGGCGCCGATCATCGTGTCCGTGTCGAGCGGGTTGCCGGGCTTGATGAGTTCGGTGCGGGCGACCGCCGCCTCCAGGAACTCGCGGTAGTGGCCGCGCTGCACGAGGGCGCGCGAGGGGCACGTGCACACCTCGCCCTGGTTGAGCGCGAACATCGTGAAGCCTTCGAGCGCCTTGTCGCGGAAGTCGTCGTCCTGCGCCCACACGTCGTCGAAGAAGATGTTCGGGGACTTGCCGCCCAGCTCCAGCGTCACCGGCTTGATGTTCTCCGAGGCGTACTGCATGATCAGCCGCCCCGTGGTGGTCTCACCCGTGAAAGCGACCTTCGCCACCCGCGGGCTGGACGCCAGGGGCTTGCCCGCCTCCACGCCGAAGCCGTTGACGATGTTCACCACACCCGGCGGGATCAGGTCCGCGATCAGGTTCATCCAGTAGTGGATGGATGCCGGAGTCTGCTCGGCCGGCTTGATGACGACCGCGTTGCCCGCCGCCAGGGCCGGAGCGAGCTTCCACACCGCCATCAGGATCGGGAAGTTCCACGGAATGATCTGCGCGACCACACCGAGCGGCTCGTGGAAGTGGTACGCGACGGTGTCGTCGTCGATCTCGCCGAGCGAACCCTCCTGGGCGCGGATCGCTCCCGCGAAGTAGCGGAAGTGGTCGATGGCGAGCGGGATGTCGGCCGCCAGCGTCTCGCGGACCGGCTTGCCGTTCTCCCAGCTCTCCGCGACCGCCAGCTTCTCCAGGTTCGCCTCCATCCGGTCGGCGATCTTGAGCAGGACGTCGGCGCGAGCGGTCACGGAGGTACGACCCCAGGCGGGCGCCGCCGTGTGGGCCGCGTCCAGTGCGCGTTCCACGTCCTCGGCCGTGCCGCGCGCGACCTCGGTGAACGGCTGCCCGTTCACTGGGCTCGGGTTCTCGAAGTACTGTCCGCGTGCCGGCGCGACGTACTCCCCGCCGATGAAGTGGTCGTAACGCGCCTGGTAGGAGACGATCGCACCCTCGGTGCCGGGCGCCGCGTAACGGGTCATGCTGGTTGCCTCCCGGAGAAGCGCTGCCCGCCATTGGGCAGCTCGCGTCGCGAGGCTAGGAACCCGGACGTTGCAACGACGTTGCGCGGGCTGGGGCTGGGGCTGGGGCTGGGGCTGGGGCTGGGGCTGGGGCTGGGGCTGGGGCCAGGGCTGGGCCGGGGTACTGAAGCTGTCGCCCTGTCCCACGGGCAGGGCGCGTCCGCTTCGTCAGCGTCAGTGTCAGCGCGGCTGCGGTCGCACGCGGCCGCCACGCGCGGAGTGCGCCCATCCGGCCGGGGCGCACTGTTCGGACTCCAGCTCCGCCACGCGCGCGTGGACGGCCGCCCCCGGGCGCAGCGCCGACAGCGCCCGCCAGACGTCGAGATCGTCCTCGCCCCACGGCGCACGGACCCAGTCGGCCAGCAGGTCGGGATCCCGCCGGGCGATGATCGCCGAACGCAGACCGTCGGCCAGCGTTCGCCGCAACCGTGTCACCGCCGGCGCCGTCGACCCCGGCAGCAGCGGCCCGGCGTACACCGCCGCGGCTGCCGTCACCGTGCCACTGCCGAGCCGCCGCTCCACCACGGCCACATCGGACTCGACGGGCCGGGTGAGCCGGTAGGGACGCGAGCCCAGCAGCGTGGGACCGAGGATCCTGCGCAGCCGTGCCAGCTCGGCCCTCAGGGTCACCGGCGTCACCGACTCGTCCTCGTACAGCGCGCACAGCAACTCGTCGCCCGTCAGCCCCTCCGGATGCCGGGCCAGCAGCACGAGGATCTCGCTGTGTCTGCGGCTGAGTCTGATTTTCCTTCCGTCCGCGATGAGTTGGGCCTCGTCGCGCCCCAGCGCGGTCAGTTCGAGGCAGTCGGTCATAGCCTGTGCCGGTGCGAGCAGCGCCAGCTGGGCCTCGGCGGCCCGCGCCACCGCCTGTACGAAGCCGAGGCTGTGCGGATGCGCGAGCCCGTCCCCACCGGTGATGTCGACCGCGCCGAGTACCCGTCCGGTGCGTGGATCGTGCACGGGGGCCGCCGCGCAGGTCCAGGGCTGGACGCGCCGGATGAAGTGCTCGGCCGCGAACACTTGCACCGGATGGTCGACGGCGACCGCCGTCCCTGGCGCGTTGGTGCCGACCGCCGCCTCCGACCACCGCGCCCCCGGCACGAAGTTCATCCGCCCGGCCTGCCGCCGCGTCCCCGGATGGCCCTCGACCCACAGGAGCCGGCCCTGTGCGTCGCACACCGCTAGCAGATGCTCCCCGTCCGCCGCGAACGTCCCCATGAGCTCCCGGAACAGCGGCATCACCCGGGCGAGCGGATGCTCCGCCCGGTAGGAACCGAGTTCCCCGTCCGTGAGCTCCACCCTCGCGGTGCCTTCCGGAACGACGCCCGCTCGCACCGAACGCCGCCACGACTCGGCGACCACGGAACGCACCGGCCGGGGCACGGTGCCCGCCTCGGTGAACGACTCGTACGCGCGGCGTATCAGACGGACCCGCTCGGCGGGATCGGCGCCCGGTTCCAGGGCCACCCAAGGATCGGTCAACTCGGCCTCCCGGAAGGCGATGTGGCTGGGTCCCATCGTCACTCCCGGTGCGGGCCCGGACAACCCGTGTGACACTCCCTTCCGCTCGGTGCCTCGGCCCACCCGCTCGGGTCGCGGTGAGGCCGCCCCTGGTCAGGCGAAGTTGACGAGCCGGATGTAGCGCGTCCAGTCCCAGTTCGACCCGGGATCGGTGTGATCGGTGCCGGGTACCTCGTAGTGACCGAGGATGTGGGCGCGGTCCTTGGGGATCCCGTACCGGTCGCAGATCGTGGCGGTGAGCTTGGCCGACTCCTCGTAGAGCGCGTTGGTGAAGTAGGCGGGCCGGTCCACCCAGCCCTCGTGCTCGATGCCGATGCTTCTGGTGTTGTAGTCCCAGTTGCCCGCGTGCCAGGCGACGTCGCGCTCTTTCACGCACTGGGCGACATGGCCGTCGGCGGAGCGCACGAGGTAGTGCGCGGACACCTTCTTCTGCGGATTCTGGAAGATGGACAGGGTGGTGGCGTACGTGGCCTGGGTGACGTGGATGACCACGTAGTCGATCTCGTAGCTGTAAGGGCGGTCGGAGACCGTGTAGTTGAGGCTGGTGGCCGGGTTCCACTCGGCGCCCGGGTAGTCGACGGTCACCGTCGGCTGCGCTGTCGCCTTGACTCCGGGCAGCAACGCGTAAGGGAGTGCCGCGAGGGCCGCGCCCTTGAGGAGCCGTCGGCGGCTGGGGGACGACCGTGCTCGTTCCATGGGGAGTGGGCCTTTCGTCGGTGGGGGGCGGGGCTGGGAGGGCCGGGGCTGTGACTCCGCAGCCCGGAGCCGGCAAGGGCGACGCGGGTGCCGAAAGCGCCAGGGTGCCGGTTCGGGTTCTGTCGTGCGTGGACCGCGGGATCAGTGCCGGAGTGCCGTCGCGACGGGAGACTCGACCGTCGGTGTCGCGAACCGGTACGCCTCCGGCTTGCTGACCCCGTCGTCGCGCGCAGGCCATTGCACGAGGTCGAGCCGGGATATCCGGAAGGCATCCTCCAGCGGGCGTGCCGACCGGGTGTCGCCGTCCCGTCCGGCCGCGCCGCCCTCGGTGGAGATGCCGGGCACCGTGCCCGGCGCGATGTGTGCCACGGAAGGCGCCCCGTCGAACGCCCGGGCGAACTCGTCCGGTGTGGAGCGCACGGTCAGGGTCCGGTGGTCGCTCAAGACTGCACAACTCCGCTCTGGGAAGGGGCGGGGGCCGGGGTCTCGTCGAGGTGCGCACGGGTGGTCTCGGCCGTGTGCCAGGGGATGGTGGCGCAGCAGGAAGATCAATATCACGACACCGGCCGCCATCCGGACATCCACGACCGGCCCGGCGAACGGCATCGGCGGGGTCGGCGCGGTCGCGAGGCCGAAGACCGGCAGATCCGCGGGGACGGGCGGGGCGATGACGCCCGCCAGGATGGATGCGGCGACCGCCGCCACCATGACTGTGACGCTCTGGAACAGGACCCCGCGCAGGCCGATCGCCTCACGCCGTAGATCCGGAACTGCCTCCTCCGACATCTGAACCCCCGATCCGCTCGGAACGCAGTCCTCGGCAGGACGGCTGCGCCTCGCGTGAATTACGGTACGGCGCTTGCCGGTTGGGCAGGAAGGGCCGGACGCGAGTCCGTGGACGGCCCGCGGATTGTGGACAACACGATCACCCGCGAGGGGGAAAGTCCTCGGCGGATGCCTCGTTCGTACCCAGCCGTTCCGCCTGACGACAGCCCGATGACGGCCAGACGGCGGCCCATCAGCCGGTCGGTGTTCCGTCTACGACCGGCCGGCCACCGCCGCCGGATCGTCGAGCACCGCTCGTACCACCGAATGTGCAGCGCCGAGCAGTGGCCCCTCGGGGCCGAGACGGGAAACGGACACGGGACAGGCGGGACCCGCCGTACGCCGCGCCAATTCGTCCTCCAGCGAAGGAAGCAGCCAGGGCGCCAGTCCGGCGAGGGCCCCGCCGAGCACGACCGTCTCCGGGTCCAGCAGGTTGACGGCCCCGGTCAGGGCGATGCCGAGCGCGGTGCCGGCGTCGCGCAGGGCACGGCGTACGTCCGGATCACCGTCGGCGGCGTGCCGGGACAGCAGCCCGACACGGTCCTCGCCCGGTTCGAGACCGGCGGCACGCAGGACGGCCTCCTCGCCCGCGTACTGTTCGAGACACCCGCGTCCGCCGCACGGGCACTCCGGTCCCTCGGGACGCACCGGCACGTGCCCCAGCTCGCCTGCGAAGCCACGCGTCCCGCGCATCAGCCGCCCGTCCACGAGCACCGCGGCACCGATGCCGATCTCCGCGGACACGTGCAGGAAGTCACGCGGGGTCGCGTCGCCGAGCCAGAGCTCCGCGAGGGCGCCGAAGTTCGCTTCGTTGTCCACGGTCAAGGGCCACTCGTCGGGCAGCAGCTCACCGAGGTCCGTGTCGTGCCAGTCGAGGTTCGGGGCCCGGACCACGGTCCGGGCGTCACGGGCCACGAGTCCGGGAACGGCGACGGCGAGGCCGGCGGGCCACAGCCCTTCCCGGTCGGCCTCGGCGACGACCTGACGTATCAGCGCCGAGAGTTCCTCGAGCACGGGCCCGGCCGCCCGCCCGCGGTTCGTGCCGTGCCGTACGGCACGGGCCCGCACGGCGCCGCGGAGGTCGACCGCGCACACTGCGAGATGGTCGACGCCCACCTCCGCGCCGATCCCGGCGGGACCGTGCCCGCTGACGGCGAGCGCGGAGCCCGGGCGTCCCACCCTGCCGGGCCGCTCGGGCCCCAGTTCCTCGAGCAGCCCCGCGCGGATCAGTTCGTCCACCAGGGTCGACACGGCCGCCCGGGTCAGACCGATGTGGGAGGCGACGGCGGCACGCGACAAGGGTCCCGCGTCGCTGACGGTGTGCATGACCCGGGAGAGGTTGCGGCGGCGCATGCCCTGCTGGGTGTCGGGCAGTCGCCGGCCGGAACCGGTCGGATGGGCCTCGTGCAGCGGTGCGGTCATGCTTCCGTCGATCCTCGTCCGGCCGTCCGTCGGCCTGTCTCGGTGCGGGTTCCTACCGGGCGGTCCCGCGTCGAGCGGGGCCACCGGCCGCCCGGCCGGTACCGCTCACGCGGGAGGGGCGCCACACGCGAGAGCCGGTCACGCCGGGCGGCACGCCTGGTCCTCGTCAGTTCCTGGTCGGCTCCCGTTCGAGCAGCGGGGCCGCGTCGGAGAGTACCCCGGTGATCCGCGCGAGCGTCTCCTCGTCCCGCTCCACGGCCTCGAGCACCGGCCCGCGGGCGGTGTCCCAGCGCCGGGCCACCGCCGCCGGGTCCTCGCCCGTCAGCAGACCCGCGGCCTGGGCGGCCGCGCCGAGCGCGACCAGTTCCCCGGCCTCGGGCACCTGCACGGGCCGGCCCGTGAGCCGGCGTACGGTCTGCTGCCATGCCTTGCCCCGAGCCCCGCCGCCGATCAGGAGCAGCGGCGTCGAACGGTCGGCGTCCGCGTCCAGCACCAGGTCGAGCGCGTCCAGCAGGGAGTGCACGGCCCCGTCGTACGCGGCCTGGAGCAGCTGCCCGCCCGTCGTGTCGTGCCTGAGTCCGTGCAGCAGCCCCGAGGAGTGCGGCAGGTTCGGCGTGCGCTCGCCGTCCAGGTACGGGAGGACCGTCACCGAGGACCCGGGTTCGACGGCCTCGCGGTCCAGGCCGAGCAGCGCGGCGAACCTGTCGACGGCCAGTGTGCAGTTCAGGGTGCAGGCCAGCGGGAGCCAGTCGCCGCGCGCGTCGGCGAATCCCGCCACCGTGCCGGTCGGATCGGCCGGGCGGCGCGTCGAGACGGCGTACACGGTTCCCGAGGTGCCGAGGCTGATCACCGGCGTGCCGGGGCGCAGCCCGAGGCCGAGTGCGGCGGCCGCGTTGTCCCCGGTTCCGGCCGCGACCAGGGTGCCCCGGGAGAACGGCAGCTCACCCCTCGCGTGAACGGTCCCGGCGACCTCGCCGGGCCGGACGACGCGGGGGAGCAGGGCGGGATCGAGCCCGATGTGCGTGAGGACCTCCTCGTCGTACGCCTCGCTCCCCGAGGCCCACCAGCCGGTGCCCGAGGCGTCGCCGCGGTCGGTGGTTCCCTGGCCGGTGAGCCGTTCGGTGAGGTAGTCGTGGGGCAGCCGGACCGCTGCCGTCGCCCGGACGGCGTCGGGCTCGTGCTCGGCGAGCCAGGCCCATTTCGTGGCCGTGAAGGACGCGGCCGGCACGCTGCCGGTCCGCTCGGCCCAGGACTTCGGGCCGCCGAGCTCCTCGACCAGTCGGCGGGCCTGTGGCGCCGAGCGCACGTCGTTCCACAGCAGGGCGGGTCGTACGGGCTCGCCGTGGGCGTCGAGCGTCACGAGCCCGTGCTGCTGCCCGCCGACCGACACCGCCGCCGCTTCGCGGGCGGCGTCACCGCACTGGCGCAGTGCTTCGCAGAGCGCGTCCCACCACTGGCGGGGGTCGCTCTCGCGGCCCTCCCCGGTGGAGACGGTGTGCGGTGCCCGGCCGCTCGCCACCACCTGCCCGGTCGAGGCGTCGACGACCAGGGCCTTGGTGGATTGGGTGGACGAATCCACCCCGATGACGAGCGGACCCTCGGCTGCTGACATCGGACTCTCCCTCTTCCGCGGTTCTGCGGGATCTGTGCTGGTCACGGGGGTGTCCGGACCTCCAGGGCCCGTGTCCCGCAGTTCGTCCCCGGACCGATGTGACCAGGTTTCCTACTTCGTCTCTTCCCAGGGACGCGACCGCATACTAATTTGTAAACCGCCATGACGAAATAGTCGGAGCTAGCAAGGAGCCGCGGCATGAACTACCAGCCCACCCCCGAGGACAGGTTCACCTTCGGCCTGTGGACCGTCGGCTGGCAGGGACGGGACCCGTTCGGCGACGCCACCCGGCGCGCCCTGGACCCGGTCGAGTCCGTACAGCGTCTGGCCGAGCTCGGCGCCTACGGAGTGACCTTCCACGACGACGACCTGATCCCCTTCGGGTCCTCGGACAGTGAGCGCGAGTCGCACATCAAGCGGTTCAGGCAGACCCTGGACGCCACCGGCCTCAAGGTGCCGATGGCCACCACCAACCTGTTCACGCACCCCGTCTTCAAGGACGGCGCGTTCACCGCGAACGACCGTGACGTGCGCCGCTACGCGCTGCGCAAGACCGTCCGCAACATCGACCTGGCGGTCGAGCTCGGTGCCGAGACGTACGTCGCCTGGGGCGGCCGCGAAGGAGCCGAGTCCGGCGCGGCCAAGGACGTACGCGTCGCCCTCGACCGTATGAAGGAGGCCTTCGACCTCCTCGGCGAGTACGTGACCTCGCAGGGCTACGACCTGAAGTTCGCCATCGAGCCGAAGCCGAACGAGCCCCGCGGCGACATCCTGCTCCCCACCGTCGGCCACGCCCTCGCCTTCATCGAGCGCCTGGAGCGTCCGGAGCTGTACGGCGTCAACCCCGAGGTCGGCCACGAGCAGATGGCCGGACTCAACTTCCCGCACGGCATCGCGCAGGCCCTGTGGGCGGGCAAGCTCTTCCACATCGACCTCAACGGCCAGTCGGGCATCAAGTACGACCAGGACCTGCGGTTCGGCGCGGGCGATCTGCGGTCCGCCTTCTGGCTGGTCGACCTCCTGGAGAGCGCCGGTTACGCGGGCCCGAAGCACTTCGACTTCAAGCCGCCGCGGACCGAGGACTTCGACGGCGTCTGGGCGTCGGCCGAGGGCTGCATGCGCAACTACCTGATCCTGCGCGAGCGTGCGGCGGCGTTCCGCGCCGACCCCGAGGTCCAGGCGGCCCTGCGCGCCTCGCGTCTGCACGAGCTGGCGCAGCCGACCACCGAGGACGGCCTCGCGGGGCTGCTCGCCGACCGTGCCGCCTTCGAGGACTTCGACGTCGAGGCCGCGGCCGCGCGTGGCATGGCCTTCGAGCAGCTGGACCAGCTGGCGATGGACCACCTCCTGGGCGCGCGCGGCTGAGCGGACCGTTCCCGGAGCGGCGGGGCCCCCCGGCGCCCCGGGCCCCCCCCCCCCCCCCCGCCCCCCACCCCCCGGGCCCTACCCCCAAAAATCCCAGCAAATCCACAGGGAGGTGGGTGTAAAAAAAAAAA
>NZ_JBHYPZ010000007.1:213983-229870 GCF_042746485.1 Streptomyces sp. NPDC058751 | reverse complement strand
ACGGCGTCGGTGCGGAAGCCGGTGACCGCGTCGGCGTGGCCGTCGTCGACGGCGGCCTTCGCGGCGAGGCCCAGGGCACCGCGGGCGGGGAGCTGATCGGCTTCGCCGCCGCCGAAGGTGGAACCGGAGATGCCCCGCCGCAGGATCCAGACACCCTTGGTGCCCGCGCCGTCGTCCGCCTTGGCCAGGTCGGCGAGATAGGCCAGCGCGGTGAACGCGGAGGCACCCGAGCCGATGACCGCCGTGCGCCTGCCCGCGTACCGGGCGCGGACGGCCGGGTCCTTGAGGTCGGGCACACGGTAGGTGATGCGGTCGGAGGCGGCCTTTTCGCCCAGGGCCGGCAGGCCGCTGGCGCCGGCCGGGCTCGGGGTGGTCCAGGTGCCGGAGGCGTCGATCACCGCGCGGGCGAACAGCCGCTCCTCGCGGCCGTCCGCGTGGGTGACGTGGACGACGAACGGCTGGGCCTCCCGGTCGGCGTCCACGATGCGGTCCCGGCCCGCCCGGGAAACACCGGTGACGGTGGCGCCGAAGCGGACCTTCTCTCCGAGGACGTCGGCGAGCGGCTGGAGGTACCGCTCGGCCCAGTCCCCGCCCGAGGGGTAGGTGGCCGCCTCCGGCCTGACCCAGCCCGTCGGGGCGAGCAGCTTCTCCGCCGCGGGATCGGTGACCTCACCCCAGGTCGAGAACAGCCGGACGTGCGCCCACTCGCGCACCGCCGCGCCGGCGACGGGACCGGCCTCCAGGACCAGCGGGGTGAGACCGCGGTCGACCATGTGGGCGGCGGCCGCGAGTCCGGCGGGGCCGGCTCCGATCACGACGACGGGCAGATCGGTGGTGACAGGCGCGTTCACGGTCGACTCCTCGTTATTTCGACATCCGTCGATGGCTTGCGCCGCCAGCATGGCACCTGATTCGACAAGCATCAACATAGACATTCATCGAATCCTCTCTCCGGGCGAGGTGATCAGAGGTGGCCGATCCGGCCCTCGCCTGGCTGGTTCGATGTATGTCAACATAGATGCATGTCGAATACGAAGGCGTTGCCGCTGCTGGAACCCGAGGCCGCCGGGACGGTGGCCCCGTGCTGCCCGCCGCTGAGCGAGCGGCCGCTGACGGTCGAGGAGGCGGAGCGGACCGCCGCGATGTTCAAGGCTCTCGGCGATCCGGTGCGACTGCGCCTCTTCTCCCTCGTCGCCTCCCACGAGGGCGGCGAGGCCTGCGTGTGCGACATCTCCGACGTCGGCGTCTCCCAGCCGACCGTCTCCCACCACCTGAAGAAGCTCAAGGAGGCCGGCCTGCTCAGCTCCGAACGGCGCGGCACCTGGGTCTACTACCGGGTGGAGCCGTCGGTGGTCGCCGCGATGGGGCAGATGCTGGGCACCATGGGCTGAACACGCCCGAGCGGAGGTGGGTTCGGTGTGCGAGTCCGCGGTGGGCCGCGAGGCGGTCCATGAGGAGATGGAGCGCGTCCGTGAGGCGTTCCATCAGCTCCTCGACAACGCCGCTGAAGCCGACCTGCGCCGGCCGACCGACGGCACCCGCTGGACCAATGAGCAACTGCTGTTCCACATGCTCTTCGGCTACGTCCTGATCCGGCCCCTCCTGGTCCTGCTACGGGTCTCCGGACGACTGCCGCACGGAGCCGGTCGAACCTTCGCCCGCCTCCTGAACACTGCCACCAGGCCCTTCGACGTCGTCAACTACCTGGGCCCCCTGGGTGGCGCGAAGGTCCTCGGGCGCCGCCGGATGGGGAGGCTGTTCGACCGTGTCATCGCCGACCTGCACCGTCGCCTCGACGCCGAACGGGAAACCGACCTCGCGCTGAGCATGCACTACCCCACCCGCTGGGACCCCTTCTTCCGCGACGTCATGACCATCGCGGACCTGTACCACTACCCGGCCCAGCACTTCGATTTCCACCGCCGACAGCTCACTCTGGCGGCGGGAAGTTGACGGGAGAACGCAGGAGCCGACCGTCGGTGCGTCCCCTTTCAGCGACGGGCGGTCCGTGCGAAGCCGACCAGGGCCGGCGAGAACAGGTGGAGCGATTCCCAGGCGTGCTGCCAGGCGCCGCCCGGTGCGGTCCGGGCATCGAGGATGACGAACTCGATGCCCAGTCTGCGCAGGTGATACCCGGCGGCGAGCCCGGCTTGGCCACCGCCGATCACCACGACCTGGGTTGTCGGCGTCATTCGGTGGGCTGCTCGGCTTCGCGCCGACCGGGCATGAAGATGAGTGCCACCAGCGCGAGCCCGATCACAGCGCCGACGAGCTGCATGCCGATGAAGGCTGGGACCGAGGCGGGTGCGATGCCGGCGAACGTGTCGGTGAACGCGCGGCCGATCGTGACCGCCGGGTTGGCGAAGGACGTGGACGAGGTGAACCAGTAGGCGGCACCGATGTACGAGGCGACCGCGACGGGCGCGAAACGCAGCCGGTCCGTGCGGGCCAGCCCGAAGATCAGCAGGATCAGCCCGGCGGTCGCGACGACTTCGCCCAGCAGCAGATGCCCCGCCGAGCGGTCGTGGGTGGACCATTCGACCAGCGGTTCACCGAACATCGCGTCGGCCAGGATCGCTCCGGCGATCGCGCCGACGATCTGAGCGGGTACGTAGACCGCGGTCTCGCGCAGGGTGACCCCGGCGCCGCCGCGGCGGGCGGTCCACCACTCGGCCAGGGTGACCACCGGGTTGAAGTGCGCGCCGGAGACCGGGCCGAGCAGGGCGATCAGGACGCCGAGGCCGAAGACGGTGGCGGTGGAGTTGGCGAGCAGTTGCAGGCCGACGTCCTCGGTCAGTCCGGTGGCCTGGATGCCGGAGCCGACCACGATCGCGACCAGGGCCGCGGTGCCGACCAGTTCGGCCGCCGCCCTGGCGATCAGCGGGGGCACCTGGGGCGGAGTGGCGCCCGGCGCGGGCTGCGGCACGGGCCCGTCAGGGGCTGCGCCGGATCCCTTGGCGCCGTCGCGCTCGGTGGCCTCGGTGGCGGTCAACAGGACTCCTCGTTGCAGGTCGCCGCAGGGTGCGGGAATCAGGGACAGGACCGCTTGACGTCGTTCTCGGCGGTGGCGCGCGCGGTCTCCGCCAGGTCGGCGAGCCGGCCCGCGAGGGAGGCGATGACGTCGGGCTTGAGGCGGTAGTAGGTGAACCGGCCGCACGGCTCCGTATCGACGACGCCGGCCTCGCGCAGCACCTTCAGATGGTTGGAGAGGTTGGTCTGCTTGACTCCCGTCTCCTCGATCAGGTGCGTGCTGCACAGCGTCTCCCTGGCGAGCAGGGTGACGATCCGGAGCCGGAGCGGGTCGGCCAGAACCCGCATCAGATCAGTGTCGACCGACATCATCATGGACTGATACTTTCACATCACTCCATACTGATATCAGTGCGGAGTGATTCCTGGGACCCGCATCCCCACGCAGGTGGGGACCCACGCCCCCGAAGGGGTTCCCATGACCGCACCCCCGCCCCCTGCCCTGCCCTGCCCTGCCGGATGAGCGTCTCTCGGCCGACATCGCCGGTCTCGCCCTCCGCCACCGCGGACGCTTCTCGCCCGAGGCCGTCCAGCGCCTCGTGATCGCCGTCGTCCGCACGATCCGCTCGATCACCTACGAAGGAAGAACCGATGTCCTCCAGCCCGCTCGCCTCCGTGCTCTTCGTCTGCGTCCACAACGCCGGGCGCTCGCAGATGGCCGCCGGATTCCTGAACCACCTCGCGGGCGACCGGATCGAGGTCCGCTCCGCCGGCTCGATCCCGGGCGACCGGGTCAACCCGGCCGCGGTCGAGGCCATGGAGGAAGTCGGCGTCGACATCTCCGACGCCGAGCCGAAGATCCTCACCACCGAGGCCGTCCAGGCGTCCGACTACGTCATCACCATGGGCTGCGGCGACGCCTGCCCGGTCTTCCCCGGCAAGAAGTACCTCGACTGGGCCCTCGAAGACCCGGCCGGCAAGGGCGTCGAGTCCGTCCGCCCGATCCGCGACGAGATCAAGACCCGCATCGAGGCCCTGATCGCCGAGATCGACGCGAAGCGGGAAGCGTGACGTCCGGGACCGGGACCGGCATACGTGAGGTCATCGTCGCCTGACCCGGACCTCGCGCCCGGCACGAACCGCTTTTGCGGCATCCTGCCGGCCTTCTTCCCCGTCGACCCGGTCAGCCACAGCAGGACGGCCCGGCGTCCGGGACCGCTTCGGCGAGCAGCCGAGGCTGCGCGGTCCCGGACGGCCCACCAGCCCCTCACGTCCTGGCGCCGATGCGACCGGTCTCCTCGAAGTCGAGGTCGAACCCGGTCAACAGTCCCACCCGAAGGCCTCCCGGACGCCGAACGGAGCCCCTGCGGACGGTAGCTGACGGACCCCGCCGAAACCCCGCGTCCCCAACACGTCCCCACGGTCATGAACATGAGGTCGGGGAGATGTCGCCGGCTCGTCGGCCCAAGTTCTGCTCGTCAGCGTTCCCGTAGGTCCGCGTGACGTCCGCTCCGCGGGAGAGCGAGAGCCCCGCCGCACTCCGAAGTCGTGAGCAGCGGATTTCGATCCGTTGAGCCGAAGTTGGCGATCCGACACCTCCCGAGGGAAGTTTTCGCAGGTCAGGGCACTTCTTTGGTGGGGCGGGCGGGACTCGAACCCACGGCCGACGGATTATGAGTCCTTTGAGGATCTTGGCGGCCCTTACGCTTCTATGCTCATCCTTGACGTTTTCCCTGCTCAGAGCGCATGCAGCGTGCCCGTTGCCTGGGCCCTTTGTCAGTCTGTTCCTGTCCTTGCGTCCCCAACGCGTCCTCATGGGGACGGACTCCAGGACCCGGGGAAGGATCCCGGAAACTCGACGCCGGCAACAGAACCCACCCGCAGCGGATTCTGCTTCCAACGCGCAAAGGCTCCACCTCTGAACCGGGACGGAGCCTCTACAGCCATTTCCACACAGGCGATTCTCAATCGGCGTTACACGAGCACTACCGGCTCGGCGAGGAAGCCGAAGCACAGTAACGGTGACGCCGAGGCGGCGCACGCCGCCTCGGCGGTTTTGCCCAACGCCCGAGAGGCCGTTCTCTTTCCGGAACTCGCGTGTGGATTCCGCTGGTCAGACATGGGATGGCGGCTGCCCTGGAAGCCTCGACTCGTCGCTGTCGGGTGATCGGCCTCGAGCAGTGTCTGGAGGCGTTGGCCGAGGAGCTCGAGGACGAGTCTGAGATGCCGGGTGCTCCAGTCGGCGAGGCGACTGGCCCCGCCAGCAGGCGAAGAAGGCTTAGACGAGCGGCCGGGGCAGGAAGTCCGCGGGCATCGCCCGCCATTTGATGCCGTTGTCGACGAGATAGCGCACCTCGTCGGTCATCTGCCAGCGGCAGTAGCCCTCCGAGCGCCCACAGGCCAACCCACCTAAACCAGCGCCGTTTTCGAACCCCACCGACCACACGAACAGAAAGAGAACGGTCAGTCAGGTCGTTGGTGTGATGAGTGGAATCACCACACCAACGACGAGGAGTCCCGCCTCCTCACCACGCCTTCCGACCAGCTCACTTCACCCCGGAGGAACAGGATGAAAGAGGTTCACTGACCGCACTGAGCACCGAATCCCATCCTCACAGGCCGAGACCTCCATGAGCCGCCAGTGCCAAACCTACAAGAAACGAGAAAACCGCGACAGCTGCCCGAGGCCAGGCCGATCGCCCATCCTTCACAGCCGCATTCAGTTCCAACAGAGTCATGGCGGCGGCACCGGAGAGGATCGGAACCCACAAGGTTTCCAGGTCGGACACTCCGATATCCGTCACGGAGCCCGTGATCAGTGTGCCGATCAGAACTCCCAGGACGGAGGCGGCTATCGAGATGGGGGTGAAATGCAGGAAAGGGACATCCTTCCTCCGCGCATCTCTTCCCGTCCAGATCCGCAGGGCAACCAGCGAATATGCAACCAAGGTCAGCACCGCAGTCGCCAACGCGACGAGGGCGAGTACGCTTGATATTTGTTCAGTCACGGAACGTTCCATTTTCGTCTTAAAATCGGCAGGAACCGCTCCGGGGACCCTGATGGCTCCCCGGAGCGGCAGATGGGTCGCTACTCCCAGAGGAACCCGCAGTCACCCTTCAGACTGTTGAGTCCGAAAATGATACCGAGGGCCCCACCTAGGGCGCCCCCGACTTTCGCCCAGCTCTTCCTGTTCTTGCCCTTCAGATTCCTGAAGAGCCTCTTGATCCGGGTGAAGCTGACGTGGTCGATGAGCTTCACTGCCCTCCTGAGCTTCAGAGAAGCCCCGAAGCCGGTGAAACCGGCGATGAACTCGAACACGGACCAAGCACACACCGAATATTTCCATGCCGTGCCCCACGAAAATTGACCGCTCAGGTCGTACATGGTGATCGGATCCGCAGGATAGCCGTAGGCGTTGGCGCCGCCCCCTGTCACCGGGTCGATCTGAAGAAAGCGTCCGGTGGTCGAGTCGTACAGCCTGGCACCCATCAGCGTGAGGCCGGAGAGCGTTTCTCCGGAACGCAACTTCGCCCCCAGCCAGCCGTACCGCACGGGCGTGCTGCTCTCACGCACATTGCCGTATTCGTCGGTGTCCAGCACCCTCGGCGCCTTGGAGGTGTCCAACGGCAGTTGCGCCGAGACGTCACCGTGAATGTTGCTGAGTTGCAGCACGGTTTCGCCAGTCTTGCTGGTGGTGGCGGCAAAGTCGCCGCCCAGCGACTTCACATGACGAGTGATCGTTCCCGTACCGGTGTCTTCGACGACCCAACTCGGCTGGTCGCAACCGCAATCGTAGTGGTTCACCTTCGACTGGCTCTGAGTCCATGTGCCACCGCTGCTGGACTCGACGATCCAGGAGCGAATCCGCATGGAACCGTCCAGCTTCCAGGTCTGGCGCTGGGTGCCTACCGTCTCTTGGTACGCCCGGTCATTGGTGTAGTAGCCGAGGGTCACACCACCGGGTACAGCTGTGCTCCGACCGAACGCGTCGTACGTGTAGCCGGTGTTGACCTGACGGTCGGCGCTGTCGTAGGCGTAGGTGGTGGTACTGCCTCCTGTGGTCGGACAGTCCAGGCCCGGCGTTCCGACAGCAGAGGTCAGGGACGTGCGGTTGGATCGCTTGTCAAAGGCGTACGTGCGCCTCGTGCAGACCGTGTCCGCCGTGTCCTGGACCGAGGTCAGACGGCCGATGGCGTCGTAGCCGTACACCTGTTCCGTGGTCTCCGCTTCCGACGTCACCTGTCCGTGGATGGACCTGGTGGTGGTGTCGGACTGGACGATCGTCCCGTCACTGGAACGCCGGTAAGTCCGGTCGACCGCAGTACCCGTCGGATCGAGAGTCTGCTCGGCGGTGTAGCCCCCGGGCAGGGTCTCGGCCACTACGGCCCCGTCGGCGTCGTACGAGGCGGTGAAGGTCCCTGCCACGGAGTCGACAGCCTTGGTGGCCAGACCACGTGGCTCAGTCGTGTGGTCGTAGCTGTACGTCACCGTGGACGGAATGTTGTTGCTGCTCTTGACCCGCCGGTCGAGGAGGTCGTACTCCGTGGTGCTGGTACCACCGTCGGCGTCGGTGTACGAGATGGTCCGGCCCAGCTTGTCGAACACTGTGGTCAGGGTGCCACCACTGGTCGACACGGTCTTGGTCGCACGACCGGTTTCCGCGTCGTACTGAGTACGGGCTTCGGGTGTTGCCTGACCTGTCCCACCGGTCATCTGCACCAGGATGACCCGCCCGGCGGAGTCGTAGTCGAACGTGGTGGTTCGAGTGGTGCCGTTGGCCGTTTCCGTGGTCTTCGCCTGGTTGCCCCACCAGTCGTACTCGATTGTCTTGACCGCCAGGGCGGAGGGGTTGGAGCCGCCTCCGCTGATCGCACCCGCAGGACCGGTGGAACAGACCGTGTCAGCCCACTCCGGCCGACCGGCGCAAGTGCCTGTGCCGGTGGCAGACCAGTAGGTGGTGACCCTGCTGGACGCGTCGGTGCCCGTGCCGCCTGGAACGATGACCTTGGTCTCACGCCCCTGGGCGTCGTACTCGGTCGTCTTCGTGATCGCGAGACCGTTGGGGTCTTCGACTGTCTTGACCGCCAGTCCCTTCGCCCAGTCGTAGACCGTTTGGACCACTCGGGCTTCTCCCTGAACGTCCGGGTGCTCACGCACCTGAGCGCCCGTCGTCACCTTGGTGACCTGGTCCTTGATCGCGGCCGTGCCGTCGGTCGGGCGCCCGTCGTCGTAGGAATTGACGACCCAGGACCGTGCCGTGACGGACGTACCGGAGCTCACCAGCGTGGTACTGCCCGACTTCAGGTCCGCCGTCAGGTCGACCCGGCGCAATGGACCGAACTCCTCCATTTCCCGGGTGCCCTTGGCGTTGAAGACCGTGCGCGTGGACAGCAACTCCGCGCGCTCGGCCGTGGGCAGGTTCGAAATTCCGAGATCGTTGCGGACAGCCGTGCTGGCGGCGGACGTACCGACGGCGACAGCCCGGTTTCCTGCCGACAGTTCGCGAACCGTGTTGCCGAAGCGGTCCGTCTCCGTGGTGGTGATGTGTCCACCGGGAACGGCGACATTGACCGTACGCCCGGACGTGCCGAGGTAATGAACCGTGGCCCGCTTGTAGTCACCCGATCCGAGCGAGTCACCCGCATGCGTGGTGGGAACGGAGTCGGCAGGAAAGACTGCCGTCGCATCGGTGGCGACGTCGGTCTGGCCCCACGCCTTCACATCCGTCGCACCCATCGGGTACGGGGCGCCTGTACCAGTCAGTGGCACGTCGTAGACAACGGATGTGGCTGCTTCGCCCTCCACGGTGGCAGCTGTGCCCTGCTTGAGGGCGGACCTCGACGCTTTGAGGAGCATGCCCTCGCCCGCTGCGCTGCTCGATCCTGCCTTGCCGTAGTCGAAGGACCAGGCCAGCTCGCCGGGAGGCGTCAGCTTGGTGACCCGACCTGCGCTGTCGTAGTCGTACTCGGCCTTGAGGGCGGGGAGATCTGGCTGTCCCAAGTCTGCCGTAGCCGTCCCGAACTGTCGTAGGCGTAGCTCTGCACAGCCTTGGCCGTCGCCGATGCCGCCCCCGAGGCGGTGGACCAGAGTCTGATCTCCTTCACCTGGCCGGCGAAATCGCCGAAGGCACTGTCCGTTGCCGTGGTGGAGGTGGCGTACACGTACTCCAGGACCCGACACCCCTTGGTGGAGGGGTCGGCCTTGCAAGCCGTGACGGTGGTGGCGGAAGTGGGAGCGAAGACCCGCTCGGGACGGGCGAGCTCCTTTCCTCCGACCGTGACGGTCTTGGACTCCACGTTGGTCGTCGATTGAGTCAAGCCGTTGTTCCGGGAGCTGCTGACCTGCCAGGTTGTTGCGCTGGTGGGCTTGGTGAACTCCGTTACGGCGCCCTCGGAATCAAGCAGGGTGAAGGACCCGGCCACGTTGCCCTGAAGGGTCAGGGACTCGGCACCAGGCTCAGCGACCCAACCGCTCTGATCGGCATTCGCCGTGAAATGAACCGCAGAGCCATCGGTGGTCACCACGTCCACCGCGGTGTCGGAGACCTTCCGCAGATGGCTGTAGTCGGAGCCCGTGAACTCCACGGCCGTGCCGCTGACCCATTCCTTTCCGAAGATGGGCAACTGGCCTTCCTGCGCCGCGCTGGGAGTACGGGAGGACGCGGAACGCTCCACCGAAAGGCCAAGGTTTGAGACGTCGGTCTCGGACAACGTCAGGTCGCCCGTGAGCAAGTTGAGCGAGCCCGGGCCGATCGCCTCGACCGCGGCGCTGTCTGCGTTGCGATCGACGACGACGCCCAGAGGGTCGGTACTCCCCGATGCACTGCCGGGACCGGTGAAATCAGCCTTGATCTGGACGCTGCCATCCGGATCGACCGTGTCGGTGGCGTTCCAGACCAGTGCGGCGTTCTTGCCCCCGGTCAGCGCGACCGGCCAGGAGGTCAGGGCCGCGCCACCCTGGGTGACGTCTCCGGCTGGGATCCGGGTCCATGCGTCGGCCTCGGAGCGACGCCACGAGAAGGACACGGAGTCGTACTTGGCGGCATCGGCTTCGGCAACCAGCGGCAGACGGCGCGCGGTACGCTCGCCGTCGCTCGGCTCCAGGAAGCCGCCAGGTCCTGCGTGGAAGTCGTACTCGACAGCCTCCGACCTGTTGTCGGCCTTGTCGACGGCGCGCACCTGAAGAGTGTGATTGCCGTCGCGCGGCGGTGTGACCGAGATGCTCTTGGCGGCGCCGGCTCCTCCGGTCGGGACCTTGGTCCACGTGCTGCCGTCCAGCGACCACTCCAGCCAGTTGTGATCAGCCGAAGGAGGAGTGACGGTGAACACGCCGGCCTGACCGACGCCCTTGACCCACTTGTCGGTCGGGTAATCCGTCGACGCGATCCCTGTGGGTGCGGACGGGGCGTTGGTGTCGACAGTAAACGTCTTCCAGGCCGACCAGCCGACGTTGTAGTGGCTGCCGTCGAACGGGCTGGTACGGAACTTGTAGGTCTTGCCGTTGGTCAGGACCCCCGAGGGGACCTTCACCGAGGCGACCTGACCGGACGGCACGAATGGTGAGACCAGAACATCACCGACCTGGGTGTCGGTGGCTGCGTCGAAGATCTGGAAGGTGCCGTCGACCTTGTCACCGTTGGGATCGACGAAGGTATCGCGCAACGTCGGCGTCGCGGTGTTCACCATGTAGGCACCGGAGTAGGAGAAGTACGGGGGCCCCGCCTCCTGCTTGGTTCCGGTTCGCGGCCGGTAGTTGTAGGTGACGACCAGCTTGGGCGGGTTCGAGGTGGCGTTCGCCGAGTTGACCCGCTTCCACTGCGCCGTCGTCTCCTCGCTCGTGGCATACAGGCCCATGTTCCCGCGAGTGACCTTGGCCGACGCCCACTCCTGCACCAGCGTGGTCACGTCGGCGTTGATCCACCCGTCTGGGGCCGACGTGCAGTCGCTGTTGCCGCGGGTCTCCGTGGAGGTGGCCTTCTTCGCCGTCTTCGCCGGTTGCGCGGTCCACCGCGAAGATGTCGACGCGGCCCCGGTCGACCACACCTCCCAGGGGTAGGGCTGGCAGTCGACGTTGCCCGAGTGGAAATTCCACAACGACAGGTCCGCGTCGGTGACCAGCGCGTCCTGAATGGGTGTCGTGTTCCATCCGATGAATGAGCGCGCCGTGCGCGGGGTGCCGTCACTGTTGGTGGTACCAGGATTACCCAGATCAAGCTCGACGTCGCTCGACCAGTCGACGGTCTCACCCTGCTGGACGTAGGTGTCGAAGACGTTGCCCAGCGGAGCGGTCGTCGGGTCTACCGTGACCGGGAACCGTGTTCCGGCATCCGCGAGGAACTTCGCGTCCGGCGTGATGACCAGGTCGACCGATCCCTTGTGCTGAACGACCTTCAGACCGACCCTGGCTCTGTGAGTGTGCTCTCCAGAAACCTTGTCGACACTTGAGTCCCACATCACCGGAGCAGGCATCACTGCCCGCTTCTTGTTCTTCTTGCTGGTGAAGAGAACGCTGCCGTCCTTCAACTGCTTCACTTTCAGGCCCTTGGCCTTCAGCGGAAGCGTGTAGGAGTACCCACCGGCGACGGCCGGGCGCTTCTTTATCTCGACGTACTGCTCGAAGCCCGTGCGGGTCGCCTCGACGACCACGTCTGCGCCGGGTATCGCCTCCGGGTACTCCGCCCGGGTCCCCTCCAGCTTCGGGGCCGGCAGGCCCCCCTTCCACTGCAGCGTGATCTGGTCCTCGCCGCTGCCCAATGTCACCAGATCGGTGGCCTTCGCCGACTGAGCGGCCTTCAGCGACCTCGCCGGAGTGCCCGACTTCCCCGCCAGTCGCAGTCCGTGCGGGTGAGCCTTCGAGACCACCGACCCGTTCGCGGCCCGCACCAGCCCGACATCCACGGCCTGCCACTGCCCGGTCTCATCGTCCCTGAAGCGAATCGGACCAGCGGTCAGCTCCGTCGTCAGCGAACCATTTTTGTTCACCCACGTCGTTGACGTCTCCGTACGTTCCGAAAGCGCCTCGACTCGCTTGCCCGACAGCCTCGCCGCCACCCGGGCCGAGGCGATGTCCACGGCCTGTGCGGCCGCAGCCTTCTTCGTGACGTGACCAGGCTTCGTCCTCGGCTCTGCCGCAAACGCCGGGACGGTGCCGTCCAGCAACGTCACGGGTAACGCCATCAAGAGAGCCCCGGCCACCCATCGGTAGCCTCTCCCCGAGCGCGGCCGCCCACACCCGGGACGCCCTGGTACTCCTAAACCCATGGTTCTCCTACCAGCCAATTCCTCATCCGCCAGAGCGACGGCAAGATGAAGGTAGCCAGCGGCAAAAGACAGGTAAGGGAGACAACTTCCCGCGAGATCGACAACTAGACTCGCGCCCGCTCCTGTGAGAAACGTAACGTTTGGCAAGCGGCCCATGCCCCGAACCGGCGGAGCGGGGAACGGCTGTCCAGAGACCTCGCTCCTGCCCGGCCGCGCGTTCCGCGCTCGTGCCGACTGCTCCGCTTGAGCGGCTCACGCCGAATCGGTGACACACGTTCGCGAACTCCTTGATGCGGCGCATCACCCGCTCGACGCGCTTGTGGTTGACGTCGGTCCCGGCGGCCTTCAGCTCGGCGGTGATACGCGGGACACCGTAGATGCCGTCGGACTCTTCGTGGATCTCACGGATCCGCCTCGTGAGCCGGACATCGTCCCCGGCTCACGCCAGGCGGGTTGGGACGGCCTTCCGCCACCGGTAGAACCCGGACCGAGACACCTCCAGTACCCGGCTCGGCCCCGGAAGCGAGGAAAACTCTCGACGCCAACCCGCTTCCGCGACGCCGACAGGTGCACTCCGCTCGGCGAACCCAGGCCGTCGGCTGGCCGCCAACCGCCTTACGGAAGGCCCCAGTTGTCGTATCGACGGAGACATCCCGACCTCCGGATCTTGGGTAAGGTGCGGAACGCTCCGAACACCAGAGCCATGCCGCGCCGCTACAGGCCCGCCAAGCGCCAGCCCCAACGGGTGCAACACACGCGCTGGGTCCCGTGCGCACCCAAAGCAGCCGTAAGCCGTGATCCGAATGGGTGGAGAATGTCCAGTCACAAGCAGTCCAGAAAAGGCCGCTACATCGCATGGGCGGCCGCAGGCGTCTTAGTCGTCGCCGGCGCCGGCATCGCGGCGCAGACCTCGATGGCAGCCCCCGTCTGGCCTGCTCAGAAGACGTACACCGGCCGCGCCTTCGACACCTGCACCGCACCTTCGGCGGCCGCGATGAAAGCCTGGAAGACCGATGGCTTCTACGGCGCCGCTGCCGTCTACATCGGCGGCAAGAACCGCGGCTGCAGCCAGCCCAATCTCACCACGTCCTGGGTGAAAACGGTCAACGCGGCCGGCTGGAAGCTCATACCGCTCTACGTCGGCGCACAGCCCCCCTGCCAGACCAGCAAGAACCCCGAGAAGTTCACCGCCTCCACCGCGGCATCCCTCGGGGCCGCCAACGCCAACGACGCCGTCACCAAGGCATCCGCGCTCGGCATGAAGACGGGCAGCGCCATCTACCTCGACATGGAGCCCTACGACATCACGGACACGGCGTGCAACGACGCCGTCCTCACCTACGTACGCTCCTTCACCAAGACCCTCCGCGCGAAAACCTACCGGGCCGGCTACTACGGCTTCAGCAGCTCCAGCGCCAAGGCCATCGCCACGGCCACCGACAAGACCGACCTGCCCGGCAACCTCTGGTACGCGCTGTGGGACAAGAAGAACACCACCACTGCGGACTGGCCCTGGGACCCCAAGCTGTTCGCCAACCACAGCCGCGCTCACCAGTACATGGTCAACAGCAAGGAGACCCGGGGCGGCTACACCATCACTGTCGACCGCAACGCCTGGGACGCTCCGGTCGCCATCATCGGCTGAGTTTGCCCTACCTTCCAGGTGCGGGTCCGAGGCGGTCGAGACTGTAAATCGTTCGAGTCTGTTCCGTAGTCGGTGGTGACGGTAAGTGCTCGCCTGTGATCATTGGGCGTGCATGATGCGAACGCGCTTGCGGGAACGTCGTTTCGGGGCTGTCGGCGTCACTCATCAAGGATGTGGCGGACGGCGGCGAAGCAGTCCGGGGTACCGCTCGGACCCGGGATGCCGCCGTTCCCCGTCCGGTGTGCGGGTTGTGCGGCCGGGCGTCCGCCCGGCCGTCGGCCATGCCTGTCCCGTACGCCTCCGCCCTGCGGATGTTGCGGCGAACGCCCCTGCCCACGGTGCGGGTCCCGCAGGTGATCGGGGTCTACGACTTCGCCCTGCGGCGTCGGTACAGCTACGCCACGATCGCGCCGAGGATTCTCGCGGGTAGATCCGATTCGTCGCCACCACGGGGCAGAGGCCCGCCAGCCTGTCCGCCACGTTCCGTGGCGTGCTGCAGCCCATCGGCCTGCACGATGATCCAGCAGCAGGCTACTGACGCCGCCTCACACGCGTGCAGGGATCTCCGGATCAGCCGTCGGGCGCACCGTACGACCGTGCAGGAGACGTGACGGGCCAACAGGATCAAGACCCACACGACGGCGCGCTGGATCTCCGGGAATTCGACGTCCCCCTCCAGCACCCGGTCTACGACGGTCACCAGTCAGGGAACGCTGGAGGCCGGACCCTGAGGCTGCTGCCAACCGGCCCATCAGGGACGCCAAGACTGCACAGCATCAACCTCTGAAGTGATCTTCATCTCAGGCTCACGGGACCGCCGTCTCGGCAGCCCACCCATGATCAAGATCGAAGCGAGAGGGGCGAGCCGGACATGCCGGGCAGCGGCGTCCTCAATCGCGTCCTCATGATCTTGAAACCGCAGCCAGGGCTGCCCTCAAGATCCCCCTGACTCGACCTGACCAGCAAAGTGCCTGGTCAGGCGAGCCTGCCAGGCACTGCTCGGTGGGGCGGGTGGGACTCGAACCCACGGCCGACGGATTATGAGTCCGCTGCTCTAACCGGCTGAGCTACCGCCCCGTTACGGCGCGCCGCGCACATTTGTGCGCGCCGTCTGCCGCAGCATAGCCGCTCATACGATCTCCTGCTCCGGCTGGTCGGCTTCGCCGTGACCAGGAGACCTTCGGCATGCCCTGAGCGATCCCTGCGGACATGAAAAAGGACCCCGAAGGGCCCTCTCTCGTTGCTCTCCCGACTGGACTCGAACCAGTAACCTGCCGGTTAACAGCCGGCTGCTCTGCCAATTGAGCTACAGGAGATCGAGCTCCCCCGACTGGACTCGAACCAGTAACCTGCCGGTTAACAGCCGGCTGCTCTGCCAATTGAGCTACGGAGGATTGATCTCTGCATCGAACGCATCCACCTGGGTATTCGCCAGGGGGCGTGCGCTCGCTGCGACACATACATTAGCGCAAGCAGGGGGGTGCTTTGCCAATCGGTTCCCTCCACACCGATGCCGACCGCAAGGGAAGGGTGGCCGTCATGCGCTACCGGCTCACGTTCGTCGCCGGACTGGCCCTGGGTTACGTGCTCGGCTCGCGGGCCGGACGCGAGCGCTACGAACAGCTGAAGAAGTCCATGCGCCAGGTCGCGCAGAACCCCGCGGTGCGCAACACCGCCGAGACCGCGGCCCAGCAGAGCCGCGAGATCGCGGGCAAGGCGCTGCACACCGTGAGCGAGAAGGTGGGCGACCGCGTCCCCGCCTCGGTCTCGGGCCGGGTGCGTTCCCTGAGGGAGCGCACCACGGACGGCACCGGCGAGGACGACTGGGGCACCAGCAACACCTAGCGACGTGACGGGCGGGGTTCACCCCGTCGCCGTACCGGGAACCGGGGGGGGGGGGGGGGGCCGGGCCCCCCCCCCCCCACCCCCCCCCCCCCCCCCCCCCCCCCCCCCCCACCCCCCCCCCCCCCCCCCCCCCCCCCGGGGGAGGTAAAAAAAAACACAGCCCCCC
>NZ_JBHYPZ010000007.1:0-213973 GCF_042746485.1 Streptomyces sp. NPDC058751 | reverse complement strand
TGGGTCGTGTACTTTTTTTTAAACCACACTGTTACCCCCGGGGGCCGTCCGGGCACCGGGGGGGGGGGGGGCCCGGGCCCCCGCCCCCCCCCGGCCCGTTCCCCCGTACGGCGGAGCCCTGCTCACCGGCCCCGCGCCGCGCCCCTGCCGCACGGCGGAACCCCGTGTACCGGCCCGGCGTCACCGGCTCGCGCCGTACGGCAGAATTTCCGCCATGGGGATAGTCGCCGGGCTGGACAGTGCGCCCGATTTCACTCGCATCGTCGTCTGCGACACGGACACGGGTGCCGTGCTGAGGCAGGGATACGCGCCGCATCCGGTCGACGGCGCCGGCCGTTCCCCCGACGTGGACCCGCAGGCCTGGCTGCTGTCCCTGGGCGAGGCCGCCGGCGGCGGACTGCTCGAAGGCGTCCAGGCCATCGGCGTGTCGGCCCAGCAGAACGGGCTCGTCCCGCTGGACCCGCAGGGCGGCACCGTGCGCCCCGCGATGGTCGGCGGCGACAAGCGGGCGCAGGTCGCGGCGGCCGACCTGATCGACGCGCTCGGCGGGCGCGAGGCATGGGCGCAGGCGGTGGGCAGTGTCCCGGGAGCCGCGCAGCCGGTGACCAAGCTGCGCTGGCTGAACAAGACCGAGCCCGACGCCGCGCGGCGCACCAGCATGCTGCTGCAGGCCCACGACTGGCTGGTGTGGCAGCTCCTCGGGCGTCCCGTGCGCAGGACCACGGACCGCGGCGGCGCCTCGGCGACCGGGTACTGGTCGGCGGCGACCGGCGCGTACCGGCAGGACCTCGTCGAGCTGGCGCTCGGACACCAGGCCGGGCTGCCGGACGTGCTCGGCCCCTCCGAGGCCGCGGGGACCACCCCCGAGGGACTGCTGATATCCGCCGGGACCGGCGAGACCATGGCGGCGGCGTTCGGGCTCGGCATCGGGCTCGGCGACGCGGTGGTGTCGCTGGGCGCCTCCGGCTCCGTGATGGCCGTCCACCCCGAGGCGCTGGCGGACTCCACCGGCATGATCACCTCGCTGGCGGACGCGACCGGCATGCACCTGCCGGTCGTCACCACGCTCAACGCCGTACGGGCCCTGCGCGGGACGGCGGAACTGCTCGGCGTGCCCGACCTGGAGGGCCTGTCCGAGCTGGCGATGAAGTCGACGCCCGGCTCGCACGGACTCGTCCTGCTGCCGTACCTGGAGGGCGAGCGCACCCCGAACCTGCCGCACACGGCGGGGACGCTGGCCGGTCTGCGCCGGGAGTCGATGAAGCCCGAGCACCTGGCGCGGGCGGCCTTCGAGGGCATGCTGTGCGGGCTCGCGGACGCGCTGGACGTGCTGCGCGGCCGGGGTGTCGACGTACGCCGGATCTTCCTGCTCGGCCAGGCCGCCGAGCTGCCCGCCGTCCAGGCCGTGGCGCCCGCACTGTTCGGCGCGCAGGTCGTCGTGCCGCAGCCCGCGGACTACGCGGCGCTCGGCGCGGCCCGCCAAGCCGCCTGGGCCCTCGGTGTCGCGCAGGGCACGCTCGACCCGCGGACCCCGCCCCTGTGGCAGGGTCCCGTCGCCCAGGTCCTGGAGCCCGGCGAGGAGCTCGCCGTGGGCCAGGCCGTACGGCAGCAGTACGTCACCGTGCGCGAACAGACGCACCCCGGGGCGTACCGGGCGTAGCGCCCTCACGGACGTACGTCCGAAGACGGAGACGTGGTCCGTTCTTGGACCGCACTTGGGTTATTCGGTTGAGGTAACGCGGGGGGAGTGCCCGACGATAGGGGGTGGTGCGTGCATCATGCACAGCCTGTCGGTCACCCCCGCCGTCCACGATTCCGAGAGACCCCCGCGTGCTCATACGACTCCTGCGGACCCACCTCAGTCCGTACAAGAAACCCATAGCCCTGCTGGTGCTGCTGCAGTTCCTGCAGACCTGCGCCACGCTCTATCTGCCCACCCTCAACGCGCACATCATCGACAACGGTGTCGTGAAGGGTGACACGGGTTACATCCTGACCTTCGGCGCCCTGATGATCGGCATCTCGATGGCCCAGGTCGTCTGCAACATCGGGGCCGTCTACTACGGAGCCCGCACGGCGTCCGCGGTGGGCCGGGACGTCAGGGGCGCCGTCTTCGACCGCGTGCAGTCCTTCTCGGCGCGTGAGATGGGCCACTTCGGAGCGCCGTCGCTGATCACCCGCACCACCAACGACGTCCAGCAGGTGCAGATGCTCGCGCTGATGACGTTCACCCTGCTGGTGTCGGCGCCGATCATGTGTGTGGGCGGCATCGTCCTGGCCCTCGGCCTGGACGTTCCGCTGTCCGCGGTGCTCGTCGCCGTGGTGCCGACGCTCGGCGTCTGCGTGATGCTCATCGTGCGCCGGCTGCGCCCGCTGTTCCGCACCATGCAGGTGCGTCTGGACACCGTGAACCGGGTGCTGCGCGAGCAGATCACCGGCAACCGCGTGATCCGCGCGTTCGTGCGCGACGACTACGAGAAGGACCGCTTCAGGGCCGCCAACACCGACCTCACGGAGACGTCGCTGGCCACCGGCCGGATGCTGGCCCTGATGTTCCCGATCGTCATGACGGTGGTGAACCTGTCGTCCATCGCGGTGGTCTGGTTCGGCGCCCACCGCATCGACAGCGGCGGCATGCAGATCGGCGACCTGACCGCGTTCCTGGCCTATCTGATGCAGATCGTGATGTCGGTCATGATGGCCACCTTCATGTTCATGATGGTGCCGCGCGCGGAGGTCTGCGCCGAGCGCATCCAGGAGGTCCTGGACACCGAGAGCAGCGTGGTCCCGCCCGCCGCGCCGGTCGTGGAGCTGCGCCGGCACGGCCACCTGGAGATCCGTGGGGCCGGGTTCCGCTACCCGGGCGCCGAGGAGCCGGTCCTGAAGGCCGTCGACCTCCTCGCCCGCCCCGGTGAGGTCACCGCGGTCATCGGTTCGACGGGCAGCGGCAAGTCGACGCTGCTCGGCATGATCCCCCGCCTGTTCGACGCCACCGACGGCCAGGTGCTCGTCGACGGCGTGGACGTCGCGACCATCGACCCGAAGCTGCTGGCCAGGACGGTCGGGCTGGTCCCGCAGAAGCCCTACCTGTTCGCGGGTACGGTCGCCACGAACCTGCGGTACGGCAACCCGGAGGCGAGTGACGAGGAGCTGTGGCACGCGCTGGAGGTGGCGCAGGCCAAGGGCTTCGTGGAGCAGCTGGAGAACGGCCTCGACTCGCCGATCGCGCAGGGCGGGACGAACGTGTCCGGCGGCCAGCGCCAGCGCCTGGCGATCGCCCGCACCCTCGTGCAGCGCCCCGAGATCTACCTGTTCGACGACTCCTTCTCGGCCCTGGACTACGCGACCGACGCGGCGCTGCGCGCGGCGCTCACCGAGGAGACCGCGGAGGCGACCGTGGTGATCGTCGCCCAGCGGGTGTCGACCATCCGGGAGGCCGACCGGATCGTGGTCCTCGACGAGGGCCGGGTCGTCGGCACCGGACGGCACCACGAACTGATGGCGGACAACGAGACCTACCGGGAGATCGTGCTCTCCCAGCTGACGGAAGCGGAGGCCGCCTGATGGCCGGGCCCATGGGACGCATGATGGCCGGGGGCGGCCCCGACCAGCGCTCGATGGATTTCAAGGGGTCGAGCCGCCGGCTCCTCGCCCAGTTCAAGCCCGAGCGCGCCACGCTGTACGTGATGCTGGTCGCCGTCGTGCTGAGCGTGGGGCTCTCGGTGGTCGGTCCGAAGATCCTCGGCAGGGCCACCGACCTGGTCTTCGCGGGGATCGTCGGGCGGCAGATGCCGGACGGGGCCACCAAGGAGCAGGCCCTCGACTCGCTGCGCGCGAGCGGCAAGGGCGGCGTCGCCGACATGCTCTCGGGCACGGACTTCACCCCCGGTCAGGGCATCGACTTCGACGCCGTCGGGCAGGTCCTGCTGTTCGCGCTCGGTACGTTCCTGCTGGCCGGCCTGCTGATGGCGGTGGCGACGCGGCTCGTGAACCGGGCCGTCAACAACACCGTCTACCGCATGCGCGAGGACCTGCAGGCGAAGCTGTCGCGACTGCCGCTGTCGTACTTCGACAAGCGCCAGCGCGGTGAGGTGCTCAGCCGCGCGACGAACGACATGGACAACATCCAGCAGACCCTCCAGCAGTCGATGGGCCAGCTCGTCAACTCGCTGCTGACCATCGTGGGCGTGCTCGCGATGATGTTCTGGGTGTCGCCGCTGCTCGCGCTCGTCGCGCTGGTCACGGTGCCGCTGTCGTTCGTCGTGGCCACCCGGGTCGGCAAGCGCTCGCAGCCGCACTTCGTGCAGCAGTGGCGCACCACCGGCAAGCTCAACGCCCACATCGAGGAGATGTACACCGGCCACACCCTGGTGAAGGTGTTCGGGCGGGCGGACGAGTCGGCGGCGCAGTTCGCCGAGCAGAACGAGAAGCTGTACGAGGCCGGTTTCCGGGCGCAGTTCAACAGCGGCGTCATGCAGCCGCTGATGATGTTCGTGTCGAACCTGAACTACGTGCTGGTCGCGGTGGTCGGCGGTCTGCGGGTCGCCTCGGGCTCGCTGTCGATCGGTGACGTACAGGCCTTCATCCAGTACTCCCGCCAGTTCTCGATGCCGCTGACGCAGGTCGCCTCGATGGCGAACCTGGTGCAGTCGGGCGTCGCGTCGGCGGAGCGGGTCTTCGAGGTCCTGGACGCGGACGAGCAGGAGGCGGACCCGGCGGTGTCGGCCCGTCCCGAGGAGCTGCGCGGACGGGTCGCGCTGGAGAACGTCTCCTTCCGGTACGACCCGGAGAAGCCGCTCATCGAGGACCTCTCGCTGAAGGTGGAGCCGGGTCACACGGTGGCCATCGTCGGCCCGACCGGCGCCGGCAAGACGACCCTGGTGAACCTGCTCATGCGGTTCTACGACGTCACGGGCGGCCGGATCACCCTCGACGGGGTGGACGTGAAGTCCATGTCCCGTGACGAGCTGAGGTCGGGGATCGGCATGGTGCTCCAGGACACCTGGCTGTTCGGGGGCACGATCGCCGACAACATCGCGTACGGGGCCTCGCGGGAGGTCACGCGGGGGGACATCGAGGAGGCGGCGCGCGCGGCGCACGCCGACCGGTTCATCCGCACCCTGCCCGACGGCTACGACACGGTGATCGACGACGACGGGACGGGGGTCAGCGCGGGCGAGAAGCAGCTCATCACCATCGCGCGGGCGTTCCTGTCGGACCCGGTCATCCTGGTGCTCGACGAGGCGACCAGCTCCGTGGACACCCGTACCGAGGTGCTGATCCAGAAGGCGATGGCGAAGCTGGCGCACGGGCGGACGTCGTTCGTGATCGCCCACCGTCTGTCGACCATCCGGGACGCGGACACCATCCTCGTGATGGAGGACGGGTCCATCGTGGAACAGGGCGCCCACGCGGACCTGCTGGAGTCCGGCGGCGCCTACGCCCGCCTCTACCGGGCCCAGTTCGCCCAGGCGGTCGCCGAGGTCGACTGAGCCGCCCTCCCCGGCCCCCGCTGAGATCGCCCGAGGATTCAGCCCCTCCGGCGTTCGAGGAGCGGGGGTCCGGGGGCGGCGCCCCCGGGTACGGGAAGGGAAGGGGCGGAGGGGGCGAACAAAGGCCGTCGCCCACAGCGGACCTCAGTCGAGGTAACCCCGCAGCTGGTCGGCGAAGGCATGGTCCCGCAGCTTGTTGAGGGTCTTCGACTCGATCTGCCGGATGCGCTCCCGCGTGACCCCGAAGATCCGCCCGATCTCCTCCAGCGTCCGCGGACGCCCGTCCGCGAGCCCGTACCGCAGCTGGACGACCTTCCGCTCCCGCTCCCCGAGCGTGGACAGCACGGCCTCCAGATGCTGCCGGAGCAGCAGGAACGCGGCGGACTCCACCGGAGAGGTCGCGTCACCGTCCTCGATGAGGTCACCGAGGGCCACGTCGTCCTCCTCGCCCACGGGAGCGTGCAGCGACACCGGCTCCTGCGCCAGCCGCAGGACCTCGCTCACCCGCTCACCGGGCAGGTCGAGCTGCGCCGCGACCTCATCGGGCGTGGGCTCGTAGCCGCGCTCCTGGAGCATCCGCCGCTGGACGCGGACCACCCGGTTGATCAGCTCGACCACGTGCACGGGGACGCGGATGGTGCGCGCCTGGTCGGCGAGCGCCCGCGACATGGCCTGCCGGATCCACCAGGTGGCGTACGTGGAGAACTTGTAGCCGCGGGCGTAGTCGAACTTCTCGACGGCCCTGATCAGCCCGAGGTTGCCCTCCTGGACCAGGTCGAGCATGGTCAGGCCGCGGCCCACGTACCGCTTGGCCACGGAGACGACGAGCCGCAGGTTCGCCTCGATGAGCCGGCGCTTGGCCATCCGGCCCATGACGACGATCCTGTCCAGGTCCATGGCGAGCTGGCTGTCCAGGTCGGGGGTGAGCCGGAGCTTCTCCTCGGCGAACAGCCCGGCCTCGACACGGCGGGCGAGTTCGACCTCCTCGGCCGCCGTGAGCAGCGGGATCCGCCCGATCTCCCGCAGGTACTGGCGGAACAGGTCGGACGAGGGGCCGCCGGTGTCGGCGGCGCGGCTCCGGGCCGGCGGCGCGGGCTCGGGAGCCTCGGTCTCCACCTCGGCCTCCACCTCGGCCTCCGCCCCGGAAGCCTCTTCGACGGCTTCGGGAGGGCTCTTCGGCCCGCCCTCGGGGTGGTGCGCGGCGCGCCGCTGCGTGGGGACCGCCCCGACGACGCCGGGATCCGCGTCCGTGTCGGTGGTGTCGTCGGTCTGGCCGAGGGTCTGGGTCTGCACGGGGGCGACCTCCAGGGATGTCGCTGCTGAGGCGTGCGGCAGCGGTACGTCGGGGATGGGGTCGACGGTCTCGCCGCTGTCCATCCCGCAGTCGTTTGGCGGAACCGCGGGGATGGGGAACCCGTCGCGTGCGGGTCGGCCGCGCTCCGAGGACTCAGGTACCGGAACCCAGTGTGGAGTACGACACATCGCCGCCACGAGGGGCGTGCGGTGACTTTTTGCGTCCGGTCCGTGACCGCCCGGTTACCGCTTCGGACGAGTGCGCAGCTCAGCCGGGACGAAACCTCCGAAGGCGGATACCGGATTGGCATGTGCCGGGCCGCTTCGCCCGTCCGTCCCGCCCCGGCGGCCCCACGGGGCCACTCCCGGAACGTCCCCGAAGGGCCCGTCTCCGGTCCTCAGAGGGCTTCGGCGCCCCGCTCGCGCAGCGCCTGGCCGTACTGCTGGAGCACCCACAGCTCGTTCTGGACGGCGGCCAGCTGGGCCGGGTCGCCGCCCGTGCTGAGGCGGGACAGGGAGCCCTGGACCTCCCGGATGCGGCGGTCGACGGCGCGGCGGCGGACCATGACGAGCTGGTCGCCCGCGTAGGTCTCGTCGACGGTCTTGCGCATGATGGCCTCGACGGCCAGCTCGGTGACCATCGCGCGCACCGCGTCGTCCGGGGCCGCGTCGCGGACCCGGATCAGGTACTCCTGGGGATCCTGGACGCCGTACTCGGCGCCGCCCGCGTCCATGACGGCCTGGCGCACGGCGGCGTACGGCGGTGCGGTGAACTCGTCCATGCCGTAGGCGTCGAACGCCGGGGAGACCAACTCGGGCCGCTGGAGGGCGAGTTTGAGCAGTTCGCGCTCGGTGGCGAAGACGGGGTTGCGCAGGGTGAGGGCCGGGCCCGAGCCGGTGGGCGCCTGGGGGGCGGCCGCGTACGCCTGCTGGGGCCGGCCGGCCGTGGGCGCGGGGCCCGCGCCGCCGCGGTCCCGGGCCCAACGGGCCAGCTGGGCGACCCTCTTGACGACGAACTGGGTGTCGAGGATGCCGAGCATGCCGGCGAGCTGCACGGCGACCTCGTGCTGGGCGCCGCTGTTCTTGATGCGGGCGACGACCGGGGCCGCCTCGTCCAGGGCCGCCGCGCGTCCCGCCGGGGTCTCCAGGTCGTAGCGCAGGACGATCTGGCGCAGCGCGAACTCGAAGAGGGGGGTGCGGGGTTCGACCAGGTCGGCGACGGCCTCGTCGCCCTTGGCCAGGCGCAGCTCGCAGGGGTCCATGCCGTCGGGCGCGATGGCGATGTAGGTCTCGGCGGCGAACTTCTGGTCGTCCTCGAAGGCGCGCAGGGCGGCTTTCTGGCCGGCCGCGTCACCGTCGAAGGTGAAGATCACCCGGGCCGAGCCGTTGTCCATCAGCAGACGGCGGAGGATCTTGATGTGGTCGCCGCCGAACGCCGTGCCGCAGGTCGCGATGGCGGTGGTGATCCCGGCCAGGTGGCAGGCCATGACGTCGGTGTAGCCCTCGACGACGACCGCCCGGCTGGTCTTGGCGATCTCCTTCTTGGCGAGGTCGATGCCGTACAGGACCTGGGACTTCCTGTAGATCGCGGTGTCGGGCGTGTTCAGGTACTTCGGTCCGTTGTCGGACTCGTAGAGCTTGCGGGCGCCGAAGCCGACGACGTCGCCGCCGATGTCGCGGATCGGCCACATGAGGCGGCCGCGGAAGCGGTCGATGGGGCCGCGGCGGCCTTCCTGGGAGAGCCCGGAGAGGACCAGTTCCTTGTCGGTGAAGCCCTTGCCGCGCAGATGGCGGGTGAGGTGGTCCCAGCCCTGGGGGCTGTAGCCGACCCCGAAGTGGGCGGCGGCGGCCTGGTCGAAGCCGCGCTCGGCGAGGAACGCGCGGCCCGTGTCGGCCTCGGGACTGGTGTCGAGCTGCTCGGTGTAGAACCGGGCGGCCGCCTTGTGCGCCTCGACCAGCCGGATGCGTTCGCCGCGCTGGTGGGCGGGGTTGTACCCGCCCTCCTCGTAGCGCAGGGTGATGCCGGCCTGGGCGGCGAGGCGCTCGACCGACTCGGAGAAGGTGAGGTGGTCGACCTTCATCACGAACGTGATGGTGTCGCCGCCCTCCTGGCAGCCGAAGCAGTGGAAGAGGCCCTTGCTGGGGCTGACCTGGAACGACGGTGACTTCTCGTCGTGGAAGGGGCACAGGCCCTTGAGGTTGCCGCCGCCCGCGTTGCGCAGCTGGAGGTACTCGGACACCACGGCGTCGATCGGGACCGCGTCCCGAACCGCCTTCACGTCCTCGTCATTGATCCTGCCTGCCACGAGGTGATTCTAAAGGGCCGCGCCGACACTCCCGGGGCGGGAGGACGCCCCCGTGCCGGGGTCCGGGGCGAACCCCCGGGAATCCCCGGCACGGCGGACGGCGCGGGTGCCGGCCGGCGCCGCCGTCGTGGAAGCCGCCGGGCGGCGGCGCCGGACCGTCAGGGGCCGTCACGGGGCCAGGCTCTCCAGCGGGACGTGCGGGTCGGCGAGCGCTTCGGTGTCCACCCGGGCCCGGGAGCGGATGATCCGCTGGATCGGGTCCGTGACGTCCCACACGTTCACGTTCATCCCGGCGAGCAGCCTGCCGTCCTTCACCCAGAAGGCGATGAACTCGCGCTTGCCCGCGTCGCCGCGGATCACCACCTCGTCGTACGTGCCCGGGGGCGCCCAGCCCGAGTACTCCAGGCCCAGGTCGTACTGGTCGGAGAAGAAGTAGGGCACCCGGTCGTACGCCGCTCCGCGGCCCAGCATCGAGCGGGCGGCGGCCGGTCCGCCGTTGAGGGCGTTGGCCCAGTGCTCGACGCGCAGCCGGGTGTCGAAGAGGCCGTGGGGGAAGGAGGCGACGTCGCCGGCGGCGTACACGTCGGGGTCGGAGGTGCGCAGCTGCTCGTCGACCTCGATGCCGCCGCCGTGCGCGCGGTCGGCGATCGTGAGGCCGGCGGCCTCGGCGAGACCGGTGCGCGGGGCGGCGCCGATGGCCGCGAGGACGTCGTGGGCGGGGTGCTCCTCGCCGTCGTCGGTGCGGGCGGCCAGCACCATGCCGTCCTGGCCGACGATCTCGGTGAGCTGAGCGCCGAAGTGGAAGCGCACCCCGTGCTCGCGGTGCAGTTCGGCGAAGAGCTCGCCCAGCTCGGGGCCGAGCACGTTGTGCAGCGGGGTCGGCGCGGGTTCGACGACGGTGACCTCCGCGCCGTACTGGCGGGCCGCGGCGGCGACCTCCAGGCCGATCCAGCCGGCTCCGGCGATGACGAGGTGGCCGTTGTCCCGGCCCAGCGCGGAGAGGACGCCCTTGAGGCGCTCGGCGTGGGCGAGGCGGCGCAGGTGGTGGACGCCGGCGAGGCCGGTGCCCGGGATGTCGAGGCGGCGCGGCTCGGCGCCGGTCACGATGAGCAGCTTGTCGTAGTGGACGAGGGTGCCGTCGTCACCGAAGCGGACGGACTTGGCCTCGCGGTCGATCGCGACGACGCTCTGGCCGAGGTGCAGTTCGATGTCGTTCTGCGCGTACCACGCGGGTTCGTGCACGAAGACGCTGTCGCGCCCCTCCTTGCCGAGGAGGAAGCCCTTGGACAGCGGCGGGCGTTCGTAGGGGTGGTCGCGCTCGTCGCAGATCAGTATCACGCGGCCGGTGAAGCCCTCCGCTCGGAGCGTCTCGGCCGCCTTGGCGCCTGCCAGGCCTCCTCCGACGATGACGAATGTCTGATCCGCGTCGACCACTTGATGCCTCCTCGTAAGGATGTCGCCATATGCGAGCCTCCCGCACGGAGCGTGATGCGGGAAGGGGTAGTGGCCCGATCAGGCCACGCAGGGTCACACTTGCCCGCCTCCGGGGGAACGCGTGGTGAGCCCGAGGTGCAGGGAACGCGCCGAGGCGTCGGTGAGGGACGCGATCTGGTCGACGATCACGCGTTTGCGGGCACGGTCGTCGGCCGCCTGGTCGAACAGTGCCCGGAACTGCGGATCCAGTACTCCGGGGGCGCGGGCGGTGAGCGCCTCGGCCAGTTCGGCGACGACGATCCGCTGGTCGGCGCGGAGCCGTGCCTGTTCGGCGCGCTGCATCACGTACCGGTCGGCGACCGCCTTGAGGACGGCGCACTCCAGTCTGGCGGCGCGGGGAACGACCAGTTCCGCCACGTACCGGGTGAGGCGTCCGCTGCCGTACCGCGCGCGGGTGGCGCCCTCCGCGGCCAGGCAGAAACGGCCGATGAGCTGGCTGGTGGCGTCCTTCAGACGGGCCTGGGCGACGGCCGACCCGTCGTACCCGTGGGGCCACCACTCCTGGCCGAGGAGCCGGTCGAGGGCCTCGGCCAGCTCGGCCGGATCGGTGTCCTCCGGTACGTACCGGCCGACGGCCACGGCGAAGACCTCCGCGCGTTCCGGCCCGGCGTGCAGGCCGGCGGGGTCGATGTGGCCGGCGTGCAGGCCGTCCTCGATGTCGTGCACCGAGTACGCCACGTCGTCGGCCCAGTCCATCACCTGGGCCTCGAAGCAGGTGCGCGTGCCGGGGGCGCCCTTGCGGATCCAGTCGAACACCGGCCGGTCGTCCTCGTAGACCCCGAATTTCGGCGACTTCGGATCGGCCGGACGGGCGCCTCTCGGCCACGGGTACTTGGTGGCGGCGTCGAGGGCGGCGCGGGTGAGGTTGAGGCCGACGCTGACGAGGTCGCCGCCCGCGGCGGCGGAGGCCGGGGCCACCATGTCGCTGCGCACGAAGCGCTTGGGCTCGATCCGGGTGAGCAGGCGCAACGACTGGGCGTTGCCCTCGAATCCGCCGCAGTCCTCGGCGAACTCGTTGAGCGCCTGTTCGCCGTTGTGCCCGAAGGGCGGGTGGCCCAGGTCGTGCGAGAGGCAGGCCGCCTCGACCAGGTCCGGGTCGCAGCCGAGGGCGGCGCCCAGCTCGCGGCCCACCTGGGCGCACTCCAGGGAGTGGGTCAGCCGGGTCCGCGGACTGGCGTCCCACACCTGGACGGGCGCGCCGCCGGACCCGGCGGCGCCGAGCACCTGGGGAAGCGTTCCGGGCGTGACGACCTGGGTCTTGCCCGCGAGGCGGCGCAGGGCCGCGGAGTGCAGCACGCGGGCGCGGTCGCGCTGGAAGGCGGTGCGGCCGGGCCGTTTGTCGGGCTCGGCGGCCCAGCGCTCGACGGCCGACGGGTCGTAGGCGTCGTGGGCCGTGTGGTTCTCGTGGGCCGTGCGGTTCTCGTGCGTCTGCCGTGCGGTGTCTTCGGTCCTCGGTGCCATGCCTTCCATGCCCCGACAGTAGACGCAGGCGGTGACAATCGGGGCGGGAGCGCCGGTGGCGCGGCGCCGGGGGAGGCGGGAAGGGGCACCGGGTTCAGGCGGGGATCAGCGTGCGCTCCGGGGCGGTCTCGGGGGCCGCGGCGGCCTGGTCGTAGCGGTGCAGGACGAGGCGGGCCATCGCCGGGTGGTCGCCCAGCGGATCGGAACAGATCCAGGGGGCCTCCTCGGCGACCTGCGTGGCGAAGCGGCCGGGGGCGGTGAAGTACGAGGCGACGGCGATCCGGTGGCGGCCCCGGGCGGCCAGCGAGCGCACGGCGGCGGGGACGGTGGGCGCGGCGGCGGAGGCGTACGCCGGGACGACCGGGACGCCGAGGCGTTCGGCGAGCAGCTGGGCGGTGCGGCGGGTGTCGGCGGCGGAGTCCGGGGCGCGGGACCCGGCGGACGCGAGGACGACGGCGCTCGCGCGGCGGGCCGTGTCGCTCATCCGGGTGCGCCATCCGGCCTCGACGAGGCGGGCGTGGAGGGTTTCCACGAGCAGCGCGTGCGGGCCGAGCGGGGCGGCGACGCGGGCGTGCAGGCCGGGGACGGCGGCGGTCTCGGGGATGTCGCGCCGGACGTGGTAGCCGCGGCCGAGCAGCAGCGGGACGAGGACGGCGTCCTGCCGGCCGGCCAGGGAGGCGAGCGTGTCGCCGAGAAGGGGCTCGTTGAGCTCGATGTGGCCGAGGTGCACGGACAGGTGCGGGCGCAGCTCGCGGACGCGTTCGATCAGGGTGCGTACGGTGGCGAGCGCGCGCGGGTCGCGGCTGCCGTGGGCGACCAGGACGAGGGCGGGCGGTGCCGGGCGGCGGGTGCCGTCGGGCGCGACGAGGGCGAGCCGGCTGCCGAGCTGGCCGGCGATCCGGTCCATGAGCTGTGCCGTGCTGCCCAGGTGGCCTTCGAGGTGGGCGCCGCGGGGCGGCGGGGGGAACGCGTCGCGAGCGGGGTTCGGGGCCGTCATGGGTCGATCCTGGCGGCAGGAGGTTGCCGGGCCGTTGCACGGGCATGTCGGACGTTTTCCAGTGGTTCACCGGATGGTGGTGGCCCGGTGTGAGGGCTTGACGCCTGCGGCTCCTCCCCGCCGGACGGCACGGGCGGGGCCGTCCGGGTGAACCGAACGGCCTTGCGACGCGTCTTCGTCCGCGTGACGATCTCCAGGGGGCCCCGACCATGCCGCGCCTGAAGCGACCGGGCCGGCGCGGACCGGGCCCGCTCCGTCCGCCGCGGCTGCTCCGTCCGCCGCGTCCGCTGTTCCGGCTGCCTCGGCTGCCGCGCACGCGCCGGGGGCAGCGGCGGGCCGTGCAGGCGCTGATGCTCCTGTGCGTGCTGGCGCTGTCCCCGATGACCTGGCTGTACGTGTCGACGGGCGACCGGCTGCGGACGACGGCGGACGCCCCGCGCACCGAGGTCGCGATCGTCTTCGGCGCGGGGCTGTGGGACGGCGAGCCGTCCCCGTACCTCGCCCACCGGCTGGACGCGGCCGCGAAGCTGTACCGGGCCGGCCGGATCGAGGTGGTCCTCGTCACCGGCGACAACAGCCGCGAGGACTACGACGAGCCGGACGCGATGCGCTCCTATCTCATCGAGCACGGCGTGCCCGACCGGCGGATCGTCAGCGACTACGCCGGCTTCGACACCTGGGACTCCTGCGTCCGCGCCCGGAAGATCTTCGGCGTCCACGAGGCCGTCCTGATCAGCCAGGGCTTCCACATCCGCCGTGCCGTCGCCCTGTGCCGGGCGGCGGGGGTGGGCTCGTACGGCATCGGCGTGGACGCCAAGCACGACGTCACCTGGTACTACGGCGGCACCCGGGAGGTCTTCGCGGCGGGCAAGGCCGTGCTGGACGCGGTGTTCGAGCCGGACCCGCGTTTCCTGGGCCGCGAGGAGAACGGGGTGACCCGGGCACTGGCGGCGGCCCGCTGACACCGGGGAGCCGGGCCCGGGGCCGGGGAACCGGGAAGACCTCACCGCGTGCCCGGCACCGGCGGGAGGTCTCCGCACCGGCCGTGTAACGCCTGCCGCCCCGGCGCGTAACACGCCCGCCGCAGGCTGGGGCCATGACGGCCTCCGTGACGCCCACCCACTGCCCGTACTGCGCCCTGCAGTGCGGGATGAACCTGACGCCCGCCCCGGGCGGCGGCGTCGAGGTGACCGAGCGCCCGGACTTCCCGGTCAACCGGGGCGCGCTGTGCGGCAAGGGGCGCACGGCGCCCGCGCTGCTGTCGTCCCGGGTACGGCTCACCTCGCCGCTCGTCCGCACCGGGGGCGTCCTGAGGCCCGCCGGCTGGGACGAGGCCCTGTCCCGGATCGCCGAGGGGCTCGCCCGCACGCGCGCGGACCACGGGCCGGACGCCTGCGGGGTGTTCGGCGGCGGCGGGCTGACGAACGAGAAGGCGTACGCCCTCGGGAAGTTCGCCCGTGTCGTCCTTCGCACCTCGCAGATCGACTACAACGGCCGCTTCTGCATGTCGTCCGCGGCGGCGGCCGGTGTCAGGGCGTTCGGTCTCGACCGGGGGCTGCCCTTTCCGCTGGAGGACGTCCCGCGGACCGGCTGTGTGATCCTCGTCGGCTCCAACCTCGCCGAGACGATGCCGCCCGCGCTGCGGTTCGTCACCGAGCTGAAGGAGAACGGCGGCACCCTGGTCGTCATCGACCCGCGCCGCACCCGCACGGCCGAACAGGCCGACCTGCACCTGGCGCCGCGTCCGGGGACGGATCTGGCGCTGGCGCTCGGGATGCTGCACCTGATCGTCGCCGAGGGGCGTACGGACGAGGAGTACATCCGGGACCGTACGAGCGGCTGGGAGGAGGCGCGGGCGGCGGCGATGGCGCACTGGCCGGAGTACGTGGAACGGATCACGGGGGTGTCCGTTCCCGAACTCCGCGCCGCCGTGCGGATGTTCTGCGAGCCGGAGAACGCGATGGTGCTGACCGCGCGCGGACCCGAGCAGCAGTCCAAGGGCACCGACACCGTGGGCGCCTGGATCAACCTGTGCCTGGCCACCGGGCGTCCGGGCCGGCCGCTGTCCGGATACGGCTGCCTGACCGGGCAGGGCAACGGGCAGGGCGGGCGCGAACACGGCCAGAAGGCCGACCAGTTGCCCGGGTACCGCAAGCTCACCGACCCGGCGGCGCGGCGGCACGTGGCCGAGGTGTGGGGCGTCGACCCCGCCTCCCTGCCGGGCCCCGGGCGCAGCGCGTACGAGCTCCTGGACGCGATGGGGACGGACATCCGCTCCCTGCTGCTGATGGGGTCGAACCCGGTGGTGTCCGCACCCCGCGCAGCCCACGTCGAAAAGCGCCTGAGGTCGCTGGACTTCCTCGCGGTCGCCGATGTCGTCCTCTCCGAGACCGCCGCCCTCGCGGACGTCGTCCTGCCGGTCGCCCAGTGGGCGGAGGAGACGGGCACGACGACGAACCTGGAGGGCCGCGTGCTGCTGCGCCGGCGCGCGCTCACCCCTCCCGAGGGGGTGCGCAGCGACCTGGAGGTGCTGCACGGGCTCGCGGCCCTGCTCGGTGTGGAGAAGGGTTTCCCCACCGATCCCGAGGAGGTCTTCGAGGAGTTGCGCCGGGCGAGCGCGGGCGGCCCGGCGGACTACTCGGGGATCACCTACCGCCGGCTGGCGGAGGAGAACGGGGTGTACTGGCCCTGCCCGGCCGAGGAGGGCCCGGGCAGGACCGGGGAGGACCCGGAAACCCCGGACGCTGGTCCGGCGGGCACGGACACCGCGGCGGGCGGCGACGGCTCCGGCGGCGGGCCCCACCCGGGCACGCCCCGCCTCTTCCTCGACCGGTTCGCCACCGAGGACGGCCGGGCGCGGTTCGTACCCGTGTCGCACCGGCCCGTCGCCGAGGAGCCGGACGACGAGTACCCGGTGCTGCTGACCACCGGGCGGGTGGTGGCCCAGTACCAGTCGGGGGCGCAGACCCGCCGCGTCGACGAGCTGAACGCCGCCGCGCCCGGCCCGTTCGTGGAGATGCACCCGCGGCTGGCCGAACGGCTCGGCGCGGCGGACGGGGACGCCGTGGCGGTGGTGTCGCGGCGCGGGAGGGCCGTCGCACCGGCGCGGCTCACGACCGCCATCCGCCCCGACACCGTGTTCATGCCCTTCCACTGGCCCGGGGAGGGACGCACCAACACGCTCACCAACCCGGCCCTGGACCCGGTCTCCCGGATGCCGGAGTTCAAGGCGTGCGCGGTACGGGTGGAGGCGGCGCGCGAGGACTGAGACCGCGCCCGGGGCGGACGCGCCGCCGTTCCCCGGCCGTGCCGGGGTGCGCCCGTGCGGGTGCGTGCCCGGGTGCGCCCGTGCGGGTGGCCGTTCCGTGCGCCCCCGGAACCGCGGCCGTTCCCGCGCCTAGGGTTCCGGCCATGGCCGACCGCGACTTGACCAGACGACGTGTCCTCGCGCTCAGCGGGGCGGCCGCCGGCGCCGCCCTGGGCATCGGGATCAGCTCCTGCTCGGCGCGGGACCCCGAGCCGGACGGGCACCCCGGCCCGGGCTCACCGGAAGCGCCCGGGACGGCCGGGCGGTCCGGTCCCGGGGGTCAGGACGACCGCTGACGGCGCCAGTCGCCGTTCTCGATCGGCTCGCCGGCGCACCGCAGGCGGGCCGCCACCGCGGGCGCGGCCACGTACACCCAGGCCCGTACGACCGTGACGCCGTCCGCGGCCACGGCGTCCCGCGCGACCCGCTCGTACAGGCTGCGCGCGTCGCCCGGCACGTACTCCTCCAACTCGTCCAGTTCCGCGAGGAGTCGCCCGTACGCCTCGGGACGGGCGGTGACGATCTCGCCGTGCACCGAGCCTCCGGGCTCGTCGACTGCGTACGGGTATCCGGGCCCCTCGTACAGCGCGAGGCCGCGCATCCGCCCCGGCTCCTCGGAGCTGGTACGGCCGCGCAGGAACAGGTCGTGGTTGTGCTCGCCGGGCCGCAGGGTGCCGTAGACGAAGAAGGGCAGCTCCGCCCCGCCGGGGGGATCGGCCGGGACCGGGACCGGGCTCAAGGGGCCGTCTCCTCCCCGATCCAGCGCAGGTAGTCCGCGCTCCCCGCCACGACCGGGGTGGCGATGATCTCGGGCGTGTCGTAGTCGTGGGCGTCCAGGAGGTACGCCTCCAGCGCCGGATAGCGCGCCGCGGTCGTCTTCAACTGGATCCGCCACTCGGAGGCCGTCTCCACGGCGCCCTCCCAGCGGTAGACGGAGGTGACCGGCCCCGAGACCTGGGCGCAGGCCGCGACCCGGGCCTCCACCGCTCCCCGGGCCAGCGCTTCGGCTTTGTCCGCCGCGTCCGTCGTGGTCAGGACGGCCAGGCAGGCCGGCAGTTCCATGATCGCCTCCATGCGTGAGGGGTGCGGAGACGATTCTCGCCCCATTCCGCCCGCGCCCCCGCGCCCCCGCGCCCCGGGTTCACGCTCCCCCGCTCCCCCGCTCCCCCGCGTCCCCGAACCCCAGCGCCCCCGGGGACGTCACGCGCCGTTCCGGCCGGGAAGGTCCCCGGCCGCGCGGCTCCCCGGTGCCGGAGGGTTTCCGCTTCCGGGGGGGTTCCGCTTCCGGGGGCCGGCAGGCCGCCGCGGGCAGGCGCCGTCAGGTCCGCCTGCCCGCGGCCTGCCGTGAGCATGTCCGTCTCCGGCGCCTCCTAGTCCTCCCGCGCCGGCCTGTGCGCGTTCACGCCGGAGGACCGGCGGGCCGTCCGGGAGCCGTCGCGCCTTCCTGGTGCCCTGATGTGACGCGCCACCACCCCGGCACGCCTTCCGGCCGGCGGGCCGGGGTCGCCCGCGGGCCGGGACCACCGGCGGGCCGGCCCGGTCACCCGTTCACACCCTCGCCCCGGCCTCCGTCGGATTCCCGTGCGCGGTACACCAGGTCCACACCGGTGACCTGCCGGAATACCGGGGGTCCCGCGCCTTCCGGCGTCCCGCCCGACACCCGTTCACATCATTTCTGACGATTCGTCAGAGAGCGCCCGCGGCCATGTGCCCGTTACCTCGGAAGGGCAGGGGCGCGACCGACGCTGCGGCACTTGGGGGTGCCGCGGGCCGCGCCCCCTCGGAGGAGCTGGCCCGATGCGACGCACCGCCCGACTGCTGACCGGTACCGCGCTCGCCGTCGCCGTCGCGGGGCCGGCCGCCGCGCCCGTGTACGCCGGGGACACCGGGAGTCTGGAGGTGTCCCCCGCCGGTGTCGCCCCCGGCTCCGACGTCACCGTCGGCACGGCCGCGTGCGGCCCGGACGGCACCGCGAGCGGGAACACCGGCGCCGCGGGCGGCGGTTCCTTCACGCTCGCCGCCGGCGCGCACGGGCCGACCGGCCGGTTCCGGGTGCCGCCGAGCGCCCTGCCGGGAACGTACGAGATCGTCGTGACGTGCTCGAACGGCCGTCGCGTCACCGGCGACCTCCTGGTGACCCTCGCCGCCACGCGCGAGCAGGTCCGCCCGCACGGGCACGTGGACACGGGTGTCGGCGGCGCGCTGGGCCCCGACCCCGTACAGACCGCGGCGGGAGTGGCGGCGCTGGCCGTCGCCGCCGCGGGCGGTACCTGGCTCCTGCATCGCCGGGCGAGAGGCGACGGGATCTGACGGACACCCTCCGCTGTCCGTCCGCCGGTACCGCCGTCCCTCCCCCTCCGTGGCCCGACGCCCCTCGCGGCCCGGAGGGGGAAGGGACCGGCCCCATCAGCACACCCCCGGCCGTCGCGGGCGCCGGCCGGTCCCGCCCCCGGAAGGGAACCCTTGAGGAGGCTCGCGTGCGCCGGGTCAGCAACGCCTTCATAGCGTCGGTCACGGCCGCCGCCCTCTGTTCGGGTGCCTGGCTGCTGGACCGCGGCGCCGGGTCGCACCCGCCTCCCCAGCCGTCCGCGGCGCAGGCGGCGGCCGCCGGGGACCGGGCGCGGTCCGCGGCCCCCGCGCTGCCGCACTCCCCACCGGACCGCATCCGCATCCCCGCGATCGGCGTGGACGCCCCCCTGACCGGCCTCGGCCTCACCCCGCAGGGCAGCCTGGACGTGCCGCCCGCGCGGAAGAAGAACCTGGCGGGCTGGTACGAGGCGGGGACCAGCCCCGGCGAGCGCGGCACGGCGATCGTGGCCGGGCACGTCGACAACGCGGAGGGCCCCGCCGTCTTCTACGACCTGGGCTCGCTCCGCAAGGGCAGCACGGTCGAGGTCGACCGGCGCGACGGCAGGACGGCCGTCTTCACCGTCGACGCCGTCGAGGTGTACGACGCCCGGTCCTTCCCCGACGCGAAGGTGTACGGCGCCGCGGACCGGCCCGAACTGCGGGTCATCACCTGCGGCGGCGGCTACTCACGGACGACGGGCTACCGGGGGAACGTGGTCGTCTTCGCCCGTCTCACCGGCGGCCGGTAGCCGGGCGCGGACCGGGGACCACGACCGCGAACCGGTCACCGCCGGCCGCCGCGGGCCCGGGCAGGGGTTCAGGAGTGCCACTGCTGGTACGCCATGTTCGCCACCAGGGCGAACACCACCGTCAGCAGCACCGCCCGGACGAACCCGCTGCCCTGCTTGAGCGCGGTCCGCGCCCCGAGCATGCCGCCCGCCAGATTGAACACGGCCATCAGGGCCGCCAGTTGCCAGAACACCGTGCCCTTCCAGGCGAAGGTCGCGAGGGCGCCCGCGTTGGTGCAGCAGTTGACGATCTTGGCGGTGGCGGAGGCGTTCACCAGGTCGAGGTGGAGCAGGGCGGTGAGGGCGAGCACGAGGAACGTGCCCGTGCCGGGGCCGATCAGCCCGTCGTAGAAGCCGATACCGAGGCCGGCCAGGCCGATCGCGGCGAGGACGCGGCGCGCGCCGACCGGCGTGGACGGCGGTGCCGTGCCGAAGGCGGGCCGCAGGATCACGAAGGTGCCGACGGCGAGCAGGACGACCATGACGACCGGCTTGAGCACGTCGGTGCTCAGCCCGGCCGCGACGAACGCGCCCGCCGTCGAACCGGCGAGGGCCGCGAGGCCGATCCGGACGGCCAGCCGCACGTCCACGGGTGTCTTGCGCGCGTACGTGACGGCGGCGCCCGTGGTGCCGACGATCGCGACCGCCTTGTTCGTGCCGAGCGCGTACGCGCCCGGCGTTCCGGCGGGCAGCCCGAGCAGCATGGCGGGCAGCAGGAGCAGCCCTCCGCCGCCGACCACGGCGTCGACCCAGCCGGCGGCCAGGGCGGCGGCACAGAGCACGAGAATCATGGTCAGCGGTATGTCGGGCATGATCGCGACCCTATGGGACGGATGCATGCGTACTGCACGGACCCCGGGAAGCTTGAGCGGTTCCTGAGGTTCGCCCCGCCCTCTCCCGCCCTCCCCGGCCCTCACACCGCCGCCCCTCCCCCGCTGAGGGCAGCGTTCCTCCCGGGAAACAGAGGTGATGCCACCGGGTAACACCGGCACCGCACGGTGTGTCCATGACCTCGAATACGCGTGTGGTGGTGATCGGCGCCGGCCTCGCGGGCGTCCGGCTCGCCCGGCGGCTCGGCGAGCTCGGCCGGTCCGCGCTGGTCGTCGGCGAGGAGGAGCACCGGCCCTACAACCGGGTGCTGCTCGCCGAGGTGCTGGCCGGGCGCTACCAGCCGGAGGTGATCTCGCTCCCGGCCCCGCCGGAGCTGGTCCGCGCCAAGGTCACCGGCATCGACCGCCTCGCGCGGACCGTGCGCTGCGCGGACGGTACGGAGATCGCGTACGACACGCTGGTCCTGGCCACCGGCTCCAACCCGGTGCTGCCGCCGCTGCGCGGTCTGTTCGCCCCCGACCACGAACTGCCCGAGGGCGTCCACGCGTTCCGCACCATGGACGACTGCCTGGGCCTGTCGAAGGCGCTGCGGCCCGGGGTGCGGGCGGTCGTCGTCGGCGGTGGCCTGCTGGGCGTCTCCGCGGCCCGCGCGCTCGCGGTGCGCGGCGCCCAGGTGGTCCTCGCCCAGCAGGCGGAGCGGCTCATGGAGCGCCAGCTCGACCCCAGCGCCTCGAAGCTGGTGCTGCGGCACCTGAAGGACCTCGGCGTCGAGGTGCACACCGAGTGCCGGGTGCGGGACGTGCGCTGCCTGGGCGGCGCGGTCCGCTCGGTGGAGATGGCCGACGGCTACGCGCTCGACGCCGACCTGGTGGTGCTGGCCTGCGGGGTGCGCCCGCGCGCGGGTCTGGCCAAGGAGGCCGGGCTCGCCGTCCACAAGGGCGTCCTCGTCGACGACGAACTGCGCACGTCCGACCCGCACATCCGCGCCGTCGGCGACTGCGCCCAGCACGACGGCACCCTCTACGGCCTCGCCGCACCCGCCCTCGAACAGGCCGACGTGCTGGCCGAGTTGCTCGCGGGGAACGCGAACACCCGCTACACCGGCACCCGTTCGCTGACCCGGCTCACCCTGACCGGACGGGACGCCCCCTCCGGTCCCGCTCCCGCCGGTCCCGCCCGCTCCGGGCTCGCGCCCTTCGACCTCGCCGCGTTCGGCGAGACCGAGCCGCGCCCCGGCGACGACGTCGTCCAGCTCACGGACGCCACCCGCGGCACGTACCGCAAGGTCGTCGTCCGCGACGACCGCCTGGTCGGCGGGGTTCTCGTCGGCGAACTCGGCACCGTCGGCGCGCTCGCCCGCGCCTGGGAGGGAGCGGAGCCGCTCCCCGCCGACGGCGCCCCCCTGCTCCACCTGCTCACCAACGACGGAGGCTCCTGATGACTGCCACCCCGGGGGCCATCCCCACGATCGTGCTCGTCGGCCACGGCATGGTCGGCCAGCGTTTCCTCGAAGCGCTCGCCGAACGCGGGCTGACCGCCACGCACCGCGTGGTCGTGCTGTGCGAGGAGCCGCGCCCCGCCTACGACCGCGTGGCCCTGACCTCGTACTTCTCGGGGAAGACCCCCGAGGACCTCTCCATGACCGACATGGCGTTCATCCGCGAGCACGGCATCGAGCTGCACGTCGGCGACCCGGCCGAGTCGGTCGACCGCGCCGCGCGCACCGTGACGGCCAGGTCCGGTCTGACGGTCGGCTACGACACCCTCGTGCTGGCCACCGGCTCCTTCCCCTTCGTCCCCCCGGTCCCCGGCAAGGACGCCGAGGGCTGTTTCGTCTACCGCACGATCGACGACCTGCTCGCCATCGAGGCGTACGCGAAGTCGCGGGCGACGACCGGGGCCGTCGTCGGCGGCGGTCTGCTGGGCCTGGAGGCCGCGGGCGCGCTCAAGGGCCTCGGACTCACCAGCCACATCGTGGAGTTCGCGCCCCGGCTGATGCCGGTGCAGGTCGACGAGGGCGGCGGGGCCGCGCTCCTGCGCACGATCGAGGACATGGGCCTGAGCGTCCACACGGGCGTGGGCACGCAGGAGATCGTGGTCGGCGAGGACGGCGCGGTCACCGGCATGAAGCTCTCCGACGGCTCCGAACTCGCCACCGACCTGGTGGTGTTCTCCGCCGGTGTCCGCCCCCGCGACCAGCTGGCCCGCGACTGCGGTCTGACGGTCGGCGAGCGCGGCGGCATCAGCGTCGACGAGCAGTGCCGTACGGTCGCCGACCCGCGCGTGTTCGCGATCGGCGAGTGCGCGCTGGCGGCGGACGGCCGGGTGTACGGCCTGGTGGCGCCCGGCTACGAGCAGGCGGAGACGGCCGCGGCGACCATCGCCGAGCAGGAGAAGGCGTTCACGGGCGCGGACCTGTCCACCAAGCTCAAGCTGCTGGGCGTCGACGTGGCGTCCTTCGGCGACGCCCACGGTGCCACGGAGGACTGCCTCGACGTCGTCTACTCCGACTCCCGCGCCGGCCTGTACAAGAAGCTGGTCATCGGGCGGGACGGCACGCTGCTCGGCGGCATCCTGGTCGGTGACGCGGAGGCGTACGGCACGCTGCGCGCGTTCACCGGCTCGGTCCCGCCGGTCTCCCCCGAGTCCCTGGTCCTGCCGGCGGGGGCGGGCGCCCCGGCGCAGCTCGGCCCCTCCGCGCTGCCGGACGAGGCGGTGATCTGCTCCTGCCACAACGTCACCAAGGGCACGATCCGCGGCGCGGTCACCGAGCACTCCTGCACGACGGTTCCCGAGGTCAAGAAGTGCACCAAGGCCGGTACGGGATGCGGGAGTTGCGTCAAGGTGCTCGGCCAGCTCGTCACCGCGGAGCTGGAGGCGAGCGGCGTCGAGGTCGACAAGGGCCTGTGCGGCTGCTTCGGGCAGACCCGCGAGGAGCTGTACGAGATCGTCCTGGCACTCAGGATCACCTCGTACCGGACGCTGCTGGACCGGTACGGCCGCGAGGACGCCCGGGGCGGTGACGGCTGCGAGGTCTGCAAGCCCACCGTCGGCTCGATCATCGCCTCGCTCGCGCCCACGATCGGCGCCGACGGCTACGTCCTGGACGGCGAACAGGCCGCGCTCCAGGACACCAACGACCACTTCCTCGCCAACCTCCAGAAGAACGGCTCGTACTCGATCGTGCCGCGCATCCCCGGCGGCGAGATCACTCCCGAGAAGCTCATCGTGATCGGCGAGGTGGCCCGGGACTTCGGGCTCTACACGAAGATCACCGGCGGTCAGCGGATCGACCTGTTCGGCGCCCGGGTGGAGCAGCTGCCGCTGATCTGGGCGCGGCTGGTGGACGCCGGCTTCGAGTCCGGGCACGCGTACGGCAAGTCGCTGCGGACGGTGAAGTCCTGCGTCGGGCAGACCTGGTGCCGCTACGGCGTGCAGGACTCGGTCCGGATGGCGATCGACCTGGAGCTGCGCTACCGGGGTCTGCGGTCCCCGCACAAGCTGAAGTCGGCGGTGTCGGGCTGCGCCCGCGAGTGCGCGGAGGCCCAGTCGAAGGACTTCGGCATCATCGCCACCTCCAACGGCTGGAACCTGTACGTCGGCGGCAACGGCGGCGCGACCCCGCGCCACGCGGACCTGCTGGCGCAGGACCTGGGCGACGCCGAACTGGTCCGGCTCATCGACCGCTTCCTGATGTTCTACATCCGCACCGCGGACCGCCTGGAGCGCACCTCGACCTGGCTGGAGCGGATTCCCGGCGGCCTGGACCACGTCCGCGAGGTGGTCGTGGAGGACTCGCTCGGCATCTGCGAGGAGCTGGAGTCGCTGATGACCGCGCACGTCGCGAACTACCGGGACGAGTGGGCCGAGACCATCAACGACCCGGAGAAGCTGAGCCGGTTCGTGTCCTTCGTGAACGCCCCCGACACCCCGGACCCGGTCGTCGGCTTCGTCCCCGAGCGCGACCAGATCAAGCCCGACCTGCCCCTGCTGACCATCGGCACCCATCCCCAAGCTCTCGGCTCCGCTCGAGCAGGGGAGACCCCATTCCTGGAAGGAAGTACCCCGCGATGACCCTGGCACCCGAGACCACCCGGCCGGCGACGGCTCTCACGCTCCAACTCCTGCTGGAGGAGGGCTGGTTCCCGGTCTGCGAGCTGTCCCTGCTGACGCCGGGGCGGGGCGTGGCCGCCCTCCTCCCGGACGGCCGCCAGGTCGCCCTGTTCACCGACCGGTCGGGGCAGGCGTACGCCATCGACAACCGTGACCCGTTCACCGGGGCCGCGGTGCTCTCCCGCGGCCTGACCGGCACCCGCCAGGGCCGCCCGTTCGTCGCCTCGCCGCTGCTCAAGCAGCGCTTCGACCTGGAGTCCGGCCGGTGCCTGGACGACGAGGAGGTGCGGGTGGCGACGTACGAGGTACGGGCCGCCTGAGTCCGTCGGCCCGACGGGGCCGGGCCGACGGGGGTGAGCTGTGCGGGGGCGGGCCGGCGGGGGCGGCCCGCCCCCGCACGTGCTCCTCCGGTCCCGTGCCGCGCGGCAGGCCCTCGTCGGCCGACGCACTCGTTCTCGTCAGCCGACGCACTCGTTCTTGTCGGCCTGCGCCCGCGGGATGTCGGCCGGGGGCTCGGACCGGCCGGTGAGGGGCGCTCCGGGGCCCTTGAAGTCGCGTCCGAGGGTGAGGGTCATGTCGGTGCCGGCCCGTGAGCCGTCCGTGCCGGGGTGGAGCGCCGAGGCGGACAGGCCCATCATCGCGGCGAGGGCCCGGGCCTGGTCGGCCTGGTCGGGAGCGTAGGCCAGGGCCGTACGGTCCTGCTGCCCCCCTGGGGCGTTGCCGCCGTTGGTGGAGCGGGGGACGCCCTTGGTGTTCTGCAGCCACTGGAGGGTGGTCTGCGCCGAGCCCTGGGGGCCGCCGCCGTTGTAGACGGTGACCCGCACCTGTGACGGGTCCGCCTTGGGGCCCTTGAGCTTGGCGTCGGAGGCCGTCGGCTTCTTCGCGACCTCGGTCAGCGACACGTCGTTCTTGAGCGCCCTGAAGAGCGCGGGCGCCCTGGTCTCGTCGACCACGACGGTCCTGTGGTTCTTCCCCTCGGCCGGGTTGTCGACGACCGGCAGCGTCGTGAAGGTGATGTGCTCGGGATCGACCCGGTTGAGGTCCTTGGCGAGGGCGGTGAGCTTGTCGACACCGCCGATGCCGGTGTCGACCGTGAGCGACTTGGTGGCCGCGTTCGCCAGTTTGTAGAGCTTCCTGGGATCGGTGAGGGTGTGGCCGGACTTCATCTGCCGGATCATCGAACCCAGGAACTGCTTCTGCAGGTCGATGCGGTCCAGGTCGCTGCCGTTCTTCAGCGAGTGACGGGTCCTGACGAACTGCAGGGCCTGTTCGCCCTGGACCGTGTGCGGGCCGGTGGCCAGGCGCAGATGGGAGCCCTGACCCCGCTCGTCCGTGTCGTCGATGTCGTGGGTGAGGCAGATCGGTACGCCTCCGACGGCCGTGGAGAGGGTCTTCACGGCCTCGAAGTTGACCAGGATGAAGTGGTCGACCGGCAGGCCGGTGAGCGCGGTGACGGTCCGCATGGTGCAGCCCGGGTCGCGGCCCGCCTGCCCGAGGCTCTCGTTGAAGCGCGGGCTGTACGTCGCCTCGGGCGTCCCCTTGATCGTCCTGGTGGAGCCGTCCTTCTGCTTGGTCGGGCAGTCCGGGATGCCGGTGACCATGTCGCGCGGAATGCTCACCGCCGTCGCGTTCGACCGGTCCTTCGCCACGTGGAAGAGGATCGTGGTGTCGGCGTGGCCCACGCTCCCGGCGTCCCCGTACTTCCCGCCCAGACCTATGCGGCTGTCGGTGCCGATGACCAGGATGTTCACCGCGTCCTTGCTGGTCGCGTTCCTGCTGCCCGCCGTGCCTACGTCCACCGTGCTGATGTTGCCGTTGAGGTGCCGGTACAGCAGGTAGCCCCCGACGCCGCCCGCCAGCAGCACGAAACCCAGCGTCCCCGCGGTCCACGTGAGGACCTTCCGCTTCGTGGACCGCCCGGCCCTCCGGGACCTCGCCGCGCCGTGGCGGCGCGTGCCCTCGCCCGGTCCCGGGACGGGCCGCCGCTCCCCCTCGCGACGCGCGCGCCTCCCGCCCTGCGCCGGCACCGTGGCGGCCGGCGCGTCACCGGCTCCCGTCCGCGGCCGGCGGTCACCGGTCTCCGAGTCGCGGACCCGCGGGTCCTCGCGGTCGATGTTCCTGCCGCCTCGCGTGTCCACGGTCCTCCGTCTGCGCTGTGCCGCCCCTCACGGGCTCCTGTTCGGGCACCCGTTCAGACATTCGAACGCGACGGATGGTTGCGTCCGGGCGACACGCAACAGCCCTGCCACGCAAGGAACATGGGGGAACCGAGGCGTTCAGCGGGCCCACACCCGGGGCCCGCTCCTCCCGCCGGCCCACCCCTGCCCCACGAGGGCCGCGCCTCCCGGCACATCTCCCGGGCCGCGAACGCCACAGGGTGCAAGACCGATCCCCTGACCCGTCCGGGGGCCTCTCCGGCCCCCCCCGGACGACGTGTCAGTTCCCGCCGCGGAACCGTCGGGAGAGCGCTACGGCCGCACCACCGGCCAGCAACAGCGCGCCGGCCGCCCAGGCGGTCCAGCCGCCGAATCCGATGTCGGCCAGCGGTCCGGACCCGCCCTGCTCCAGCCGCAGGGTCAGCGCCGCGCTGTCGTTGGAGGCGTCGGGGTCGAACCCCTCGAAGAACTCCTGTGTCTGGACCTGGCCCGTGGAGACGGCCGGGGTACGGGGGCCGATGGCGACGGTGAACGACAGGGCGTGTCTGTCTCCCGGGGCGGGGTCGCGGAAGTCGCACTCGTAGGTGGTCCAGCCCAACCGGGGGCCGCGGTAGGACCCGTCCGTGCCCGGCACGTGGCAGTAGTCCGGGATCTTCGTGGCCTTCGTGCCGGGCGGCAGCTTGACGGTGACCGAGAGGGCGACGTCGTCGTCGAGGAGGTCCTGCACCACCGCCGGCCCCCGGTCGACCACCGTGACGTGCAGCGTGGCGTGACCGCCGGGCCGCCCGGTGACGGTGTCCCCGGTGACGGCGAAGTCGGCGTGGTTGACGCTGTCGACGTAGGTGGTGAAGGACGGCTCGTGGTTCCCGTCGGACGGCGTCGCGCCGTCGGGGACCAGGGTCAGCGGGGTCCCGGGGCCGTTCGCCGGGGCGGCGTCGGCCAGCGGGGTGAACGCGTAGATGATCTTGTCGTGCAGTGCCTCGTCGCCGACCTCGACCCGCAGCGGCGACGACAACGCGTACCGTCGGCCGGGCTCCACCGGGGTGGGGAAGTCGCACAGGGTCTCGTGCACGATGTGCCCCCCGCGGCCGCTCGCGGACACGTCGCGGCAGTTGGCCCAGGAGCCCTGGAGGTGCAGCCCGGCGGTGGTGTCGATCCGCAGCCGCACCCCCTTGGCCGCCGGGAGTTGCCCGGTGTTCCACACGTTGAGCGGAAAGGTCAGCATGTCGCCCGGCACGTGGTCCGACTCATCGGCGAACGCGCTCACATTCAGGTCCGTCCTGCCGTTGGTCAGGGTGACGTGGTCACCCGTGACGGTGGCGTCCGACGCCGTGCCGGAGACGGTCATGGTGCCGCTGCTGCCGATGGTCGCACCGGGCTTCGGCACCAGCGTGATGGCGTGGTAGTCCGAGGTGGCGGACGCCAGGTCCAGCGTGCAGAGGTTGCCGTCGCAGTGCTCCGACGGTGCCGGCTCGGCGAAGTCGGCCACTCCGGACAGGTCGACGGTCAGATGGACGTGGTGTACCGCGCCCTCGCCGGCCACCTTCCACCGATAGGCCACGAACGCGTTCGGCGGCTCCGACCCGATGAAGAGCTCGTGCTCGACGAACTTGACCGTCATCCCTCGTGCGCCGTCCGCCGCGTCGGCGCGGGCCGGACCCGTGCCGAACAGCCCCGCCATCAGCGCCAGCGCGCCCGCCGCCGCTGTCGCGACCGCGCGCACCCATGATCTTCGTGCCATCCGCCCCGGACCTTCCCGTACACCGGGAGGGTCCCGGCCTGCCGTGCTGCACAGGAGTGACCCGCGAGGTGCGGAAATGGTTGCGGCCGACCGGGCTCAGGTGTCCGCGCTGCCGGGCACGATGCCGCGATTCTCATCGCCTCATGCCCGAAAGGGCGACACCCCCGCACAGGGTGTCGCCCTTCCTCGTGGGCCGGAGCCGCCGCCCATCGGTGTTGAGGGTCGGGGACGGACGGCGGCTCCGGGGTCTTGTCGCCGTCCGGGCTAGCGGTGGTCGCTGCCCTTCGAGCTGGAGGCCGCGCGGCCCGCTTCCAGGCGGGCGACCGGGATGCGGAACGGGGAGCAGGAGACGTAGTCGAGTCCCACCTCGTGGAAGAAGTGGACCGACTCCGGGTCGCCGCCGTGCTCGCCGCAGACGCCGAGCTTGATGTCGGGACGGGTCTCGCGGCCCGCCTTCGCCGCGGCGGCGACCAGCGCGCCGACGCCGTCCTTGTCGATGGTCTCGAACGGGCTGACGCCGAAGATGCCCTTCTCCAGGTACGCCGTGAAGAACGAGGCCTCCACGTCGTCGCGGGAGAAGCCCCACACCGTCTGGGTCAGGTCGTTGGTGCCGAAGGAGAAGAACTCGGCGGCCTCGGCGATCTGGCCCGCGGTCACCGCGGCGCGCGGCAGCTCGATCATCGTGCCGATCGACAGCTTGAGCTCGGTGCCGGTGGCGGCCTCGACCTCGGCGATGACCTGGTCGGCCTCCTCGCGGACGAACTCCAGCTCCTGGACGGTGCCGACGAGCGGGATCATGATCTCCGCGCGCGGGTCGCCCTTGGCGCCCTTGCGTTCGGCGGCCGCCTCGGCGATCGCGCGGACCTGCATGGTGAACAGGCCGGGGATGACCAGGCCGAGGCGTACGCCGCGCAGACCCAGCATCGGGTTCTGCTCGTGCAGCCGGTGCACGGCCTGGAGCAGACGCAGGTCGTTCTCGTGCGGCTCCTGGCGGGACTCGGCGAGGGCGACCCGCACCGACAGCTCGGTGATGTCGGGCAGGAACTCGTGCAGCGGCGGGTCGAGCAGCCGGACGGTGACGGGCAGGCCGTCCATCGCGGAGAACAGCTCCACGAAGTCCTTCTTCTGCAGTGGCAGCAGCGCCCGCAGGGACTCCTCGCGCTCCTCCTCGGTGTCGGCGAGGATCAGCCGCTCGACCAGCTCGCGCCGGTCGCCGAGGAACATGTGCTCGGTGCGGCACAGGCCGATGCCCTGGGCACCGAACCGGCGGGCGCGCAGCGCGTCCTCGGCGTTGTCGGCGTTGGCGCGTACGCGCAGGCTGCGCTTGCGGTCGGCGAAGGCCATGATCCGGTGGACGGCCTCGACCAGCTCGTCGGCGTCGTCGGCGCCGGCGTGCATGCGGCCCTCGAAGTACTCCACGACCGGGGAGGGGACCACCGGGACCTCGCCCAGGTAGACCTTGCCGGAGGAGCCGTCGATGGAGATCAGGTCGCCCTCCTCGACGACGTGACCGCCCGGTACCGTCATCCGGCGGCGCTTGGTGTCGACCTCCAGCTCCTCGGCGCCGCAGACGCAGGTCTTGCCCATGCCGCGCGCGACGACGGCCGCGTGGGAGGTCTTGCCGCCGCGCGAGGTGAGGATGCCCTCGGCCGCGATCATGCCGTCGAGGTCGTCGGGGTTGGTCTCACGGCGGACGAGGATGACCTTCTCGCCGGAGCGGGACCACTTCACGGCGGTGTAGGAGTCGAAGACCGCCTTGCCGACCGCGGCGCCCGGGGAGGCCGCGATGCCGCGGCCGACCTGCTCGACCTTCGCCTTCTCGTCGAAGCGGGGGAACATCAGCTGGGCGAGCTGGGCGCCAGTGACGCGCTGGAGCGCCTCGGCCTCGTCGATCAGGCCCTGGTCCACGAGCTGCGTGGCGATGCGGAAGGCCGCGCCCGCCGTGCGCTTGCCGACGCGCGTCTGGAGCATCCAGAGCTGGCCGCGCTCGATGGTGAACTCGATGTCGCAGAGATCCTTGTAGTGGTTCTCCAGGGTCTCCATGATCCCCATGAGCTGGTCGTACGACTTCTTGTCGATCGACTCCAGCTCCGCGAGCGGGACCGTGTTGCGGATGCCGGCGACGACGTCCTCGCCCTGGGCGTTCTGGAGGTAGTCGCCGTAGACGCCCTGGTGGCCGGAGGCGGGGTCGCGGGTGAAGGCGACGCCGGTGCCGGAGTCGGGGCCGAGGTTGCCGAAGACCATCGAGCAGACGTTGACGGCCGTGCCGAGGTCGTGCGGGATGCGCTCCTGGCGGCGGTACAGCTTCGCCCGGTCGCCGTTCCAGGAGTCGAAGACCGCCTTGATGGCGAGGTCCATCTGCTCGCGCGGGTCCTGCGGGAAGTCCCGGCCGGCCTCGGCCTTGACGATCCTCTTGAACTTGGTGACGAGCTTCTTGAGGTCGGCCGCCTCCAGGTCCGTGTCGACGGTGACCTTCTTGAGGTCCTTCGCCGCGTCCAGGGCCTCCTCGAAGAGCTCGCCGTCCACGCCGAGGACCGTCTTGCCGAACATCTGGATCAGACGGCGGTAGGAGTCCCACGCGAAGCGGTCGTCGCCCGACTGCTTGGAGAGCCCGAGGACGGACTTGTCGGAGAGTCCGATGTTCAGGACGGTGTCCATCATGCCGGGCATGGAGAACTTGGCGCCGGAACGGACGGAGACGAGCAGGGGGTCGTCGGCCTGGCCGAGCTTCTTGCCCATCTTGGCCTCGAGGGCCTCGAGGTGCGCACTCACCTCGTCACGCAGTGCCGCCGGCTCCTCGCCACTGTCGAGGTAGGTCTTGCACGCCTCGGTGGTGATGGTGAAACCGGGCGGGACGGGGAGACCCAGGTTGGTCATTTCGGCGAGGTTGGCACCCTTGCCCCCGAGCAGGTCCTTGAGGTCCCTGTTGCCCTCGGTGAAGTCATAAACGAACTTCGCTCCACCAACGCCGCTTTCGGCTACGTGGGGATCTTTGTTTTCCGACACGAGTCTCGACTCCTCGACGTCGCGGTGGCTGCCCTGACGACGGGGAACATACCCAGATCGAAGGCACCTGGGTACGTCCACTTGCGCGTCATGTGCCTGTAACCACCCGTCCGCCACCAGATCCAAAGTCAAGGGTTGGCAAGCCCTCGGGTGCCGATGTTTTCACTTCTTGAACGCATCGCGGCACACAGAACGCTCCATACGCTCAAATGAGCACTGTTCAACACGTCTGAGTTTAATCGATGAACGATCAGCGGGTGGCACTGAGTGCCACCCCTTAGGGAAGTGCAACCGCCCAAGATCCGCTCATCTGAGCGCAACCCTTATCAAGGGTGGCGAGAATCACGCCGCCGGGAGGGGCCAGATTTCACCATGCGGACCTGGATCCGGGCACGACACACGGAGATACGGGCACGACACACGGATGTCTCACACGGATGCCCCACACGGACGCCTCACCACGGACGCCTCACCACGGACCCCTCACACCCCGAGGGCCGCCAGCCGCTCCTCCGCCCGCTCCGGGGCGTACAGGTGCTCCACGACCAGCGCGCCCGCGCCCACGAGCCCGGCCCGCTCGCCGAGACGGGAGGTCACCACGTCCAGGTGGGCGGTGGAACGGGGCAGCGCCCTCTGGTACAGCAGCTCGCGGACGCCCGTGAGGAAGGGGGTCCCGGCCAGATCCCCGGCGATCATCAGCACGCCCGGGTTGAGCAGGGTCACCACGGTGGCCAGGACGTCCCCGACCCGCCGGCCCGCCTCCCGCGCGAGCGCCGTCGCCTCGGGGTGCCCGGCCGCCAGCAGCTCGCGCACGTCCGAGCCGGACGCGGCCGGGACCCCCGACTCCGCGAGCCTGCGGGCCACCGCGCCGCCACTGGCGACGGCCGCCAGACAGCCGTACGAGCCGCACCGGCACAGCGCGTCGGCGCCCACCCGGATGTGCCCGATGTCCCCGGCGCCGCCGTCGACACCCCGGTAGACGCTGCCGCCGACGACCATCCCCGCGCCGATACCGGTGGAGACCTTGACCAGGGCGAACGCCGAACAGTCCGGATAGCCGGCGCGCCGCTCCCCGTACGCCATGAGGTTGGCGTCGTTGTCGACGAGGACGGGGACGCGGGCGGCGCCCGCGCCCGCGTGCTCGGCGAAGGCCCGGCCCAGCCGGCCCCGTATGTCGTAGCCGTCCCAGCCCGGCATGATCGGCGGCTGGACCACGCGGCCGGTCTCGCTGTCGACGGGACCCGGCACCGCGAGCCCGATGCCGCAGACGGCGTCGGCGCTCCGGCCGGACTTCACGACCAGTTCGGCGAACCAGCGCCCGAGCTCCCCGAGGACCGCCTCCGGGCCGTCGTCGATCACCAGCGGGCCCGCGTGCTCGGCGAGGATCTCGCCCGTCAGGGTGAGGACGGCGGCGCGGGCGTGGCGGGTGTCGAGGTCGGCGGCGAGGACGACGGCGTGCTCGTCGTCGAACTCCAGGGTGATGGAGGGGCGTCCGCCGAGCGGCGAGTCGACGGGACCGCCCGCGCCCTCGCGCAGCCAGCCCGCGCGGAACAGCCGGTCCAGACGCTGGCCGACCGTGGCGCGCGACAGACCGGTGGCCCGCTGGAGCGCTCCGCGCGTGGTGGCCCGGCCGCTGCGCACCAGTTCGAGCAGTTCTCCCGCGCTTGCCTGGTTCCCGGTCTTCACGGTCACTCCCCGCCTTTCCGTCATGCGCACCCTCTTGCGTTCCCCAACTCTGCATTACATATTGAGTTTTGCGTGTTAAATAGACGTAACCCTACGGCAGATAGTGCCGAACCGGCCGGCCGGACGTCTTCGGGGAGACCTGAGTGGACAGCACGACCCAGCTCACCACCCTGCACAGGGGACCCGTCGGCCCCGTGCGCACCTGCGGCACTCCGGCGCACGCCTCCGGGCCGCCCTCGCCGCCCCGCCCGGACGGGACCGTCCGGAGCGGACCACTCGTATACGAACCCGGCGAACCGTCAGGATCGCTGCACCTCAGGGCCTCCCGGGTCCTCGACGACAACTGGACCGGCACGTCCACGGTGCCCTCGCGCGGTCTGTACCCGCACCAGTGGTCCTGGGACTCCGCGTTCATCGCGATCGGCCTGCGCCACGTCTCCCCGCTGCGGGCGCAGACGGAGCTGGAGACCCTCTTCGGCGCGCAGTGGGCCGACGGGCGCGTTCCGCACATCGTGTTCAACCCCTCCGTCCCCCTCGACGCGTACTTCCCGAGCCCCGACTTCTGGCGCTCCTCCACCGCCGGACGCGCCGCGGGTGCCCCGCGCACGGTACAGACGTCGGGAATCGTGCAGCCACCGGTGCACGCGCTCGCGGTGTGGCTGGTGCACCGGGCGGACCCGGGGCTGTCCAGGGCCCGCTCGTTCCTCTCCCGGATGTATCCCCGTCTGGCGGCCTGGCACCGCTATCTCCTGCACCGCCGGGACCTGGGCGGCGGAGGCCTGGCCAGTGTGGTCCACCCCTGGGAGCAGGGCATGGACAACAGTCCCTGCTGGGACGCCCCGCTCGGCCGGGTCGCCCCGGCGCCGGCCCGCTCCTTCCGGCGCGCCGACCTCGACCACGGCGCCCCCGAGGACCGGCCGACGGACCTCGACTACGGGAGGTACGTGCGGCTGGCCGCGGACTACCGGGACCGGGGGTACGCCGACGGGGGCGGCGAGTTCGCCGTCGAGGACCCGCTGTTCAACGCCCTGCTGATCGCCTCGGAACACGCGCTGGCCCAGATCGCGCGGGAGCTGGGGGCGACGGGAACGGCCCGCCACGCGCGCGCGGAGCGGCTGACGGCGGCGCTGGTGGAGCGGCTGTGGGACCCGGCGGAGGGCATGTTCCTCTGCCGCGACGAGCGGGGCGGCGGGGCCGGAGGAAGCGGGAACGGCGGGCGGCGGGGTGCGCTGATCCGCGAGCGCAGTGTCGCCGGGCTGCTGCCGCTCGTCCTGCCCGCGCTGCCGCGCGACATCGCCGCCGCGCTCGTACGGACCGCGTGCGGGCCGCGCTTCGGCCTGGGCGGGGCGGCCCGGCTCGTGCCGAGCTACGACCTGACCGGCGAGGCGTTCGATCCGCACCGCTACTGGCGGGGGCCCGCCTGGTTCAACACCAACTGGCTGCTGGAGCGCGGGCTGCGGCTGCACGGGGAGCACGGACGGGCGGACGCGCTGCGGGCCGCCCTGCTGGACACCGCCGGGAGGTCCGGGTTCGCGGAGTACGTGGACCCCTTCACCGGCGAGGCCTGCGGAGCGCTCGGTTTCAGCTGGACGGCGGCGCTGACGCTCGACCTGCTGCACGAGCCCTCCGGGGCGGCACCGATCGTGTCCCCGCAGGGGCGCGATGCGTTGACCGACACGGCACCCGGCGCCGACGCCGGCACCGGCGGTGCGGGACAGCGCGCATTCGAGTTCGGAACGGACGCCAAGGGAGGGGACCGGGGATGACGGACCGGCATCATCTGCTCGTGCACGGTGGGACGTTCGCCGCCGTGGGCGACGGCGGGGACATCAGCGGGGTGCGGGGCAACAGCTCTCCGGACGGGCTGTTCGTACGGGACGCCCGGCACCTCAGCCGCTGGCAGCTCACGGTGGACGGCGCGGTGCCCGAGGCACTGACACCCGTCGCGGCCGGCGACACGGCGCGCTGCGTCCTGGTGCCGCGCGGCGGCCGCAACGAACCGCCCGCCTACACGCTCTTCCGCGAACAGGCCGTCGCCGAGGGCTCGTTCGTGGAGGCGCTGCGCGTCACCAGCAACCGTCCGACGGCCACCACGGTCCGGATCGCGGTCACCGCGGACGCCGACTTCACCGACCAGTTCGAACTGCGCTCCGACCACCGCACGTACGCCAAGACGGGTGTCGTCCGCCAGCGGCAGGTCCTGGACGACGGGGTGGAGTTCAGCTACCGGCGCGGGGAGTGGCGGTCCCGTACGACGGTCACCTCCGAGCCCGCGCCGGACGGGGTGGAGGAGACGGGCACGGGCGCGCGGCGGCTCGTGTGGACCCTCGACCTCGAACCGCACGGCTCGGCGGAGCTGGCGCTGCGCGTCGCGGCGCGTCCGCACGGCTCCGCGCACGAGCCGCGCGTTCCCGCCTCGCCCGCCGCGGCCGGTGAGCGGCTCCTCGCCCTGGAGGACGAGTTCGCGCAGGACGTGCCGTTCCCGACCGGCTGGCCGGAGCTGGCCGCGGCCTGTGCGCGCGGCCTGGCCGATCTGGCCGTCCTCCAGGTGCCGGCGACGGGCCTGGACGGCGAGGAGCTGCGGGTGCCCGCGGCCGGAGTCCCCTGGTTCCTCACCCTGCTGGGCCGCGACGCCCTGATCACCTCGCTCTTCGCGCTGCCCTACCGGCCGCAGCTCGCCGCCGCCACGCTCCCCGCGCTGGCCGCCACGCAGGCGGTCGAGGTGGGGGCGGGCGCGGTCGCCCAGCCCGGCAAGATCGTGCACGAGGTGCGGCACGGCGAGCTGGCGCACTTCGGGCAGGTGCCGTACGGGCGTTACTACGGTTCGGTGGACGCGACGCCGCTCTTCCTGGTGCTGCTCGGCGCCTACACCGAGCAGACCGGGGACGTGGCCCTGGCCCGTCGGCTGGAGCCCAACGCGCGTGCGGCGATCGGCTGGATGCTGGACCACGGCGGGCTGACCTCGCGCGGCTACCTCGTCTACCGCGCGGACGGCGGCGGTCTCGCGAACCAGAACTGGAAGGACTCCCCGGGCGCCATCTGTTCGGCCGACGGCAGCCGCCCCACCGGCCCGGTGATGGCGGCGGGCGCGCAGGGATACGCGTACGACGCGCTGCGCCGCACCGCGCACCTGGCCCGCACGGTCTGGGAGGACGAGGTCTACGCGGCGCTCCTGGAGCAGGCCGCGGCCGACCTGCGCGACCGTTTCCAGCGGGACTTCTGGATGGGCGAACACGCCTTCCCCGCCCTGGCACTGGACGGTGACGGCCGGCACGTCGACGCGCTCGCCTCGGACGCGGGTCATCTGCTGTGGTCCGGGCTGCTGGACAAGGAGTACGGCGAACTGGTCGGCCGGCGGCTCCTCGAACCGGACTTCTTCTCCGGCTGGGGTGTGCGCACGCTCGCCGCGGGCCAGCCCGCGTACCACCCGATGTCGTACCACCGCGGTTCCGTCTGGCCGCACGACAACGCCCTGATCACCCTGGGGCTGGCGCGGTACGGACTGCACGACGAGGCCCGTACGGTGGCGCACGCGCTGGTGGACGCGGCCACGGCCGCGGGGCACCGCCTCCCCGAGGTCATCGCGGGGTACGGCCGTGACACCCATGCCCAGCCGGTGCCCTACCCGCACGCGTGCGTACGGGAGTCCCGTTCGGCGGCGGCCCCGCTGGCCCTGCTCGCGGCGGTGGGCGGGGCGTAGGACCACCCCGGAACCGGGCGGCGTGGGGGCGGCGCCCGGGTCGTCCGGCGCGCGCGTGGGCGGCGCGCGTGCCGGACGGCCGGCGGGTCGCCCGCAGGAGGTGGTCCGGGGCGCCCTCAGGTTCAGGCGGTGCCCGGGTCAGCCGCCGGAGGTGTCCAGTTCGGCGTCCTCGGACACGCCCGCGCAGTCGTAGGGGTCCTTCAGCCAGCCGTCCGGCAGCACGACCCGGTTGTTGCCGGAGGTGCGGCCGCGCGGCCCGTCGGCGCCCGTCGGCCAGGGCTGGTCCTGGTCCAGCTCGGCCAGCCCGTCGGAGAGTTCGGCGAGCGAGGAGGTGATCGCGAGCCGCTTGCGCATCTCGGAGCCGACCGAGAAGCCCTTGAGGTACCAGGCGACGTGCTTGCGGAAGTCGATGACGCCCCGCGTCTCGTCGCCGATCCACTCGCCGAGGAGCGTGGCGTGGCGGACCATGACGGCCGCGACCTCGCGCAGCGTCGGCCGCGCGTAGTCCTCGGGGCGGCCCTCGAAGGCGGCCACCAGGTCGCCGAACAGCCACGGCCGGCCGAGGCAGCCGCGCCCGACGACGACGCCGTCGCACCCGGTCTCGCGCACCATCCTGAGCGCGTCGTCCGCCGACCAGATGTCGCCGTTGCCGAGGACGGGGATCTCCGGCACGTGCTCCTTGAGCCGGGCGATGGCGTCCCAGTCGGCGGTGCCGCCGTAGTGCTGGGCGGCGGTGCGGCCGTGCAGCGCGATGGCCGTCACGCCCTCCTCGACCGCGATCCGTCCCGCGTCCAGGTAGGTGATGTGGTCGTCGTCGATGCCCTTGCGCATCTTCATGGTGACGGGGAGGTCCCCGGCGCCGCTGACGGCCTCGTTCAGGATCGCCCGCAGCAGGTTGCGCTTGTACGGGAGGGCGGAGCCGCCTCCCTTGCGGGTGACCTTGGGGACCGGGCAGCCGAAGTTGAGGTCGATGTGGTCGGCGAGGCCCTCTTCCGCGATCATGCGGACGGCCTTGCCGACGGTGGCCGGGTCGACCCCGTAGAGCTGGATCGAGCGCGGCTTCTCGGTCGCGTCGAAGTGGATGAGCTGCATGGTCTTCTCGTTGCGCTCGACCAGCGCCCGCGTGGTGATCATCTCGCTGACGAACAGGCCCTTGCCCCCGCTGAACTCCCGGCACAGCGTGCGGAACGGCGCGTTCGTGATCCCGGCCATGGGGGCCAGGACGACGGGCGGCCGCGCCGTGTGGGGGCCGATCGAGAGCGAGGTGTTCACGGTGGACGTGGGCGTGGGCATTCCCCCATTGTGGCGCACGGGGCCGGATGCTCGCGCGAAAGATCATGTAGCGGTCATTAGTTAGACACACTATTGAAAGCGACGTACGCTGGCGGCATGACTGAGCTCGGCCCCCGCCGCCGGATGCTGGTGCTCGCGATCTGCTGCATGAGCCTGCTGATCGTGAGCCTCGACGTCACGATCCTGAACGTCGCCCTGCCCTCGATGCAGCAGGACCTGCACGCGAGCGTCGCGGGCATGCAGTGGACCCTCGACGCGTACACCCTGGTGCTGGCCTCCCTGCTGATGCTCGCGGGCTCCACCGCCGACCGCGTCGGACGGCGCAGGGTGTTCATGACGGGCCTGGTCCTGTTCACCGTCGGCTCGGTGCTCTGCTCCCTCGCCCCGGACCTCGACACCCTCGTCGTCTTCCGGATGGTCCAGGCCGTCGGCGGCTCGATGCTGAACCCGGTGGCGATGTCGATCATCACCAACACCTTCACGGACCCGCGCGAGCGGGCCCGGGCGATCGGCGTCTGGGGTGCCGTGGTCGGCATCTCCATGGCCGCCGGACCGCTGGTGGGCGGACTGCTCGTCGACACCGTGGGCTGGCGGTCCATCTTCTGGATCAACCTCCCCGTCGGCCTCGCCGCGCTCCTGCTGACCCTGCGCTTCGTCCCCGAGTCCCGCGCCCCGAAGGCCCGCCGCCCCGACCCGGTCGGCCAGCTCCTCGTCATCGCCCTGCTCGGCTCCCTGACGTACGCGATCATCGAGGCGCCCACCTCGGGGCTCGCCCACACCCTGTCCTTCGGCGCGATCGCCCTCGCCGCGCTGCTCGGCCTGCTGTGGTACGAGCCCCGGCGCGACGAACCCCTCATCGACCTGCGCTTCTTCCGCTCGGTGCCGTTCAGCATGGCCACCGTCATCGCGGTGAGCGCGTTCGCCGCCCTCAGCGGTTTCCTGTTCCTGTCGACGCTGTACCTGCAGAACGTGCGGGGTCTGGACGCCCTGCACGCGGGGCTGTGGATGCTGCCCATGGCGGCCATGTGCTTCGTCTGCGCGCCCGTGTCGGGACGCCTGGTCGCCAATCACGGTCCCCGGCCGTCGCTGCTGATCGCCGGTGCCACGATCACCGTGAGCGGTGCGCTGTTCGCGGCGTTCGAGGCGGAGACGTCGAACGTCACGCTCGTGATCGGCTACGTCTTCTTCGGCATCGGCTTCGGCTTCGTGAACGCGCCCCTCACCAACACCGCCGTCTCCGGCATGCCCCGCGCGCAGGCGGGCGTCGCCGCCGCCGTCGCCTCCACCAGCCGGCAGACCGGCGGCACCCTCGGGGTCGCCGTCATCGGCGCGGTCCTCGCCTCCGGCATCCACGCCTCCGCCTACCGGGACGCCTTCGTCGCGGCCTCCCGCCCCGGCTGGTGGATCATCACCGTCTGCGGTGCCGCCGTCCTCGTCCTCGGCTGGCTCGGCAGCGGCCGCCGGGCCCGGGCGTCGGCGGAGCGCACGGCCCGTCTGCTGGAGTCCCCGGAGATCCGGGAGGCGGCGGGCGTACGCGCCCAGGACGCCTCCGCCGCCTGAGGGAACGGCGGCGGGACCGGCCTCACCCTTGTTCCCGGCCCCCGGCCTCCGCCTCGGCCTCGGCCTCCAGGGCGATGGCGTGCAGCCTCTCCAGCCGGGCGCGGCTCTCCTCGTCGTGGGGCGCGTACGTCACCATGCGGGCGCCCAGCTCGGGGGCGAGCCACAGGTCGGTGTGGTCGACGGTGACGAGACCGACGTACGGGTTCACGAACTGCTTGGTCTTGCCCCGGGCGGCGGCCACCTCGTAGCGGTCCCAGTTCTCGCGGAACTCGGCCGACTCGGCCCGCAGCCGTTTCAGCAGCGTCTTCCAGGCGGGCTCCCCGAGGTGCCCGGCCATCGACGCGCGCAGCCTCGCGGCCATCAGCCGCATGGTCTCGTCGAGCAGGACGATGGACTCGCGCCACTCCGGGTGGGTGTAGGCGAGGAGCACGCAGTTGCGGTCGGCGGGCGGGACCGTGCCGAGGTCGCGCATCATCAGCCGGGCGTAGGTGCGGTTGTACGCCAGGATGTCGTACCGGCTGTTCTGGATGCAGGCCGGAACCGGCTCCAACTGGGTCAGGATCTGGCGCAGCGCCGGGGGGATCACCGCGCACCGCGCGGCGGGCGTGGGGTCGACCGCTCCGGCGAGCTGGAAGAGGTGGGCCCGCTCACTGGCGTCGAGCAGCAGGGTGCGGGCCAGCGCGTCGAGGACCTGTTCGGAGACCTGGATGTCACGCGCCTGCTCCAACCACGTGTACCACGTGACCCCCACGGCGGAGAGCTGCGCGACCTCCTCGCGGCGCAGACCCGGCGTGCGGCGCCGACGGCCTCGGGGAAGCCCGACCTGCTCGGGCGCGATGCGTTCACGGCGGCTGCGCAGGAAGGCGGCCAGCTCGTGCCGCCGGATCTCACCCGCCCGGGACTCCCCCCGTTCCGGGGCCGGGGGCGTCTCCCACGACGCCGGGGCGAGGGGTGTCTCCCGTGGCCCCGGGGCGAGGGGTGTCTCCCGTGTCATCGTCGTCATGCCTCCAGCCTGTCGTCCGCCTCAGCCTGTTTCCAGGTAGTGCTTGTACCAGGATAAGAAGACTCTGGTACCAGTCTCGGGCCGGGAGAATCCTTGAGGGCGTGACCGAAACCGGAACCCTCACGACCACCGTCCGCGCCCCCGCCGCGCCACCCTCCCTCGGCGGCCTCGGACTCTTCACGGTGCTGCTCGGCGCGGCACTGCCCCTGATCGACTTCTTCATCGTCAACGTGGCCCTTCCGACCATCGGGCAGGACCTGCACGCGAGCGAGTCCGTCCTCGAACTCGTCGTCGCCGGCTACGGGGTCGCGTACGCCGTCCTGCTCGTCCTCGGCGGACGCCTCGGCGACCTGTTCGGGCGCCGGCGGCTCTTCCTCGGCGGCATGGCGGCCTTCGGCCTGACCTCGCTCGCCTGCGGCCTCGCGCCCACCGCGTGGACCCTGGTGGCGGCGCGGGTCGCCCAGGGCGCGGCCTCCGCGGCGATGCTGCCGCAGGTCCTCGCCACCATCCAGTCGGCGACCTCCGGGTCCCGCCGCGCCAGGGCGATGGGCCTGTACGGCGCCACGGCCGGGCTGTCCATGGTGGCCGGGCAGGTCCTCGGCGGCCTGCTGGTCGCGGCCGACATCGCGGGCACCGGCTGGCGCTCGGTGTTCCTCGTGAACGTGCCCGTCGTCGTCCTCGGCCTGTTCCTGGCCCGCCGGGTCGTCCCCGAGACCCGCTCGCAGCGCCCGGAGCCCGTCGACGCCCCCGGCACGGTCCTGCTCGCCGTCGCCCTGCTGGCCCTGCTCGCCCCGCTCACCGAGGGCCGGGCGGCGGGCTGGCCCCTGTGGACCTGGGTGTCGCTCGCCCTGTTCCCGCTCGCGGCCACCGCCTTCTACCTGGTCGAACGCCGCGCGGACCGCGCCGGCCGCACCCCTCTGGTCCCGCCGAGCCTGTTCGAACTGGCCTCGCTGCGCCGGGGCCTGATCATGATCGTGCCGTTCTCCATCGGCTTCAGCGGCTTCATGTTCGTGATCGCGGTGGCGCTCCAGCGCGGCGCGGGCCTCGGCCCCGTCCCGGCGGGGCTGGCCCTCGCGCCCATGGCGGTGGTCTTCTTCGTCACCTCGCTGTGCGGGCCCCGGCTGATCGCCCGCTTCGGGACGCGGGTGGTCACCGCGGGCGGACTGGTCCAGGCGGTGGGCCTGGCCCTGATCACGCTGGCCGCCTGGCGCTCCTGGCCGGACCTCGGGGTGGTGGAACTGCTGCCCGGAGCGGCCGTCGCCGGCGCGGGCCAGGCGCTCCAGCTCCCCGTCCTCATCCGGATCGTCCTCTCCGAGGTGCCGCCCGCCCGGGCCGGTGTGGGCAGCGGCGTGATGGCCACCACCCAGCAGGCGGCGCTCGCCGTCGGGGTGGCCACCCTCGGCACCCTGTTCCTGTCCCTCGCCTCGTCCCACGGCATGCGGGACGCCCTGGTGACGACCCTCCTGGTCCAGTTGGCCGGCGTGGCCCTGACCACCGCGCTGAGCCTGCGGCTGCCGCGCACGGTCCGCTGAGGCCACGGGCCTCGGGCCTTCACCCGTGCTCACCGGCGGCCCCGTCCCGAGCCGGGCTGGGCCCAGCCGGACCGGCCCGCGCCGGACCGGCCCGCGCCGGTGCTCACCGGTGAGCGCCGATCCGCCCCCGGCCGGTCCCACCGGGCTCGCACCGGGTCGGGGCCGGTCCCCCGGGCCCCGCCGGACTCGTCCGCGCCGGTGCCGGCCGATGGTCACCGGCATATGCCCTGGCCATGAGCCTGCCGCCTTCCCCCCAGGGGCTGTTGACACCAGTGGTGCGTCATGTCGTACTGAGTCGAACCGAAGTCGAACGGAGCGTGCCCGGCGATGGCCCGGCGCGTCCCGTCCGGCCGACCCGCGATCCACGACCCGCGATCCGAGGAGACTCCGTGGCCGAGATCAAGATCCGCGCGCTGGACCGGGGAGAGATCCGGGACGACAGCGGTTCCGGACACTGAGCTATCCCACACCCGCCGACGTCACCCGCACCGCCGAGGCCCTGACCGCCCGGTATCCCGGCCTGTGCCGGCTGAGCACGATCGGCCACTCCCGGCGCGGCCTCCCGCTGCGGATGCTGAGCGTCGGGAAGGGGTCACGGCACGCCCTCGTGGTCGCGGGCGCCCACCCCAACGAATACGTCGGCGGGGGCACCCTCGTGGCGCTGGCCCACCGGGCACTGGGCGGCGAACGGCCCGGCACCGTATGGCACCTGGTGCTGTGCCTCGACCCGGACGGAGCGAGCCTCAACGACGGCGGGCACCGGGCCGACACCCTCTTCGGCCACTACCGGTCCTTCTTCCGCCCCACCGCCGACGAACAGCCCGAATGGGCGCCCGCCCTTCCCCGCCCGCGGTTCCTGCCGGAGAGCCGCGCACTGCTCGACGTCATCCACCGGCTTCGGCCCTACATCCAGATCTCCCTGCACGGCACGGACATCGGCGGCACCTTCGCCCAGCTCACCCGGGACGTCCCCGGCCTCGACCGGACCCTCGCCGCCTCCGCCGAACGGCTCGGCATCCCGGTCGAGAGGGCCCCGCTGGACGCCCTGCACTGGCCCACGAGCGCGCCCGGCGTCTTCGTCCTGCCGCCGCCCGGAGCGCCCGAACGCCCCACCGCCTTCCCGGAGAACGCCCACCGCTCCACCTGGCTCGCCCCGCACGCCCACGGCGGCGTCACCGCGGTCCTGGAAGTGCCGGTCTGGGCCGCCGCCGGGTTCGCCGACCTCGCGCCCCACCCCGCTCCCGAACAACGGCTGCGGCACTGGGCGGAACGGCTGCGGGAGTACACCCGCACGGTCCGCGGCCACTACGAACGGGCCCGCCCCCACCTCCCGGCCCCCGGCCCCGACCCCGGCTTCAGCATGCGCAGGGCGGTGGCCGAAACCCTGCGCGTGTGCGGGCCGTTGGCCGACGGCTGGGACCCCGCGCACCCCTCGTTCACCCCGCTCCCCGGTCTCACCCGCGCCCGCACGGCCAGCATCGAGGGCTTCGCCCGGCGGACCCCGCTACGGGCGGCCGCCATGCTGCTGCGCCTCCTGGAGGAGTACGCGCCCGCCCCGGGGACCGCGTCCCAGCGCGCCGAGCTGGAAGCCCTCGTGGCGCGCTGGTGCGCCGCGTACTCGGCGAGTTTCACGGCGACCTGGGTACCGGTGGACCGGCAGATAGAACACCAGGTCAACGTCACCACGGCCGCCGTCGAGGCCGCCGAGGGCCACCTCGCCCCGTCCTGACGGCGACCGCACCCGTGCCGCACGCGCCGAACTCACCGCCGAAGAAGCCCCGTTGATCTTCGCCATGCTGCACACTCCTTGCTGCACGCCCCTTGCTGCGCCGCACACTCCTCGCTGCGCGGACGAAGCGGGAGAACCAGGAGGTGTCATGGTTCAGCTCAACACGAGCAAGGTGAGCCGCCGGGACCGGCACGGCCGCGAGCACACCGTCCACGTGCGACGGGCGGGGGTCCAGCGCACCGTCCACTGCGAGACGTGCGGCTGGCGCATGAGCACCCAGTTCCTCCCCTGGCTGAAGGCGGAGGAGCACCTGGCCGAGGAGCACCAGGCGACGGTCGACCCGAAGGAGTCCTGAAGTACTTGGCCCTATCGGGGACTTAGGGGTCGCGTGCGAAGAACGGGCCCCGGAAAACCGTTCGCCGGATCCCGCCCGCCGGAACCAGACTGAGGGCTTTGCCGCGAACGAGAAGAGACGAGCCCGGCGCTGACGTACAACCGAGACACCCTGCCCTTCCCCGACAACCTCGTGCCCCGCGTCTCCTTCGAGGCCACGCTGGACTGGAACAGCCTCGATCCGGCCCGGCACCCCTTCGTCTGGGACGAGGAGGAGGAGACCCGGCTCCTGGCGCTGATCCGCCCGTGGGTGCCACCCGTGCTCTCCAGGTCGGCGGGCTGGTGGCAGTGCGAGCGGTGGTGCGAGAACCAGGTGGACGCCGTCATCCGGGAGCGCTACGGCAGTTGGGCCTTCGCGTGGCGGTGGGACCTCGGGTTCGGCGGGCACGTCGACTGCTGGGGCGGCCACTACGCCGTCACGACGCCCGACGAGACGGCGGCCCGCGCGTCGGCCGCGCTGCTGAACTGGCGGAAGGCGCTGGAATGGCTCGCCGGACGCTTCGCGGAACTGGCGCCGCCGCCGGACGCCTCCCCCGAGGACCGGAGCTGGCACCTGGAACGGGCCTGCGTACGGCTGGTGACCGTGGCGGTGGACTCGGGCACGGACTCCTGGCCCGGGCAGTCAGGCCGGCTCCTGCGCTGGTTCCTCACCAGCACCGGGATGGACCAGGAGGAGGCCGGACGGCTGGTGGAGGCCGCGATCGGCGGCCGGTTCGAGAGCTGGGTGACCCCCACGCCCTCGCTGATCGACTCGGTCGGGGAGCACATCGCCGTCGAGCTCACCGGCCACCTCCCCTACCGGGACCACCGTGAGCGGGCCGATCTGGAGGACTTCCATGACAACCGCCGCTGACAGCCTCGCGGTCTGGCTGCGGGTGCGCCGCGAGGCCGACTGGCAGGGGGCTCCGGCCCTGCGGCGGGGACCGTCCGGGCGCGACGGTTTCCGGGCCTGGTGCGCGGGACCGGTCCACCGGCGCGACCCCGTCCGCGCCGAGCGCCTGCTGCGCGCCCACGACCGGGCCCTCGCCGACGCCGGGCGGCGCGCTCCCCTGGACTTCGCCCTGCTGGCCGGCTGGCAGCGCGAGGTCCTCGGGGTGCCGGACGCGCCGTTCCGCACGGGGGACGCCCACGCGAAGGGCGGACGCGAGCGCTACGGCCTGACCGCGCGGACCCGGGACGACTTCGCCACCTGTCTGCGCGAGGCGGCCGACCCGGACGTGCCGCTCGCGGGCCGTGCGGCGCGCGCGTATCTCGACGTGGCGTTCTTCCATCCCTTCGCCGACGGCAACGCCCGTGCGGCCCTGCTGACCCTCGTGCACGTCCTGGCCCGCGAGGGCGTCGTGCTCCCGGAGGTCGGCCCGCTCCAGACGACGCGCTACGCCGACGATCCCGAGGGCGCCGCCGACCTGGCCGTCCTCGTCGGCGTGCTCGACCGCCGGCACCACGGCCCGGAGCGGCGCGAAGCCCCCGGCTCCCTGTTCGGGAACCGGGGGCTTCGTGCGCGCGTGGGTCAGCAGCCGACGAGACGGGCGGCCAGGTAGCCCTCGATCTGGTCGAGCGAGACGCGCTCCTGCTTCATCGAGTCGCGCTCGCGCACCGTGACGGCGTTGTCGTCGAGGGTGTCGAAGTCGACGGTGACGCAGAACGGCGTGCCGATCTCGTCCTGACGGCGGTAGCGGCGGCCGATGGCGCCGGCGTCGTCGAACTCGATGTTCCAGTGCTGGCGCAGCGCCGCGGCGAGGCCCTTGGCCTTCGGGGACAGGTCCGCGTTGCGGGACAGCGGCAGGACCGCGGCCTTCACCGGGGCGAGGCGGTGGTCGAGGCGCAGCACCGTGCGCTTCTCCATCTTGCCCTTGGCGTTCGGGGCCTCGTCCTCGACGTAGGCGTCGAGGAGGAAGGCGAGCATGGCGCGGCCGACACCGGCGGCGGGCTCGATGACGTAGGGGGTCCAGCGCTCCTGGGCCTCCTGGTCGTAGTAGACGAGGTCCTGGCCGGAGGCCTTGGAGTGCGCGTTGAGGTCGTAGTCGGTGCGGTTGGCGACGCCCTCCAGCTCACCCCACTCGTTGCCGCCGAACTGGAAGCGGTACTCGATGTCGGCGGTGCGCTTGGAGTAGTGGGAGAGCTTCTCCTTCGGGTGCTCGTACCACCGCATGTTCTCCTCGCGCATGCCGAGGCCGGTGTACCAGTTCCAGCGCTGCTGCATCCAGTACTCCTGCCACTGCTCGTCCTCGCCCGGCTTGACGAAGAACTCCATCTCCATCTGCTCGAACTCGCGGGTGCGGAAGATGAAGTTGCCGGGCGTGATCTCGTTGCGGAAGGACTTGCCCATCTGGGCGATGCCGAACGGCGGCTTCTTGCGCGCGGTGGTGTGCACCTGGGCGAAGTTGGTGAAGATGCCCTGGGCGGTCTCGGGACGCAGGTAGGCGACCGAGCCGCTGTCCTGGGTCGGGCCGAGGTGGGTGGAGAGCAGGCCCGAGAACTGCTTGGGCTCGGTGAAGGTGCCCTTGTTGCCGCAGTGCGGGCAGTTCAGGTCGGCCAGGCCGTTCTCCGGCAGGCGGCCGTGCTTGGCCTCGTAGGCCTCTTCCAGGTGGTCGGCGCGGAAGCGCTTGTGGCACGAGGTGCACTCGGTCAGCGGGTCCGTGAACGTGGCGACGTGACCGGAGGCGACCCACACCTCGGGGGCCAGGATCACGGACGAGTCGAGGCCGACCACGTCCTCGCGCGACGTGACCATGTAGCGCCACCACTGGCGCTTCAGGTTCTCCTTGAGTTCGACGCCGAGGGGACCGTAGTCCCAGGCGGCGCGCTGTCCGCCGTAGATCTCACTACAGGGGAAAACGAAGCCACGGCGCTTGCTCAGGCTGACGATGGTCTCGATCTTGTCGGCGGCCACGGTGCTCTCTTCATTACGAACGGACGGCAGCGAATGATTCAGGTTACCGGCGCCAGCCGCCCCTGTATCAAATCGGTTCGCGCAGTGGACTGCTTTCTGCCGGTTGGATCCGCTTGATGCCTGTTGCCGGAGGAGGCACGGGCGCCCGCACGAGGGCTTGTTGACAATCGTTTCCAAGTTTGTTGAAAATGACTGTCATGAACGTACGACGACGCCTCATACCGGGGGCCGCTGCCGTGGCGGCCACCGCCCTCGGCCTCGGCGCTCTCACGGCCTGCTCGGGTTCCGCCTCGGCCGACGCCCGGAACGACGGCAGACTCGACGTGGTGGCCTCGTTCTACCCGCTCCAGTACCTCGTCGAGGAGATCGGCGGGTCGCACGTGAGCGTCACGAACCTGACCCGTCCCGGCCAGGAACCGCACGACCTGGAGATCAGCGCCAGCAAGACCGCGCGGCTCCAGGAGGCCGACGCGGTGTTCTACATCAAGCACCTCCAGCCGGCCGTCGACGACGCGATCGCCCAGTCCGGGGTCGGGACCAAGGTCGACGCGGCCTCGCTGACGACGCTGGAGAAGCACGACGACGAGGTCGGCGGGCACGACCACGGCGACGACCACGACCACGACCACGGCGCCACCGACCCGCACGTCTGGCTCGACCCGGTGCGCTTCCGCCAGGTGGCCGAGGGCGTGTCGGCCGCTCTGAAGAAGGCCGACCCGAAGCACGCCGCGGACTACGACAAGAACATGGCGGCGCTGGGGAAGAAGTTCACCGCGCTGGACGAGGACTTCCGCGAGGGCCTCGCGAACACGAGGACCAGGACCTTCATCACCACCCACGCCGCGTTCGGCTACCTCGCCGAGCGCTACGGGCTGATCGAGGAGGCCGTGAACGGCATCGACCCCGAGTCGGAGCCCAGCGTGAACCGGGTGCGGGCCCTGGAGAACCTGGCGAAGGCCGACGGCGTCACGACGGTCTTCTACGAGACGCTCGTCAGCGACGAGACCGCCGGCACGATCGCCCGGGACGTGGGGCTGCGGACGGACGTCCTCGACCCCCTCGAAGGCATCACGGAAAAGTCCAGGGGCGACGACTACATGCAGGTCATGCGGTCGAACCTGAAAGCGCTCCAGTCAGCTCTCGGAACGAAGTGATCACTGTGGAGGACGTCGTGAACGAGTCCGTCGTGTCCCTGCGCGGCGTCCGGGCGGAGCTGGGTTCGCGCCCCGTCCTGCGCGGCGTGGACCTGACCGTGCGGCGCGGGGAGGTCGTCGCGCTGCTCGGCGCCAACGGCTCCGGCAAGTCGACCGCCGTGCGGGGCATCATCGGCCAGGTCGCCCCCAGCGCGGGCGAGATCGAGATCTTCGGCGTTCCGCGCCGCCGCTTCCGCGACTGGCACCGGGTGGGCTACGTCCCGCAGCGGACCACGGCCGCGGGCGGCGTGCCGGCGACGGTCACCGAGATCGTCGCCTCGGGGCGGCTCTCCCGTGCCCGCTTCGGCATCCTGCGCAAGGCCGACCACGCGGCCGTGCGACGGGCCCTGGAGCTCGTCGGGATGGCCGACCGCGCCAAGGACTCCGTGAACGCCCTGTCGGGCGGACAGCACCAGCGGGTCCTCATCGCCCGCGCGCTGGCCTCCGAGCCCGAACTGCTGATCATGGACGAGCCGATGGCGGGCGTGGACCTCGCCAGCCAGGAGGTGCTGGCGAAGACCCTGCGCGGCCAGGTCGACCGGGGCGCGTCCGTGCTGCTCGTCCTGCACGAACTGGGGCCCCTGGAGCCGCTGATCGACCGCGCGGTCGTCCTGCGGGACGGCTGCGTCCTGCACGACGGCCCGCCCCCGAGAGCGGTCGGCCAGCACGCCCTGCCCGGCCACGACCACGTACACCCGCACGCGGCTCACGACGCCGAACCGATCCGGACGGGACTCCTGAGCTGATGGACATCCTCGAATACTCCTTCATGCAGCGGGCGCTGCTCGCCGCCGTCCTGGTGGGCGTCATCGCGCCCGCCGTCGGCATCTACCTGGTCCAGCGCCGTCAGGCCCTGATGGGCGACGGCATCGGCCACGTGGCGATGACGGGCGTCGGCCTCGGTTTCCTGCTGTCCACGTCCCCGGTGTGGACGGCGACGGCCGTGTCCGTGCTGGGCGCCGTGCTCATGGAGCTGATCCGCTGGTACGGCAGGACCCGCGGGGACATCGCGCTGGCCATGCTCTTCTACGGGGGCATGGCGGGCGGCGTGATGTTCATCAACCTCGCGCCCGGCGGCTCGAACGCCAACCTGACCTCGTACCTCTTCGGCTCGCTGTCGACGGTGAGCGCGTCCGACGTGACGGCGATCTGCCTGCTGGCCGCCTTCGTCCTGGTGGTCACGCTCGGACTGCGCCGGCAGTTGTTCGCGGTCAGCCAGGACGAGGAGTTCGCCCGGGTGACCGGTCTGCCGGTGCGCGCCCTGAACCTGCTGACGGCGGTCACGGCGGCCGTCACGGTCACCGTCGCGATGCGCGTGGTCGGCCTGCTGCTGGTGAGCGCGCTGATGGTGGTGCCGGTGGCGGCGGCCCAGCAGCTCACCCGGAGTTTCGCGGCGACGTTCGCCGTCGCGGTGGCGATCGGGGTGAGCGTGACGATCGGCGGCACGGTGACGTCGTTCTACCAGGACGTGCCGCCCGGTTCGACGATCGTGCTCCTGACGATCGGCGCGTTCATCGCACTGACCGCGCTGGCGTCGCCGCTGGCCCGGCGCCGGGCCCGTGCGCTGGCCGCGGCGCAGACGGCCGGGGATCCCGCGGAGTGCGCAATTCCGGCCACACGCGGCCCGGAGAGCACCGCCGGCGTCTGAACACGCCCCGCCCGGACTGGCACAATGGCCGGGCAGGCGCAGACGCGAGGAGGCAACGGTGACAACCGCTGGATCGCCCGTCCGGGGCCGCTCCACCCGGCAGCGTGCCGCCGTGGCGGCGGCGCTCGACGAGGTGACCGAGTTCCGCAGCGCGCAAGAGCTGCACGACATGCTCAAGCACAAGGGCGACTCGGTCGGACTCACCACCGTCTACCGCACGCTCCAGTCCCTCGCCGACGCCGGCGAGGTCGACGTCCTGCGCACCTCCGACGGCGAGTCCGTCTACCGGCGCTGCTCCAGCGGCGAGCACCACCACCACCTGGTCTGCCGCGTCTGCGGCAAGGCCGTCGAGGTGGAGGGCCCCGCGGTGGAGAAGTGGGCCGAGGCCATCGCCGCGGAGCACGGCTACGTGAACGTGGCGCACACGGTGGAGATCTTCGGCACGTGCGCGGAGTGCGCGTCGGCGAACGCCTGAGCCCTCTGCGGGGCGCGGACGCTCAGACGCGGGTCAGGTTGCGGTCGAGGATCGCCCGCAGCCTGTCGACGTCCTCGGGGGTGCGGACGGCCCGCTTGGGCAGCAGGGTCATGCCGTCGATGCTCTTGTCGGGGCCGAGCACGACGAAGACGCCCCTCGTCTCCCGGTAGCGGGGCTGGGCGGCCCACTCGCGCACCTTGGTGGATCTGTCCGTGGTCACGATCACCCCGGTGTTCGTGACGGTCACCCGGGACGTGCCGTGGGGCTCCGCCTCACGTTGCAGCCGACGGGCCCAGGACACCGGCACGGACCAGGCTATGCACAGGAATACGGGCAGCCCGCCCAACCGGATCGCCACCGACGTCATGTGGCCCTCGGACCACGAGATCGCGGCACTCACGAAGCTGGCGACGACGAAGTAGACGAACCACCAGAACCACTTCCGGCTCTCCCGGCCGACGCGCATCAGCGCCCGCACCGCCGACGTGAAGTCCTCGGCCGTCGGCCGGTACTCCAGCTCGACGGCATCCGCCCCGTGCGCCCACTCCAGCATCCCGTACGGCCCGTACGGCCCAGCACCCTCGACCACGGCCCCTCCCCAGTCCTGTGGTGATGGGCCGTGATCGTAGCGCCGGATTCGAACAATGCCACCGGGCAGCGGGTGTTACGACCCGTCGCCCCGCATCGCCTGCTCCATCGCGAGCAGCTGCTCGTTCGGGACGGCGCCGCCGAAGCGGCGGTCGCGCTGGGCGTACTCGACGCAGGCCCGCCACAGGTCACGCCGGTCGAAGTCGGGCCACAGCACGTCCTGGAAGACCATCTCGGCGTACGCGCTCTGCCAGATCAGGTAGTTCGAGGTGCGCTGCTCGCCGCTCGGGCGCAGGAACAGGTCCACGTCCGGCATGTCCGGGTAGTACATGTACTTCGAGAGGGTCTTCTCGTTGACCTTCGACGGGTCGAGCCGGCCCGCCTTCACGTCCTCGGCCATCGCCTGCGCCGCGTCGGCGATCTCGGCGCGGCCGCCGTAGTTCATGCAGAAGTACAGCGTGAGCGCGTCGTTGTCCTTGGTCTGCTCCTGGGCGATCTGGAGCTCCTTGGCGACCGACTTCCACAGCTTGGGCATGCGGCCCACCCAGCGCACCCGGATGCCGAGCTCGTCGAGGGTGTCGCGGGTCTTGCGGATGAAGTCGCGGTTGAAGTTCATCAGGAAGCGCACCTCGTCGGGCGAGCGCTTCCAGTTCTCGGTGGAGAAGGCGTACAGGGAGATGCTGCCGACGCCGACCTCGACCGCGCCCTGGAGCACGTCGAGCACGCGCTCGGCGCCGACCTTGTGCCCCTCGGTGCGCGGCAGCCCGCGCTCCTTGGCCCAGCGGCCGTTCCCGTCCATGACGATCGCCACGTGGTTCGGGACGAGCTCGCCGGGGAGTTTGGGCGCACGGGCACCGGAGGGGTGCGGCTCCGGCGCCTTGTACTCGCGGCGCCGGCCGCCCAGGATCCCGCGTACGACCATGTGCTTCTCGTCTCCCTCTTGCTCGCGTGCGCCGGGCGCCCGTCTCGTTCTGCCTGCTGTTCACTGCCGCGCTCGCGCGCTCTCGCCGCCCGGACCTCCGGGCGTCGCCTACTTCTCCACGTACCGCAAGGAACGCAGCCCGCGCTCCAGGTGCCAGTGCAGATAGGCCGACACCAGCCCGCTGCCCTCCCGGACGTACCGCGGCTCGCACGCGTCCGCGGTCTCCCAGTCTCCCGTGAGCAGCGCGCCGAGGAGTTCGAGGGCCTGAGGCGAGGGTACGACGCTGCCGGGCACCCGGCAGTCGGCGCATACGGTTCCTCCCGCGGCGACCGAGAAGAAGCGGTTCGGTCCCGGCATGCCGCATTTGGCACAGTCGCTGAAGCTGGGCGCGTAGCCGTTGACCGCGAGGGAGCGCAGCAGGAAGGCGTCGAGGACGAGGTGCGGCTCGTGCTCACCGCGGGCCAGGGTGCGGAGCCCGCCGACCAGCAGCAGGTACTGCTGCACCGCCGGCTCCCCCTCGTGGTCGGTGAACCGCTCGGCGGTCTCCAGCATCGCGGTTCCCGCGGTGTAGCGCGGGTAGTCGGTGACGATCCCGCCACCGTACGGGGCGATCGTCTCGCTCTGGGTGCACAGGGGAAGCCCGCGGCCGATCAGCTCGCTGCCCCGCGCGAAGAACTGCACGTCCACGTGGGAGAAGGGTTCGAGGCGCGCCCCGAACTTCGACTTGGTCCGGCGGACCCCGCGCGCCACCGCCCGTACGCGGCCGTGACCGCGCGTGAGCAGCGTGATGATCCGGTCCGCCTCACCCAGCTTCTGGGTGCGCAGCACGATGCCGTCGTCGCGGAACAGACTCATGCGGCCCATTCTCGCCTACGGCGCGCCCGGGCCGCCCCGGTGGTCCGAGGGGCCCGGGCTTCGGGAGGGGCCGCGCTTCAGGGCACCTCGCCACGGCTGCGGGCGTTGACGTACGCGGTCGCCGCGCTGATCCGCTCCGTCGGGGTCGCCTGCCGGACGGCCTCCGGCAGGCAGTCCCACTCCCTGCCGCCACCGAGCGGTCTGAGCTGCACGTACGGCCCCTCGTGCCCCATGACCACGCCGACCCTGCCGGTGCGGGTGTCGACGGCGCAGGAGCCGGTCGGCGGCGGCACCTCCCTCATCGCAGGGCCGCCGCGAGCCGGGCCGCGACCTCGACGGAGCAGCCGCCCAGGACGATCAGCGGGCAGGGTGTGTCGCGCGCCACACTCGCGAGGTCGACTCCCAGGGAGGGCAAGGTGATGCCGGCTCCCGCGAGCGCCGTCCGTAAATCCTGCACGGTTTCCTCCGCCTCTTCGACGCGGTGCGCCGAGTCCCGCCGACCGTCAGGCGGCGTGTGTACGTGGGGTCGTCCTTGCGCCGGTACGTGTGCTCGTGCGTGTTCTTCCCTCACCTTGCCCCACCGATCTGCCGTTTTCACGCTTCGCATCTCCATCGTGACGCTCCGCATCTAGAATCGGCAGGGTCCCGTCCGCTACAAGCGTGGTGCAGCGCAGAAGGGTTGGCCCATGGCCAACGGTTCGCGGCAGGCCGCCTGGGAGTTTTTCGGTTCAGAACTGAAACGACGCAGGGAGGACGCGGGTTTCACCCAAGTGGAACTGGGGGCTCGGGTTTTCGTCTCCGGGGGCTATATCGGCCAGTTCGAACAGGCCGTCCGGAAGCCTCAGTTGGACGTGGCCCAGCGCATCGACTCACTGCTGCGGAGCGACGGCTTCTTCGAGCGGATGTGGCACAAGCTCATCGACGACAAGCGGTACGCGGGGTACTTCGCGACGGTCGTCGAACTGGAGCGCACGGCGACGAGGATCGCGGAGTTCGCGCCCGCGCTGGTGCCGGGTCTTCTGCAGACGGCGGGGTATGCGCGGGCGGTGACGCTGGCCTCCAATCCGTTCGCCACGGACGAGTACGCGGAGGAGAAGGTGACCGCCCGGCTCGAACGGGCCCATGTCCTCGCCGACGCTACAAGGCCCTTGTATTGGGCGGTGCTGCACGAGAACGTGCTGCGCATCCCGGTGGGCGGGGCGGTGACGATGTCCGGACAGCTCGGCCATCTCACGGGTGTGGTGCGGGAGCGGAAGGCCGTCGTGCAGGTGATCCCGTACGCGGCCGGGGCGCACGCGCTCATGGCCGGGGACCTCCGGCTCATGGAGTTCGAGGACGCTCCGCCGACCGCCTATACGGAGACGTCCTTTTCGGGAACGCTCGTCGACGATCCGGCTGTGGTGAAGCGTGCGCAGCACACCTACGATCTGCTCAGGGCCGTCGCGCTGTCGCCCGAGGCGTCCCTAGCCCTGATCGAGGCGGCGGCGGAGGACTTCAGACGATGCGCGCCCATGACCTGAGCAACACCCACTGGCGCAAGAGCAGTCACAGCAACGGCGAGGGCGGCAACTGCCTCGAAGTCGCCGACGGAGTCCCGGGGCTCGTTCCCGTCCGGGACAGCAAGGTGCCCGACGGGCCCGTCCTGCTGATCGGCACGAACGCCTGGACCGCGTTCGTCGCCGGCGTCACGGGCTGAACCTCCGCGTCACCGGGCCGTGTCACCGGGCCGCGTCACGGGTCCGCGCCGACCGGTTCACCGACACCAGCCCCGCCTCGTACGCGATGATCACCAGCTGGACGCGGTCCCTGGCGTCCAGCTTCGAGAGCAGCCGGGTGAGGTACGTCTTCGCCGTGGCCACGCTGATGAAGAGCCGCTCGGCGATCTCCGCGTTGGACAGCCCGCTGCCGACCAGTGTCAGGACCTCGCGCTCGCGGTCGGTGACGCCTTTCAACTCGGAATGCTTGCCCACCATTTCGGGGCGGGCGGCGGTGAAGTCCTGGATGAGCCGGCGGGTGACGCCGGGGGCGATGAGCGCGTCCCCGGCGGCCACCACGCGGATCGCCCCGATGATGTCGTCCAGGCCCATGTCCTTGACCAGGAACCCGGACGCGCCGGCGCGCAGCGCCCCGTACACGTAATCGTCGTCGTCGAACGTGGTGAGGACGACGATCCGCGTCGGGCCCGTCGGCGCGGAGGTGTCCGCCGTGATCCGGCGGGTCGCCTCGATGCCGTTCATGCCGGGCATGCGGATGTCCATGACGACGACGTCGGGGCGCAGTTCTCCGGCGAGCGCCACCGCCTCCTCGCCGTTCTCCGCCTCGCCCACCACCTCGATGTCCTCGATGTCGGCGATGACCATGCGCAGGGCCGTGCGGATGAGCTGCTGGTCGTCGGCGAGGACCACGCGCACCGTCATCGGGCGCCCGCCCCGCCCGTGGCCGGGAGCGGGAGGCGGGCGCTCACCCGGAACCCGCCCTCGGGGCGCGGGCCCGCGGTGAACTCGCCGTGCAGCAGGGCGGCCCGCTCGCGCATGCCGATGAGACCGAACCCGGTGTCCGTGCCTCCGCCCCCGCCCCGGCCGTCGTCGGTGATCTCGACCGCGACCTCCGTGTCACGGTGGTCGACGGTCACCCGGCAGACGGTCGTCGCCGCGTGCCGCAGGACGTTGGTGACGGACTCCTGCACGATCCGGAACGCGGACAGGTCGATCTCCGGCGGGAGCCGGCGCCGCTCGCCGGTCCAGTGGACGTCCACGCGGACCCCGGCCGCGGTCGCCGCGGCGGCCAGCCGGTCGAGGTCGGCCAGGCCCTCGGCCGGGCGCAGCGGCACGGTCCGCGCGGTCCCCGCCCCGTCCTCGCCGGGAGGGGCCGTCTCCGCGGCGCCGTGTTCCCGGGACCGGCCCCGCGGGTCCACGTCGCCGTCGCCGCCCGGATCCCCCGAGGGGCGGCGCCGCTCGCCCCCGTCCGTCCGGGCCTCCTGGTCCCCGTGGTCCGCCTCGCGCAGTGCGACGAGCATGCGGCGAAGCCCGGCGAGGGTCTCGCGGCCGGCCGTCTCGACCGCCGTCATCGCCTCGCGGGCGGCGTCCGGCTGGGTGTGCGCGACCCGGGCCGCCGCGCCCGCCTGGAGGGCGATGATGCCGATGCTGTGGGCGACCATGTCGTGCATCTCCCGGGCTATGCGCAGGCGTTCGTCGGTGACGGCCTGGCCCGCCGCCCGGGTCCGCAGTTGTTCGGCGTGGACACGGGTGCGGTGGGTGGCGTCGCCGAGCAGCCAGGAGACGACGACGGTCAGCGCCACGGTCAGCTCGACGAGGGTGTCGATTCCCCAGCCCTGCAACAGCCGTACCGACAGCCAGGCGACCAGGACGGCGAGCGCCATGGCGAGTCCGACGGCTCCGGTGCGGCGGGGCCGGGTGGCCGCGATGAAGTAGAGGGCGACGTCGACGGCCAGGTACTGGGCGAGCTGGATCGCTCCGACGCCGAGGTTGACGGTGAACAGGGCGCCCGCCGCGAGCAGGAGGCTCAGGGCGGCGAGGGGCCGGCGCCCGAGCCAGGCGCTGCCGGCCAGGGCCAGGCCGCAGGCCACGGTCAGGAACAGCATCCCGTTCCAGCGGTAGAACTGGGCGGCGGCCAGTTCGTTGGGCCCGCTCTGGCCGGGCAGCCGGATCCGCGCGAGGAACGTGAACACGGTGCTGGCGCACCAGGCCAGGACCACCCAGGCGCCGGGCGGAACACGTCTGAGCGAGGGGAGCGACGGCGTGACATGCATGTGCCCGATCGTAGGCAGGCGGTGCGGCCGGGGCATCGGACCGTGGACGTACGACCGGGGTCGACACGGGACATGACGAACGCATGTGCCCGTGATCGCTGGTGCGGGTGACGGTGGGGGAAGGGGGTACGGGTGTGCGTTGCTCGCACGTACGGTCCTGGTGTGCGGGGCGGAACGCCGCCCGTGGCGTGGGTGGGGAGGGGAGGGGTATGGCGGTCACCGTGGTGAGGGAACCGGGCGCTGCCGGTGGGCATGCCCGTTACACCTTCCGGCTCCGGGTGTCCGCCACGGGCCGGGCCGCGCTGGAGGCGGAGTGGGGGCGCTGCCGGTGGATCTGGAACGAGTGCGTGGCCAGGTCCAGGGCGGTGCACCTGCACAACAAGGCGCACCCTCAGGACAGGTGGACGTGCGGTCCCGCGCAGCTCGACAGGATGCTGACCGGGGCCCGCGCCCGCATTCCGTGGCTGGCCGGGGGCTCCTCGGTGGTGCAGCAGCAGACCGTCCGCGACTTCGCCAAGGCCCGTGCGAAGGCGCAGAAGGACGTCAAGGACCGGCTGCCGGTGCACCGCCGTGCTGGGATGCCCCGGCACAAGAAGAAGCGCGAGGCACTGCCCACGCTGAACCACACCAGGCGTGGATTCCGGCTGAAGGGCGGGCGCCTGCACCTCGCGGGCAAGATCGTGCTGACGGTGGTGCGGTCGCGGGACCTGCCGTCCGACCCGTCCTCGGTGCGCGTGTACCAGGACGCGCTGGGGCACTGGTACTGCTCGTTCGTCGTGCCTGCCCACGTGCAGCCACTGCCGAAGACGGGCCGCGTGCTCGGCGTGGACTGGGGGTGAAGGAGACCGCCACCACCACCTCCGACACGCATGACCTCCCGCACGCCCAGCACGGGAAGAAGGCTCGGCACAAGCTCTCGCGGTACGACCGGATGACGGCCCGCCGCAGACCGAAGAAGGGCCAGGCCGCCTCGAAGGGCTACCGCGAGGCGAAGAGGTGGCGGGCGAAGACCTACGCGAAGATCGCCCGCCAGCGGCAGGACACGGCCCGTAAATGGGCGAAGAAGGTCGTGACCGACCACGACGCCGTCGCTGTCGAGGACTTCCGCCCGAAGTTCCTCGCCAGGTCGTCGATGGCACGCAAGGCGGCGGACGCCGCGATCGGCGCCACGAAGAAGGCCCTGGTCGAAATGGGCCGCAAGCACGGACGGGACATCCGCCTCGTGCACCCCGCGCACACCACCATGGACTGCGCACAGTGCGGAGCGAGAACCAAGCACGCTCCCCCACTGCCTTAAAGGCGTGGGGGGACCCCCACCCGCTGTCCGAACGCACCTACACCTGCAACGCGTGCGGAGCCGTGTCCCCCAGGGACAAGAACTCCGCCCGCGTGATGCTCCACCGGGCTGGTCTCAACCCGGCTGGCGCCGAGGGCACAAGACCCCCGGGAGCGCCGCTCCCGGAGGCAGCCTGAGCCAGAAATCCCCTCCCCTTCAGGGCGGGGAGGATTCAAGGACGTGTCCGTGGCCGTGCACGCGGGAGGCGGCGTCCTGCGCTTCCGGGCGACACGGCCGTAGGGAGCTCAGAGGGCCTGATCAGTCGCGGGTGCCGAAGCGGCGTACGTACGCGCGCTGCCACGGCGTCTCCACCGCGTGCCGGTCGTAGTGCCGGCGCACGTACGCCACCGCTTCCTCCGGCGGCACCCCGTCAAGGACGGCGACGCAGGCCAGGGCCGTGCCGGTGCGGCCCCGGCCGCCGTGGCAGGCGATCTCGACGCGTTCACCGGCGGCCCGCTCCCACGCCCGGGCGATGACCTCGCGGGCCTCCGCCCGGTCGGCGGGCAGCCGGAAGTCGGGCCAGCGCAGCCAGTGGGCCTCCCAGGGGACCTGGGGCGGCTCCTTGCCGAGCAGGTACACGGCGTACGCGGGCTCGGGGCCGCCGTCGGCCGGGAGCGGCCGGCGCAGTCCCCGGCCCCGGATCAGCCGGCCGGAGGGCAACGCCAGCACCCCCGCGCCGTCCGCGTCCCAGGTGCCGCCGCCGGCCCGGGAAGCGGGCGAGGAGTCGGGCTGGATGTCGGTCATGCGGCCAGCCTAGGCCGGACACCGGTACGAAGGCGGCTCGGGAGAAACGCCTGGCCGAAAGCGGTCTCGTTTCAGCCCACGCCGCGGGAGCCCTGGGCGGCACGTGCCTCGATGCCCCGGAAGTGGTCGGCCATCGCGCGCCGGGCACCCTCGACGTCCTGTACCCGCAGGGCGTCGAGGATGTCCCGGTGGCGGCGGGCCGTGACCTCCGGGGTGATGTCGTCGGTCCAGCCGCGCACCGCGGCGACCCGCCGGAAGACGGTCCAGAACGCGCCGAGCAGCTGGGGGACGAGCGGGTTGCCGAGCGAGGCGTACAGCAACTCGTGGAACCTGATGTCGAGTTCGGGAAAGGAGCGGCCCTCGTCGCCCGCCGTCTCCATCTCCGCGACGACGGCTTCGAGCCGGTCCAGCTCCTCCTCGGTCAGCACTTCGGCCACCCGGCTTATCAGGCCCTCCTCCAGCACCTCGCGGACCTGGAGGATCTCGGCCAGTGCCCCGGTCGGATCGTCCGGACGGGCGAGCGTACGGAAGGTCAGCCCGTCGACGAACGGCGACATGGACGCCTCACCCACATAGGTGCCGTAGCCGTGCCGGATCTCGACTATGTCGAGCGCCTGAAGGGCCTTGAGCGCCTCGCGGACCGAATTGCGGCTCACCCCGAGATCGTTCATCAGCTCGGTCTCGGTGGGCAGCGGCGCACCGGCCGGAAGCCCCTGGTCGAGGATCAGCTGCATGACCTCGCGCTGGATCTGGCTGCTCACCCGGCGCTCGGGCCGGCGCCGGCTCCCGGTCTCCTCAGGCATGCGCCGCATCGTACGCTCGCTGGACATCGGACGTCCCACCTCCGGGCTGATCAAACGCCAAGTCTCGGCCAACTACCCCTGTTTCATACCGCCATTGGTCGCGCCTGTGGAAGATACGCCATTCGTGTGCGGGCCCTTGACCCCCTCCGCGCCCTTTCCTATGGTCGCGCTGCCCCCCCATGACGTAGGACGTCGTATCTCCTGTGTCCCGGGGCGGCCGTACCGACCGCTCGACCGCCCCACCGGACCGTTCAACTGGACCACTCCTTGCTGGAGGAACCGTGCGCGACGTGAACCCCGCTCCGGCGCCGCACCGCCGGTCGTTCCTGAAGTACACCGGGGCCCTGGGCGCGGCCGCCGCCCTCTCCTCGACGCTCGGCGCCTGCTCGTCCGGACCGGAGTCGACGAACGACACCGGCGGTCCGGGCAGCGGACGGAACGCCACGCTGACGGCCGTGATCGGCTACGGGAACGACGGGAGCTGGGACCCGACGCAGACCGCTTCCGCCTTCTGCATGGCGGCCAACAACCACATCTACGAGGGCCTGCTCGACACCGACCCGATCTCCCGCGAGCCCTACGCGGCGCTCGCCACCCGGGTGCCGGCCGACCTCACCGGCACGTCCTGGAAGTTCACGCTGCGGGCGGGAGCCACGTTCCACGACGGGAAGCCGGTCACCGCCGACGACGTGGTCTTCGTCTTCGACCGGATCCTCGACCCGAAGACCCAGACCCTCGCCAAGGGCTTCTTCGCCCCCTGGCTGAAGGAAGTGCGCAAGCTCGACGCGCGGAACGTCGAGCTGGTCCTCAGGTTCCCCTTCCCCGAGGGGATCTCCCGGCTCACCCTGGCGAAGATCATGCCGAAGCACGTCTTCTCGCAGCTGGGTGCCTGGGACGACGCGATCAAGGGCAAGGCGATCGGTTCGGGGCCCTACCGGCAGACCGCGCACCACCCGAAGTCCAACACGACGTTCGAGGCGTTCGCCGCCTACAACGGTCCGCGCAGGGCCGCCTTCAAGAAGATGAACTGGCTGACCATAGTGGACGCCGCGCCCCGCGTCGCGAAGATCTCCGGGGCGAGCGCCGGGGCCCAGATCGCCGACAACGTCCCGTACGCCAACATCGCGCGGCTCCGCGAGGGCGGCATGACCGTCCAGGGCGGGGCGGGCATGAACAACCTGTTCCTGATGTTCAACACGGCGCGCAAGCCGTTCGACGACGTGCGCGTCCGTCAGGCCCTGCACTACGCCATCGACACCGGCAAGATGGTCGAGGTTGCGCTCAAGGGCCACGGGAAGCCGTCGAGTTCCTTCCTCAACGAGGCCAACCCCTCCTACCGGCCCGCGAAGACCGTCTACGCCTACGACCCGGAGAAGGCGAAGAAGCTCCTGAAGGCGGCCGGGGTCGAGAAGCTGAAGATCGAGATCATGTCGGTGAACGTGAGCTGGATCGTCGACTGCCTGCCGACCGTCAAGGCCTCCTGGGACGCGATCGGCGTGGAGACGACGCTCGCCCCGCAGGAGACCACGGCCGTGTTCACCAAGATGGACCAGAAGCAGGACTACCAGGTCGTCGCCGCCGCCTCGAACCCCAACCAGTTCGGCCTCGACGCCGACCTGATCATGCACTACAACTACGGCCCCCAGAACCTGTGGATGGGCTACGCCCGCTGGGCCGGCGACCCGGTCGCCAGGCAGCTCTTCAAGGACATGGACCGGGCGACGCGGGAACCGGACGCCGACAAGAAGAAGGCGATGATCCAGGACTACATCGACGTCGTCGCCGAACAGGCCGTGCTCTACCCGGTCGTGCACAACGAGCTGATGACGGCCTGGAACCCGCGCCGCCTCGCGGGGATAAGGCCGCAGCCCTATCCGGGCATCAACCTGCTCCAGGCCAAGTGGGCCTAGGCGACAGAGGAGTCCGTACGTGGTCACCGTCGTCAGGATCCTGCTGCGCCGTATCGCGCTGCTCGTGCCGCTGATGCTCGGGATCGTCCTGTTCGTGTTCCTGGTGATGAGGTTCTCGGACGTCGATCCGGCGTCCGCGTTCTTCCAGGGAGCCAACCCGACCCCCGAGCAGCTGCACGACTTCAGGGAGGAGAACGGGCTGCTCGATCCGCTGCCCGTGCGCTACGTCCACTTCGTGGGGGACCTGGCGCACGGCGACATGGGCACCAGCGCGCTGACCCGGGCGCCGGTCGTCGAGCAGGTCACCACCGCGCTGCCGCTCACGCTCCAGCTCACCTTCCTGGGGCTCGGCATCGCGGTGGTGCTGGCGCTGATCGGCGGGGTCACGGCCGCGATCCACCGCGACCGGCTGCCCGACCAGATCATCCGGGTGGTGTCCCTGACCGGGGTCGCCGCACCGGGCTTCTGGCTGGCGCTGCTGATGATCCAGTACCTCGCCGTCGACCGGGGCTGGTTCCCGACCGGCGGCTACGTCAACCCGGCCGACTCGCTGTCCGGCTGGCTGAAGACCATGGCGCTGCCGGCGCTCGCGCTCTCCCTGCCGGTCGCCGCCCAGCTCACCCGGACCGTGCGCACCTCCGTGGTCGAGGAGCTCGACAAGGACTACGTCCGCACCGCGATCGGCAGCGGGCTGCCGCCCCGGGTGGTCGTCGGCCGCAACGTCCTGCGCAACGCCCTGATGAACCCGCTCACCGTGCTGGGCCTGCGCGTGGGCTATCTGCTCGGCGGGGCGGTCGTCATCGAGACGATCTTCTCGCTGCCCGGCATGGGCAAGCTGATGATCGACGCCGTGCAGAACGGCGACCCCGCCGTCGTGCAGGGCGTCGTCCTGACCACGGCCGTCGGCTTCGTGGTCGTGAACCTCGCCATCGACATCCTGTACCTGCTGGTCAACCCACGACTGAGGGAAGCGGCCTGATGTTCACGCGGAAGGATCTCGCGGGTGCCCTCGCCCGGCCCGGCGTCCGGCTGCGCGGCTGGCACAGGCTGCCGCCGCTGTCGCGGATCGCGGTCTGCTTCCTGGCCGTGGTCCTGGTGACGGCGGTGTTCGCCCCGCTGCTCGCGCCGCACGACCCGCTCGACCAGCAGCCCCAGGCGGACGGCACCGGGCATCCGTCGGCGGACCACTGGATGGGGCAGGACAGCCTCGGCCGGGACATCCTCAGCCGGCTGATGTACGGGGCGCGCTGGTCCCTGGCCATCGGGCTCGGCGCCACCGCCCTCGCCCTGGTCGTGGGAGCGCTGATCGGCGCGGTCGCCGCGACCTCGCGGGGGGCGGTCGACGAGACGCTGATGCGCGCCCTGGACGTGGTGATGGCGTTCCCCGGCATCGCGCTCGCCGCCGTGCTCGTCGCCGTGTTCGGCGGCGGCATCACCGTCCTGATCTGCGCGATCGCGTTCCTGTTCACCCCGCCCGTCGCCCGGGTCGTCCGGGCGAACGTCCTCTCCCAGTACGGCGAGGACTACGTCACCGCCGAGCGGGTGATCGGCGCCCGCACCCCGCACATCGTGCTCCGGCACGTGGCCGTCAACTGCGCGGCCCCGGTCCTGGTGTTCTGCACCGTGCAGGTCGCCGAGGCGATCGTGTTCGAGGCGTCGCTGTCCTTCATCGGCGCCGGTGTGCGGCCCCCGGACCCGTCCTGGGGCAGTGTCATCGCCGACGGCAAGAACATGGTGCTGACGGGCGGCTGGTGGGCCACCGTCTTCCCCGGACTGCTGATGCTTCTCACCGTGCTGTCGCTGAACGTCCTCTCCGAGGGCGTCTCCGACGCATGGGCCGCGCCGGCCGCCCGCGCGGTGTCCGTGCCGCCCGCCGAGGACCGGCTCGAAGCCCCGGAGCCGGGCGGCGGCACGGTCGTCGAACTGCCCGGCCTCGCCGGGGCCGCGGCCCGGCTGCGCGCGCGGGCCCGGCCGCCCGTCACGGGCGGGCAGCCCGTTCTCTCCGTCGAGCGCCTGGCCATCGGCTTCGACGACCGGCACGGCGGTGTCGACATCGTCGACGGCATCGGCTTCGAGGTGTACCCGGGTGAAGTACTCGGCCTGGTGGGCGAGTCGGGCTGCGGGAAGTCGCTGACGGCCCTGACGGTGATGGGCCTGGAACCGAAGGGCGCCCGGGTGCGCGGCCAGGTCCGGTTCCACGGACGGCAGCTGCTCGGCGAGCCGATGCGGGTACGGCGCCGGCTGCTCGGCCACGAGATGGCAATGGTCTACCAGGACGCGCTGTCCTCCCTGAACCCGGCGATGACGATCAGGGCGCAGCTGGGGCAGGTGGTACGGCGGGGCGGCAGGCGCACGGCGGCCGAGCTCCTGGCCCTGGTCGGCCTCGACCCCGAGCGGACCCTGCGCAGTTACCCCCACGAGCTCTCCGGGGGCCAGCGCCAGCGCGTGCTGATCGCGATGGCGCTGTCCCGCGAGCCCGCGCTGATCGTCGCGGACGAGCCGACGACGGCCCTGGACGTCACGGTCCAGGCGCAGGTCATGGAGCTGCTGCTGCGGCTGCGGGCGGAGCTGGACTTCGCCCTGGTCCTCGTCTCGCACGACCTGGCGCTGGTCTCGGCGGTCACCGACCGGGTGGTCGTGATGTACGGCGGGCAGATCGTCGAGACGGGGGTGACGGCGGACCTGGTGGAGTTCCCGGCCCACCACTACACGCGCGGGCTGCTGGGCAGCGTCCTGTCGCTGGAGTCGGCGGCCGAGCGCATGACGCAGATCAGGGGGGTCGTCCCCTCCCCCGCCGACTTCCCGGCCGGCTGCCGGTTCGCCGACCGCTGTCCGACGGCGGACGGGACGTGCCGGACGACGGCGCCGGACCTGATCGGCACCCCCACGCACACGGCGGCCTGCCACCACCCGGCCGTCGACCTGGTGACCACGGAGAGCGAGGCCGTGAAATGAGCACGTCCCCGGCACAGGCGCTCGTCCGGCTCACCGACGTGCACGTCGTCCACAAGGCGCGCAGCGGCGGTGTGTTCACCCGGGACCGGGTGTACGCGCTGACGGGCGCCGATCTCGTGGTCGCGCCCGGCGAGACGATCGGCGTCGTCGGCGAGTCGGGCTGCGGGAAGTCGACCCTGGCGAAGGTGCTGGTGGGAGTGCAGCGGCCGACCTCGGGCACGGTGGCCTTCGGCGGCCGTGACCTGTGGTCCCTGGGGCCGGACGAGCGGCGCACGGCCGTCGGCGCCGGCACGGGCATGATCTTCCAGGACCCCTCGACGGCCCTGAACCGCCGGATGCCCGTGCGCCGGATCCTGCGCGACCCGCTGGACGTGCACCGGCGCGGCGGCGCGGCCGAACGGGCCGACCGGGTGGACGAGTTGATGTCCCTGGTCGGGCTGCCCCGGGCGCTCGCGGACGCGTTGCCGGGCCAGCTCTCCGGCGGCCAGCGCCAGCGGGTGGCGATCGCCCGCGCCCTGGCCCTGGACCCCGGTCTCGTGGTGGCCGACGAGCCGACGAGCGCGCTGGACGTGTCGGTGCGCGCGCAGATCCTCAACCTCCTGCTGGATCTGAAGGAACGCCTCGGTCTGGCACTGGTGTTCGTGTCCCACGACATCCAGACGGTGCGCCGGATGAGCGACCGGGTGGTCACGATGTACCTGGGCCGGATCGTCGAGGAGTCCCCGGCCGGCGAGGTCACCGAGGGCTCCCGTCACCCGTACACCCGGGCGCTGTTCTCGGCGACCCCGGGCCTGCTGGACCCCGTCGAACCGATCCCGCTGACCGGGCCCGTCCCCTCGGCGACGCGCCCGCCGAGCGGCTGCCCGTTCCGCACCCGCTGCTGGAAGGCGGACGCGCGGTGCGCGACCCGGATGCCGGAGTTCACGGCCGCGTCGGCGCCCGGCCACCGCTTCCGGTGCCACCATCCTGTCGAGGAGGGCCGGGCGACGCGCACCCTCGTCGCGCAGGCCGAGTCCGCCGCCGTGGCCGACGTTCCGTTCCAGCAGCACATCCGGGAGCCCTCATGACCTTCCCCGCCCCGCTGACCGGTGTCGTACCGCCCGTCTGCACGCCCCTGACACCGGACCGCGAGGTGGACGTCCCGTCGCTCACCCGGCTGATCGACCATCTGGTGGACGCAGGGGTGCACGGCCTGTTCGTCCTCGGCTCGACGTCCGAGGTGGCCTATCTGACGGACGCCCAGCGCAGGCTCGTGGTGGAGACGACGGTGGCGCACGTCGCCGGCGGGCTCCCCGTCCTGGCCGGCGCGATCGACATGACCACGCCCCGCGTCCTGGACCACGCGCGCGCCGCCCGTGCCGCGGGCGCGGACGCGATCGTCGTCACGGCCCCCTTCTACACGCGCACCCATCCCGCCGAGATCGACCGGCACTTCCGTACGATCGCCGCCCGCGCCCCGCTCCCCCTGTTCGCGTACGACCTGCCGGCCTCCGTCCACACCAAGCTGAGCCCCGAACTGGTCCTCGAACTGGCCTCCGACGGTGTCCTGGCGGGCCTGAAGGACTCCAGCGGCGACCTCGGCGGCTTCCGGGCGGTCGTCACCGGCGTCCGCGGGCGCCCCGGCGCCGGCGGCTTCAGCGCGCTCACCGGCTCCGAGGTGGTCGTCGACTCGGCGCTGGCCCTCGGGGCGGACGGCGTGGTCCCCGGCCTCGCCAACGTCGACCCGGTGGGCTACGTGCGGCTGTACGAGCTGTGCGCGGCGGGCGACCAGCGGCGGGCGCGGGCGGAGCAGGAGCGGCTGTGCGAGCTGTTCGGCGTGGTGGGCGTCGGCGACCCGGCCCGGATGGGCGGCAGTTCCTCGGCGCTCGGCGCCTTCAAGGCCGCGCTGCACCTGCGGGGCGTCATCGACTGCCCCGCGACGGCGGAACCCCAGGTGCCGCTGTCGCAGGACGAGGTCGAACGGGTCGGGAAGTACCTGGCCTCGGCGGGGCTGCTCTGAGCCGCCCGGGCGGCTGAACTACCCGAGCGGCCCGCTCAGCGGCAGCCGCCGGAACTCGATGGTCTCGTACGGGCCCGCGTCGCCGGTCTCGTAGAGGACGCCGACCCGGAAGGCGCCGAGCTGGACGAGGTCCGAGTAGGCGGCCCGCCGCGTGGACAGCGTGGCCGCCCTCGTGAAGTCCGCGCCCGCGGTCGTGCTGCGCCAGACGGCCATGGACTGCCGGGCGGTGGGGACGGACGGGCCCGAGAAGAGGAGCGGGGCGGAGCGGCCGGTGAGCTGGAGGACGCTGCCCTGGACGACGGGGACGTCGTTCAGGGACGGCTGGACGGCGAAGGGGCGGTCCAGGGTCTCGGCGCCGTCGCTGGAGTAGGAGTCGAGGCGGTTGCCCGTGCTCGTGCCGTTCTGGTCGCGGGAGGTGAAGTAGAGCCTGCCGTCGGGGAGTTCGGCCACCGAACTCTCGTTGGCGTTGTCGGTGCCGTCGTAGGAGTCGTCGACGAAGCCGAGCCGCCAGGTGCGCCCGCCGTCGTCGCTGTAGAGGGCGTGCGCCCCGTAGTACCTGGCCTCCTGGCCGGTGTCCGCGGAGCCGGCGGGCGGGGCGGCGGAGTGGTTGGCGGGCACGACCAGGCGCCCCGCGTGCGGTCCGTGGCGCAGCGCGATCGCGTGGCCGGGCCCGGTGGCGTACCAGCGCCAGTCCGGCCGCTTCACCTGGTCCGTGATGTCCCGCGGGGCGGTGAAGTGCCGCCCGTCGTCGCGGCTGGTCTGGACGAAGACGCGTCGGCTCCGCTCCGCCGTGACCTCGCCGCGCATGATCTGCGCCTCGGTCACCGCACCGCTGTTGTAGGACGTGAGCAGGACGATCCGCCCGGTCCTCGGGTCCACCACCGGCGCCGGGTTGCCGCGGGTGTCGCCGTCCCCGGAGGCGACGACCCGCACCGGACTCCAGGTGCAGCCGCCGTCGAAGGAGCGCTTGAGGACGACGTCGATGTTCCCGGTGTCGCCCGCCCCGCTGCGCCGCCCCTCGGCGAAGGCGAGCAGCGTGCCCGCCCCGGTCGTGACGGTCGCCGGGATGCGGTAGGTGTCGTAGCCGTCCTGGCCCGATGTGTACGGGACGGAGGAGGCGCAGTCCCCGCCGCCCCGGGGCGCGGCCGAGGCGGCGTGGCCGGTGGCGACGAGCGCGGTGAGGAGTCCGGTGGCGGCGGCGAACGCGAGCGTGCGGCTCATGCTGGTCATGACACTCCCTGGCTGCGTCGGACACGGGGCGACCGCGTCGGGCACGGGACGACATGGGACGTGGGACGTCCTGGTGAACCTAATGCGCCCGGGGTGCCGCGGCAATGTCCGTGCCGTCACGGCGTGTTGACCGGGCGTCAGCCGTTCCGGCCGCGCCCGGGGCCGCCGCGGCCCGGGCCCGGGTCCCGGCTCTCGGCCGCCGCCGGGTCAGGCCCGGCCCACGTCTCCCGGGGTCACCAGGCCCGACTCGTACGCCACGATGACGAGCTGGGTCCGGTCGCGGGCGCCCAGCTTGCCCATGATGCGGCTGACATGGGTCTTCGCGGTGAGCGGACTGAGCCCCAACGCCGCCGCGATCTCGGTGTTGTTGAGGCCGCGCGCGACCAGGGTGAGCACCTCGCGCTCGCGCTCGGACAGCCCCTCGGGGCCGCCCACGGCGAGCGCGGGAACGGCGGGGGCGCGCAGGAAGCGGGCGACCAGGCGGGCGGTGGGGCCCGGCGAGAGCAGCGCGTCCCCGGCGGCCACCGTGCGGATCGCGTCGAGGAGTTCGGCGGGCCGGGTGTCCTTCACCAGGAAGCCGGAGGCGCCCGCGCGCAGCGCCTCCACGATGTGCTCGTCGGTGTCGTACGTGGTGAGCACGAGCACGCGGACCCCGGCGAGGTTCTCGTCGGCGGCGATGAGCCGGGTCGCCTCGATGCCGTCCAGGTCGGGCATGCGGATGTCCATCACGACGAGGTCGGCGCACCCCGTGCGGGCCAGCTCGACGGCCTCCCGTCCGGTGGCCGCCTGCCCGACCACCTCCATGTCCCGCGCCGACTCCACGAGCATGGCGAACGCGGCCCGTACGAGGTTCTGGTCGTCGGCGAGGACCACGCGGATGGTCATCGCGGCCCGTCCTCTCCCTGCTCGGCCACGGCCACGGGAGCGGTGCCGGGAGCGGGTACGGCCCCGGGTTCCCGCGCGGGGTCGCTGTCGCGCCCGGTCCCGGGATCCCGTACGGGCCGGGAAGCCTCCGGCGCTCCGGACGGGCCCGGCGTTCCGTAGGGAGCCGCTGCCCCGGACGGGCCCGGACCGTCCGCCGGTGTCCGCGGGTCAGGCTCCGTCCGCCGCTCCGGCACCGGCGGCCGATCGGGCTCCGTCCGCGGGCCGGGCTCCGGCCGCTGGTCCGGTACCGCCGTGCGCAGGGGCAGGACGGCCAACACCGCGAACCCGCCCTCCTCGCGCGTCCCGGTCTCCACGGTGCCGCCCACGCTGCGGGCCCGCTCCCGCATCCCCACCAGGCCGAAGCCGGGCGGCCCGCCCGTGTCCCCGGCGCCGTCGTCCGTGACCCTCACGCGCAGCACCCAGCCGTCCGTGTCCAGCTCCACGCGGACACGCGCCCCGGGGCCGGCGTGCCGTACCGCGTTGGTCAGCGCCTCCTGGACGATGCGGTAGGCGGCGGCGCCCACCGCGCTGGGAACACTCTCGGCCGCCGGCACGGACGACGCCTCCACGTCCGTACCCGCCGAACGGGCCGCCGCCACCAGATCGGCCACGCCGTCGAGGCCGGGCAGCGGGCCCCGGGTGTCGCCGCCGCCGTGCTCGGTGTCGCGCAGCACCTCCAGCGTGCTCCGCAGTTCGCCGCGCGCGCTCCGGCAGGTCTCGGAGATGTCGTCGAGCGCCTCGGCGACGGCCGTGCGGTCCAGGCGTTCGGGGTCGGCGGCCAGGACGTGCGCGGCGACGGAGGTCTGCACCCCGATCAGGGTGATGCTGTGGGCGAGCAGGTCGTGCAGGTCCCGGGCGATGCGCAGCCGCTCCTCGGCGACCCTGCGGCGGGCCTCCTCCTCGCGGGTGCGCTCGGCGCGCTCGGCGCGTTCGACGACCGAGGCGAGGTACTGCCCGTGCACCCGGGCGTACACGCCGAGCACGATGAACGCGACGATCCAGCCGGTGATGCGCAGCGCCTCGGTGCCCTCGGCGGCGCCCTTCTCGAACTTGACCGTGAGCATGATGCCGATGACACCGCCGCCGACGATCAGGGAGCGCAGCGGGCTCCCTGTGACGGCGACGGTGAACAGCGCGGTCATCGAGACGAGCAGCGGCGGATTGTGGTCGAAGTCGAGTGCGTGGTACGGGGCGACGCAGGCGACGAGCCCGAGGAACGCGGCGAGCGGGGCACGTCGCCGGAAGACCACAGGAAGGTGGGTGGCGACCAGCAGGGTCCAGCCGAGCGCGTCCAACCGCCGGCCGTCCATCGGCACGATGAGCGCCACGGCGGTGTCGAGGATCAGCAGCACGCCCGCGAGCAGCGCGTCCTGGCGCAGGACCCGCGCCGGGTCGGTGGTGCCCCGGTGTCCGAAGCCCATGAGGTGCAGCATGCGTTTGACGTCCACCGCTTCATCTTCCGTGAGGGGGGCGCCCCCGTGGGAGGCGGGGGCGCCCGGTGTCCGTTGTCCGGCGGGTACGGGTCAGCCGACGGGGACGGGGTCCTGCCGTCCGGCCTCCTCGGTGTCCGGCTCGCGGGAGAGGCCGCCCGGCCACCACACCTTCCGGCCCAGTGCCACGCTCGCGCTGGTCACCAGGTACGTACGGACGAGGAAGGTGTCGAGCAGCACTCCGACCGAGATGACGAAGCCGAGCTCGACGAGCTGGAGGAGCCCCATGTTCATGAGGACCGCGAAGGTGGCCGCGAGGACGAGCCCGGCCGAGGCGATCACGCCTCCGGTGGTGCGCAGGGCGGTGAGCGCGGCGGCGGCCGGTTCGGCGCCGGAGAGGGACTCCTCGCGCATCCGGTGCATGAGGAAGATCCCGTAGTCGACGCCGAGGGCGACCAGGAAGACGAAGGACAGCAGGCCGAGGCCGGGGTCGGTCCCCTCGAACCCGAACAGCGGGCCGAAGACGAGGCCGCCGATGCCGAGGGACGCGCCCCACACCGCGACGACGGCGGCGACGAGCAGCAGCGGTGCCACGAGCGAGCGCAGCAGCAGGATCAGGATCAGCAGCACCGAGACGAGCACGATCGGGACGACGACGAGCCGGTCGCGGGCGTTGGTGTCCTGGAGGTCGAGCTGCTCGGCGCTCGGGCCGCCGACGTACGATCCGTCGAGGTCGGCCCGCAGGGCCTTGATCGTGGCGGTCTCGGCGGCCGACTGCGGGGCGCCGCGCGCGATGACGGAGATCTCGGTCCAGCCTCCGCCGCCGCGTCCGCGTTCGGCGCTCGCGACCCCGGTGTTCCCGCGCACGGCGGAGAGCGTGGCGTCCGCGCGTCCGGTGGGGGTGATCACGGTGATCGGCTGGGTGCCCTGCCCCGGGTAGGCGCGGGCGAGGGTCTCCATGGCGGTGACCGAGTCGGGCCGGTGGACGAAGGAGTCCTCCTGCTTGAGCGCTCCCGGCAGGTTCAGGGTGCCGAGGGCGAGCGCTCCGAGCAGGGCGGCTCCGCTCGCCAGGACGACGAGCGGCCTGCGGCCGGCCGAGGACCCCATGGCGGCGAACAGGCTCCGCCGCTGCCGCGGCTCGCTGCCGTAGGCCGGGACGAGCGGCCAGAACACCCGCCGCCCGAGCAGGACGAGCACGGCGGGCAGCAGGGTCAGCATGGCGACGAGGGCGCAGAGCACGCCGACGGTGCCGGTCGGGCCCATGCCGCGGCTGCTGTTGAGGTCGGCGGCGAGCAGGCAGAGCAGTCCGGCCGCGACGGTCCCGGAGGAGGCGAGCACGGCGGGCCCGCAGCCGCGCAGGGCCTCCTTCATGGCGTCGTAGGGCCGCTCCACGCGCCGCAGTTCCTCGCGGTAGCGGGAGATGACCAGCAGGGCGTAGTCGGTTCCGGCGCCGAAGACGAGGATCGTCATCACACCCGAGCTCTGGCCGGAGACGCTGGTGCCGAACGCCTGGTTCAGTCCGTAGGCGACGCCCATCGACAGATAGTCGGCGACGCCCGCGACGGCGAGCGGTACGAGCCACAGCAGCGGGCTGCGGTAGATGAGGATCAGCAGGACGGCGACGACGGCGACGGTGGTGTAGAGCAGCGGTCCGCCGAGCGAGTCGTAGACCTCGCCCGCGTCGGTGGCCAGGGCGCCGGGTCCGCCGACGACGACGCTCATCCCGTCCGTGTCCCGGGCCACGTCGCGGACGTCGTTCACGAACGCGTCGCGCTTCTCCTCGTCGGTGCCGGGCGCGTTGCTGGCGAGGGGGTACATCAGGGTGGTGCCGTCGGAGGACGGCACGGCCCTGGGGGTTTCGGTGAGCGGGTTCGCCCGGGTGATCGCGGCGACCTGGCGGGCCGCGGTGTCCCGGTCGGCCTGCCGGAGCCCTCCGTCGCGGTGGTAGACGAGCACCAGCTCGGTGGTCTCGCCGCCGGGCAGTTGGTCCTCGATCTTCGCGACCTGTGTGGAGTCGGCGCTCGACGGCAGATAGTCGACGGCACGGTCGTGCTGCACGTCGGACAGCTTCGCGGCGAACGGGCCGACGACGGCCAGCAGTCCGATCCACAGCGCGAGCACCGCCCACGGCACGGCCCGCCGCCGCGATCGCGTACTTGTCTCTCCGGCCCCCATGGACAGGGCCTCCCTTCGGTCCGGATGTCTGGTTTCCGGGTTCCAGACTTCCGGGCCCAAGGGCCCCTTTCGTCGCCCGCGGGAGCGAGCCGGGTCCTACTGCCCCGGGTGTGCCACGGCGGCCGGTACTCCCCGGGGAGTACCGGGGCGGTGGGCGTCCGGGGCGCTACGAGGGGGTGCGGGCGGTGGCCAGGAGGCGGGTCACGTCGTCGGAGCAGATCGTCAGGGCCGCGCCCACGGTGGCGAGGACGTCCCGTTCGGCGGGGGTGTAGGGGCCGTCGGCGAGGGCGATGCGGGCACCCTGGAGGAGGATCACCTCGCGGCCCGGCGCGGCGAGGTGCGGGGCCAGCGGGTCCAGGGCCTCGTGGAGCTCTATGGCGAGGCTCGCTCCGCAGGGCTCGCCGAAGAAGCGGCCGGTGTCGGCGGCGAGGGCCTCGACGAGGGCGTTCAGCTGGTCCTCGGTGCAGTCGTCGAAGCCGGCCGAGCGGACGGTCGCGGCGGCGGTCTCCAGGGACGGGCGGGCGCAGCCGCCGCCCGCCGCGAGGACCGCGAGGGCGACGGTGTGGACGGCGTCGCGGAGCATCGCGGAGAAGCGGGTGGTGGTGGGGTGGTCGAGGACGTCGGTGCCGTAGTGGCTGCGGCAGGCCGCGCATTCGACGACGGGTCCCGTCTCGCCGCGCGGGAGGACGGGAACACCCAGAAGGGTGAAGCGGCGTCGGCCGGTCAGCCGCTGGTAGTTACGGTCGCCTCCGCAGCCCGGGCAGAAGAACTCCCCGTCGCCGACGGTGCTCCACGCCGTACGGGTGCCCAGGATGCGGGAAACCTGAACTGCACGACCGTTTCGTCCCCATCCTGGCAGCACGTCGCACACCTCCGTAACGCCACGGCAACATCGCCGCGCTGGCGTGATGTTAGCCACATTGTCGAGGTGTCGTCAGTACCTGGGACGAGACCCGCCCGTGACCCGCACACGGATTGGCCGGGACACGACCGGGCCCCGCCCGCCTCGAAAGGCGGACGGGGCCGGAAAGAAGCAGGTGGACGAGGTCAGCGGGCGGCGCGGTTGACGGCGGAGACGACGGCCTTCAGCGAGGCGCGTGTCGTGTTCGCGTCGATGCCGATTCCCCACAGGACCTTGTCGCCGATCGCGCACTCGATGTAGGAGGCGGCCTGCGCGGAGGCCCCCTCGCTCATCGTGTGCTCCTGGTAGTCGAGCAGGCGCACGTCGATGCCGACGGACTGCAGGGCGTCGAAGAAGGCGGAGATCGGTCCGTTGCCGCTGCCGCTCAGGACGGTGTCGGCGCCGTCGACGGTGGCCTCGACGGTCAGGGTGTCGACGCCGTCCTTGTCCGTGGTGGACTGGCCGGTCCTGACCTGGATGCGGCCCCACGCGTTGCCGGGGTTGGGCAGGTACTCGTCCTGGAAGGTCGCCCAGATGTCCTTCGGCGTGACCTCGCCGCCCTCGGCGTCGGTCTTCGCCTGGATGATCCTCGAGAACTCGATCTGCATCCGGCGCGGCAGGTCCAGCTTGTGGTCGTTCTTCAGGACGTACGCGATGCCGCCCTTGCCCGACTGCGAGTTGACCCGGATGACGGCCTCGTAGGAGCGGCCGACGTCCTTGGGGTCGATGGGCAGGTACGGGACGGCCCACTCGATGTCGTCGACGGTGACGCCCTTCGCGGCGGCCTCGGCCTCCATGGCGTCGAAGCCCTTCTTGATGGCGTCCTGGTGGGAGCCGGAGAAGGACGTGTAGACCAGGTCGCCCACGTACGGGTGGCGCGCGTGGACCTCCATCTGGTTGCAGTACTCCCACGTACGGCGGATCTCGTCGATGTCGGAGAAGTCGACCTGCGGGTCGACGCCCTGCGAGAACAGGTTCATGCCGAGGGTGACCAGGTCGACGTTGCCGGTGCGCTCGCCCTGGCCGAACAGGCAGCCCTCGACGCGGTCGGCGCCGGCCATCAGCGCCAGCTCGGCGGCGGCGACGGCGGTGCCGCGGTCGTTGTGCGGGTGGATCGACAGGCAGACGTACTCGCGGCGGGACAGGTTGCGGTGCATCCACTCGAAGCGGTCCGCGTGCGTGGACGGCGTCGAACGCTCCACGGTGGCGGGCAGGTTGAGGATGATCTCGCGGCCCGGGCCGGGCTGCCAGACGTCCATGACCGCCTCGCAGACCTCCAGGGCGAAGTCCAGCTCGGTGTCGGTGAAGATCTCGGGGCTGTACTGGTACCCGAACTCGGTCTCGGGGCCCAGCAGTTTCTCCGCGTACTCCACGACCAGACGCGTGCCGTCGACGGCGATCTGCTTGATGTCGTCCCTGGAGCCGCGGAAGACGACGCGGCGGAAGACCGGGGCGGTGGCGTTGTACAGGTGGACGTTGGCGCGCCTGGCGCCCTTCAGTGACTCGACGGTCCGTTCGATCAGGTCCTCGCGGGCCTGGGTCAGTACGGAGATCGTCACGTCGTCCGGGATCGCGGTCTCGTCCTCGATGATCGAGCGGACGAAGTCGAAGTCCGTCTGGCCCGACGCCGGGAAGCCGACCTCGATCTCCTTGTAGCCCATCTTGACCAGCAGGTCGAACATCTCGCGCTTGCGCGCGGGCGACATGGGGTCGATCAGTGCCTGGTTGCCGTCGCGCAGGTCCGTGGAGAGCCAGCGGGGGGCGACGGTGATCCGGTTGTCCGGCCAGGTCCGGTCGGGGATGTCGACCTGGTCGTACCGGCCGTACTTGTGGACCGGCATCGACGTGGGACGCTGACGGTTGGTGCGGGGGTGCTGGCTGATCTGGCTGTCCGCCATGATGCGTAGGCTCCTCAGGATGTCCGAAAGGACGGCCGACGGCGCAACGCCAGACTCCGCGGGGAGGGGGTCGGCCTCGACTACAGGCCCTCGCCGCGGCAGCTAAGAAGAAGCAGCCCGAAACGCATGATGCTCCGCAGCCTAGCGGAGTCGCGCTTCGTACGGAGGGCTGTATCAGTATGCGGGATCGCAAGCCCCAAAAGAGACAAAAAGTGCGCTATACCACTTCCGGCCGGAATCTCCGGCTCCTTGCTCCCCATTTCACCAATCATGGTTGCGCGTAGTGACATGTACGTCACTCAGTGCAAGGGTGCCGGGCATGACGACCAACGGGGGCTTCGAGCCCGTCCACTGCACCATCGTTCCGCCCCACGTCCTCGACAAGATGGCCCGGCACGAGGACCCCGCGCTCTCCGGTCCCGCGCGCCAGACCCTGGAGCGCGACGCGTACGAGCGCACCCACCGCCGGCTGACCACCGTCCTCGGCGCGCCCGCCGTCGCCGCGCCCGCGGAGGCCGCCGAGCGCACGCCGCACCGCACGATCTACGACGCCCGCCACCGCCAGGACCTCCCCGGCAGGAAGGTCCGCGGCGAGGGCGACAAGCCGGGCAAGGACGCCACCGTCAACCGCGCGTACGCCGGTCTCGGCGCGACCTTCGAGCTCTATCTGAACGCCTTTCAGCGCACCTCGATCAACGGCGAGGGCATCCCGCTCGACGCGACCGTGCACTTCGACACGAACTACAACAACGCCTTCTGGAACGGCGAGCAGATGGTGTTCGGCGACGGCGACGGCGAGATCTTCCTCGACTTCACCATCCCGGTCGACGTCATCGGCCACGAACTGACCCACGGTGTCACGCAGTACACGGCGAACCTCACCTACTTCGGCCAGCCGGGCGCCCTGAACGAGTCCATGTCGGACGTCTTCGGCTCGCTGATCAAGCAGTACACGCTCGGCCAGACCGCCGCCGAGGCCGACTGGCTGATCGGCGCCGGGCTGCTCGCCCCGCGGGTCACCGGCACCGCCCTGCGCTCCATGAAGGCACCGGGCACCGCGTACGACGACGACGTGCTCGGCAGGGACCCGCAGCCCGCGACGATGGACGGCTACGTCCGCACCGGCCGGGACAACGGCGGCGTCCACATCAACTCCGGCATCCCCAACCACGCCTTCTACCTCGTCGCCCAGGCCCTCGGCGGTCACGCGTGGGAGCGGGCCGGACAGATCTGGTACGACGTGCTGACCGGCGGGGAGCTGCCGCAGCAGGCCCTCTTCTCGGACTTCGCCCGGCTCACGCTCGCCGCCGCGCGGACCCGGTACGCCGAGGGCGAGGAACTGCAGGCCGTGTCGAAGGCGTGGGAAGAGGTCGGAGTCACCTCCGCATAACCCGGGATCCGCCGGGGGATCCCGGGGTACCCGACCCGCAGCCCGGAGGCACCAGGCCTCCGGCACCCGACTCGTACCGGACAGGACCCCATGCGTATCGAGGTACGGCGCACGGGCGGATTCGCGGGCATCGAGCGCCGTGCCGAGGTGGACACCTCGGCACGGTCCGACGCCTGCGAGTGGCACGCCCTCGCCGAACGCGCGCTCACCGCCGGCCGGGACACGCCCCCGGCCGGCGTCCCGGACGGCTTCCACTACGAGATCACCGTGGACGGCAGAACGGTCCACGCCGCCGACCCGTACCTCACGGAGGCCCAGCGCGAGCTGGTCTCCCGGGTCCTGAAGGAGGGGGTGTAGAGGGGGGAACCCCGGGGGGAGGACGCGGCGGGGCACGGGCGGCCGCGGGTTCACGCCGAACCGTTGACTTCCGTTACCGCGGGTACGGATGATCGCGCATGGCGACGAATCCCCTCCCCCAGTTCCCCTCCGGCTTCCTCTGGGGCGTGTCCACCTCGGCCCATCAGATCGAGGGGGCCGCGGACGAACGCGGCCCCTCGGTGTGGGACGCCTTCACCGCCGAACCCGGACGCGTCAAGGACGGCTCCACGGCCGCGGTGGCCTGCGACCACGTCCACCGCTACCCCGAGGACGTGGCGCTCCTCGCCGGCCTCGGCGTGGACGCGTACCGCTTCTCCGTCTCCTGGCCCCGGGTGAACTCCCCCGGCGGCCTGGACTTCTACGACCGTCTGGTCGACGCGCTGTGCGCGGCCGGCGTACGGCCCGTGCCGACCCTCTTCCACTGGGACCTGCCGGCGGAGCTGGACTGGACGGACCGGGACACCGCCGAGCGGTTCGCGGAGTACGCCTCGGTCGTCGCCGGCCGCCTCGGCGACCGCGTCAAGAAGTGGATCACCCTCAACGAACCCGCCGAACACACCCTGCTGGGGCACGCGCTCGGCGCGCACGCCCCCGGCAGGCGGCTCCTGTTCGACGCCCTGCCGGTGGCCCACCACCAGCTCCTCGCCCACGGCCTGGCCGTACGGGCCCTGCGCGCGGCCGGGGCGGGCGACATCGGGATCGCCAACTCGCACGGGCCGACCTGGGCGGCCTCGGACCGTACCGAGGACGTGGAGGCGGCCGACTTCTACGACCTCCTGCTCAACCGGCTCTTCGCCGACCCCGTCCTGCTGGGCCGCTACCCCGACGGCATCGCCGAACTGATGCCCGGCGACGTCGAGTCGGACCTGAAGGTCATCGGCGAGCCGGTCGACTGGTACGGGATCAACTACTACCAGCCGACGAAGGTGGGCGCCCCCGAGGGAGCCGAGATCGAGTTCGGCGGACTCACCCTGCCCGCCGAACTGCCCTTCACCGTCAAGGAACTGGAGGGGTACCCGGTCACCGACTTCGGCTGGCCGGTGGTGCCCGAGGCGCTGACCGAGCTGCTCACCGGCTTCCACGAGCGCTACGGCGACCGGCTCCCGCCCGTCGTCATCACCGAGAACGGCTGCAGCTACGACGGCATCGACGACCAGGAGCGGATCGCCTTCCTGGACGGTCATGTCCGCGCGCTGCACCGGGCGTTGGACCAGGGCGTCGACGTACGCGGCTACTTCGTCTGGTCGTTGATGGACAACTTCGAGTGGGCGGAGGGGTACGCGCGCCGCTTCGGCCTCGTGCACGTCGACCACGAGACCCAGGAGCGGACCCCGAAGGCCTCGTACACCTGGCTGCGGGACGCCCTGCGGGCGCAGAGGTGACCCCGGCCGGGCCGGCGACCCTCCCCGGACGGCCGCCGCGGCCGCGGGGGAAGGCCGCCGGCCCGGTCACAGGGCGCCGGCGTCGCGGGCCGTCCACAGGGACGGGTACACCGGGCGGAAGCCCAGGTCGCGGCGGATGCGGTCGGTCGACACGATGCCGTGCCAGGGGTCGGGGTCGGGGCGCTCGTACAGCGCGGGCGGTACCTCGACGCCGTTGATCCGGTGCAGGTCGACGGTGGTGACGGGGGCGTCGTCGGCGATGTTGTAGACCGGGGTGCCGCCCACGCCGGGCGCGTACAGCAGGCGGAGCAGGCCCTGGGCCACGTCCGCGTGGTGGACCATCTGGAGCCGCTGTCCCGCGGCCCAGTGCGCGGCCCACCTCATCGACGCGGCGAGATGCGGGTCGCCCTCCCCGTACACGAAGGAGAGGCGGCCGATCCGGACGTCCATGCCGCCCTCCAGGGCGAGCAGGCCGCGCTCCGCCTCCGCCTTGGAGGCGGGATAGGCGCCCCACATCTCACCGCCGGGCACGCTCGGGTCGTCCTCGGTGAGCGGGCGCCCCCGGCCCGTCCCGTACACCAGGTTGGTGCTGACCTGCACGAACCTGCGCACCCCCGCGGAGACGGCGGCGCGGCCCAGCTCCAGGGCGGCGTCGCGGTTGACCGCCCAGGCCTCGTCGTCCGGAACGCCGCGGAAGGCGGCCGCGACGTTCACCACCGCGTCGACGCCCGCGAGGGCCTTGCCCAGCACCTCGGCGTCGCGCAGGTCCCCGACGGCGATCTCCGGCCCGAGGCCGGCCGGGCCGGTGAGGCCGGACAGGGCCGCCGCCCGGGACTCGTCGCGGACCAGGACCCTCACCCGGTCACCCGGGGGCGCCTGCTGCAGAAGGCGGGGTACGAAGCGACGTCCGACCTCGCCGGTGGTCCCGGTCACCAGTGTCAGCATGATCTGCTCCTCTCGTCGGCCCCCACCGTCCCCCCGCGCCGGGCGGGGCGGGAGAGACCTCCTGATCCGGGGACCGGCGGTCCCTGGATGAGACCGGCGGCCCGCGTCACCCTGGAGAGGTGGACCGAACCGAACTCGCCGACTTCCTCCGCCGCGGCCGCGCCCGGCTGGAGCCCTCCGACGTGGGACTCGCGGCCGGTTCCCGCCGCCGCACCCCCGGGCTGCGCCGTGAGGAGGTGGCGGCGCTCGCGGGCATGTCCGTGGACTACTACACCCGGCTCGAACAGTCGCGCGGACCGCACCCCTCGCGCCAGATGCTCGGCGCGCTGGCGCGGGCGCTGCGGCTCACCGGCGACGAGCGGGACCACCTGTTCCACCTGGCCGGCGAACAGCCGCCGCGCGCCGCGGCCGCCTCGCCGCACGTCCGCCCCGGGCTGCTGCTGGTCCTCGACCGGCTGTACGACGCGCCCGCCCACGTCGTGACCGACTACGGCGAACTGCTCGCGCAGAACGCGATGTCGGCGGCGCTGACGGGCGAGGCCGGACCCGGGCGCAATCTCGTGCGCCGGTTCTTCACCGACCCCGCCTCCCGCGCCCTCTTCCCGCCCGAGGACCGCCCCGGGCACGCCCGCTCCCACGTCGCCAACCTGCGCGCGGTCACCGCGGCCCGCCCCGAGGACCCGGCCCCCGCCGCTCTGGTGGCCGAACTCCGCTCCACCAGCCGGGAGTTCGCGGACCTCTGGGAGTCCCACGAGGTCGCCGTGCGGCGCTCCGCGACGAAGCGGTTCCTGCATCCCACGGTCGGCCTGCTGGAACTCGACTGCGAGATCCTGATCGGCTCCGGCGACAACCAGCTCCTCGTCGTCCACACGGCGCGCCCCGGCACCGAGTCCCACGAGCGGCTGCGGCTGCTGCGCGTGGTGGGCCTGCAGGACCTCGCCCCCTCCGACGGCCGACGGTGAGCCTCCGGGTCCGGGAGCCGGGTCGGCGGCGGCCTTCCGGGCCAGGGGCCGACTTCGGCCACTTTTCATGACCGCCGGAGGAAAGGGCTCTCTGTCCCTTGCAATCGCGAGGCACCCGCGCCTCAATGGGAGCCGCACATTCCGACGGACCGTAGGTCACGCCTCCGCACGGCGTCCCGCACCCCACACGCGGACGGTCCGCGTACACGTCTCCCCGCACCCTCACCGGCACAGAGGTGAGGAGCCCGTGTGCCCGGCCCAGGGCCGACGGCTCCGTCCCGACCATCCCCACATGGCAATTCCCCACAAGGGAAGGGATATCGATGAGAGGCAAGCGACTCGCGACGGTCTCGGCGTTGGCCGCCGGCACCCTCGCGGCGACCGGTCTGGCCTTCGCGCCGGCCGCCGCGGCCGTCACTCCCCAGACGGCCACCATCAACGCGACCTGCACCATCGGCGGCGGTGGCGCCGCCACCCTCACGGCCACCCAGAACGGCACGGCCGCGACCATCACCCTCAGCTCCACCGCCATCACGGCGCCCATCCCCATCGCCGCGAACTCGGTCACCTCGACGCTCTCCCTGGTGAACGCGAGCGGCGGGAGCACCGTCTTCAGCGGCAAGAAGAACCCCGCGATGGCCATCGGCAGCGGAGTGTCCGTAGGTCCCCTCGACGGCACCGTCGCCTCCGGCGACAGCCTGGAGTTCTACGGCGGCTCCCTGAAGATGACCATCTTCGGCATCACGATCACCTGTACGGCGAACGCGCCGCAGTCCCCGGGCCCGTTCGTCTTCGACTGATCCCGCCGGTCCGCTGATCCGCTGATCCACCGCGCCACGACGTGAAGAGGGCCGGTGCCGCCCGCGCGCAGCGACACCGGCCCGGCTCCCGCGACAGCCCCCGCACCCTCCGCGCCCGGCGGCGACTTTGGCGTCCACGCGCCGGGCCGGTGACCATGACAGAAACTGATGGCCCATCAGTCAGTGCGCCGGGTCTCCATTGACTTCTCGCACGGCCGGCACATCAATGTCCCCCTGGCGGCGCAGAAGAGCCGCTGCGCCCGCATCCCTCAGGAGGGGGGCAACACCCATGTCAACCACGGGTCCGACAACCCGAAGACGCCGTAGCGCGGCACTGCTCGGGGCGGCCGTACTCGCGCTCACCGTGGGAGGTGCGCTGGCCGCTCCGGCCGGAGCCGCACCCACGAACGTGGACTTCCCCACGCACTGCATCCCGCCGGCGATCGCGGGCCTCCCGCCGATCGACGGCACCACCACCGCGAAGATCACGGTGGACAAGGCGAGTCCGAAGGTCGGCGACACGGTCACCGTGACCTACACGGTGGTCACTCCCGCCGCGAGCAACCCGGTCGACCTGGCGCTGCCGGCCGACATCATGACGCCCACCGGCAAGGTCGCCCTGGGCGGGGCGCAGACCGGCAGCGTCACCGTCGCCGGTCCCAGGAAGAACGACCCGGTGCCCGCCAAGGGCGCCTTCCCGTCGTTCAGCATGACCGGCACGTTCACCGTGACCGCGCCCGGCGCGATCACGCTCTCGCCCGGCGACTACAACATCCACACCAGCTACATCATGGAGCTGGACACCCCGTGCACGGTCACCAACCCGCCCGCCCCGGTGTCGGAGACGGTCACCGCGACCGGCGGACAGACCAACACCCGGGCCATCCAGCTCGGTTCGGCCTCCGGGAACCCCGGTGACAGCGTGACCGTCACCGGCAGCGGCTTCACCCCGGGCGCGAGCGTCACCCTCGCCGGACGGTCCGGGGCCACCCAGACCGCCGACACGGCGACCGTGACCGCGAACGCCCAGGGCTCCGTCAGCGGCTCGCTCGTCGTCAACGACAGGACGACGACCGGCGTGGTCGCCTACGAGGGAGGAAGCTGGGACCCGGACACCGGAGCGGGCCCCGCCGCGTACGTCGTCGTCGACGACACCCCCGTCCCCGACGGCAGCCAGAAGCTCACCACCACGGTGAGGGCGGGAACCCTGTCGATGACCCAGGCCGGGGACGCCGTCGCGCTGTCGGCCGTCGACTACGGCACGGGCGGCGCCTCCACGGGCGCCCTGAAGACGGTGACGGTCAAGGACTTCCGCGGCGGGCCCGCGGGCTGGTCCCTGACCGGCAAGGTCACCGACTTCACCGGCCCCGGCGCGAAGATCGACGCCGGTGCCCTGAGCTGGACCCCGGCCTGCGCGACCAAGGCCGGCAGCCCGAGCACCTGCCGGGCCGGCTCGTCCGGCACGGTCGGCACCTCGGGAGCGACCCTGGCGTCCACCCCCAACGGGACCCTCACCGGTGGTGAGTTCACCGTCGACGCCGGACTGTCGCTGAACGTACCGGGGTTCACGCCTCCAGGGTCCTACTCCGGTGTGCTCACGCTGACGCTCAGCTGACCGGTCCGCCGTCCGACCGGTCGTCCGCACCCCGGTGGCCGGGCGCGCACCCGCCCGTCCACGCAGGGGCGCTCACGCACGACGACAGCCGCCAGTCCGCCGATGCCGTCCGCGGGGGTCCGCACCCATGCGCAAGCCGTACGCCCTCCTCCTGAGCGTGTTCCTGGTCCTGCCCGCCCTCGTGGCCCTGACGGCCACACCCGCGCACGCGGCCGACAACGGGAGCTGGTCGGTCTACCCCGTCTCCTCGCGCATCGCCGAGCGGCCCTACTTCTACCTCTCCGCCGACCCCGGCCAGATCCTCCGGGACGAGGTCACCGTCACCAACAAGACCGACGGCCCGCTGACGTTCCGGCTGTACGCGGCCGACGCCTACAACACCGCCCGTGACGGCGGTTTCGCCGTCCGCACCCCGTCGGAGAAGCAGCGCGGGGTGGGGGTCTGGGCCGAGCCCGGCCGCTCCCGGGTCACCGTGCCCGCGCACGGCCGGGTGACCGTGCCCTTCACGCTCCACGTCCCCGAGGGGGCCGAGCCCGGCGACCATCCGGGCGCGCTGGTGGCGCTCGACGAACGGATCGAGACGGGCTCGGGCTCCCTGTCGGTCGGGGTGCGCCGGGCCGTCGCCGCCCGGGTCTACCTGCGGGTCGGCGGGCCCACGGTCCCCGCCCTCGCCGTGGAGAAGGTGCGTCTCGCCCACCACCGGCCGCTGGTCCCCGGCACCGGACCGAGCACGGCCACCGTCTCGTACACCCTCCACAACACGGGCAACGTGACGCTGAACCCGAAGGTGCGGCTGAGGGCCGAGGGGCTCTTCGGGCGCACGCTGCTGTCCCGCGAGCTCGCGGGCATCCCCTCGGAACTGCTTCCGGGCCAGCGGGTCAGGCTCACCGCGCCCTGGCACGGGGCGCCGCAGGCCGACTGGGGCGACGTGACGCTGACGGCCAGCGCGCCGGGGACCCGGGAGTCGGCGAGCGTGTCGTTCCTCGCACTGCCGTGGCTCGCGGCCGTGCTGGCCGTCGTCGCGTCCGCCGCTGCCGTCTGGGCGGTCAGAGCGCGTCGGGCCCGCGTTCGCCCGTCCGCACCCGTACGACCGTCTCCACGGGTACGGACCACACCTTTCCGTCTCCGATCTTTCCGGTCCGCGCGGCCTTCACCACCGCGTCGATGACCGCGTCGGCCTCGCCGTCCCCGACGACGACCTCGATGCGGGCCTTGGGGACCAGGTCGACCTGGTACTCGGCGCCGCGGTAGACCTCGGTGTGCCCGCGCTGACGCCCGTACCCGCTGGCCTCGGTGACGGTCATCCCGTGCACGCCGAGCTCCCGGAGGGCGGACTTGACCTCGTCGAGACGGTAGGGCTTGACGATCGCGGTGATGAGTTTCATGCCTGGGGCTTGGCCTTCTGCGCGGTGGGAAGGGACGACGACACCGGGGCGCCGTGGCCCAGGACCCCGTGATCGTAGGCGCTCTCGGCGTGCACCGTAAGGTCCAGGCCGGTCCGCTCCTGCTCCTCGTCCGCGCGCAGCCCCATGAACCGGTCGATCACGGTGCCGATGCCGTACGTGGCACCGAACGCGTACGCCCCGACGGCCAGGACACCGACGAGCTGCCGGCCGAGCTGCCCGAGCCCTCCGCCGTACAGCAGCCCCTCGGCGCCGCCGGTCATCGTGTGGACGGCGAAGACGCCGATGAGCAGCGTGCCGATGATCCCGCCGACCAGATGGACGCCGACGACGTCGAGGGAGTCGTCGTAGTTCAGCCTGAACTTCCAGCCCACGGCGTACGAGCAGACGACGCCCGCGGCGAGCCCGACGGCGAGCGCGCCCAGCAGGGACACCACCCCGCACGAGGGGGTGATGGCCACCAGACCGGCGACCGCGCCCGAGGCCGCGCCCAGGGTCGTCGGATGGCCGTCGCGGCGCTGCTCGACGAGGAGCCAGCCGAGCAGGCCCGTGCAGCCGGCGGCGAGGGTGTTGAGGAAGGCCGCGGCGGCCAGACCGTTCGCGCCGAGGGCGGACCCGGCGTTGAAGCCGAACCAGCCGAACCACAGGAGACCGGCGCCGAGCACGACCATGGGGAGGTTGTGCGGCCGCATGGCGTCCTTCTTGAAGCCGAGCCTCGGTCCGAGCACCAGGCACAGCGCGAGCCCGGAGGCGCCCGAGGCGATCTCGACCGGCATGCCGCCCGCGAAGTCGAGCGCGCCGAGGCCGTCGTGGATCCAGCCGCCCGGGCCCCACACCCAGTGCGCGACGGGAACGTATACGAGCAGGGTCCAGACGGGCACGAACACGAGCCAGGCCCCGAACTTCGTCCGGTCGGCGACCGCCCCGCTGATCAGCGCGGCGGTGATGATCGCGAAGGTGAGCTGGAAGGTGGCGAAGAGCAGGGTGGGGACGGACCCCTGCACGCTGTCCGGCCCGAGCCCGGCCATCCCGGCGTGCTCCAGACCGCCGACGAGCCCGCCGAACGCGTCCGGGCCGAACGCGAGGGAGTACCCGGCCGTCAGCCACACCACCGTGACCAGCGCGATCGACACGAAGCTCATCATCAGCATGTTGAGCACGCTCTTCGCGCGGACCATGCCCCCGTAGAACAGGGCGAGGCCGGGGGTCATCAGGAGGACGAGCGCGGTGGCGGCGAGCAGCCAGGCGGTGTCACCGGTGTCGATCCGGGAAGCGGCCAGGGTCACGGTCTCTCCAACGGAGTGGGGGCACGAGGTGGGGGTGTCGTCAGAGCGTCGTGGGCGCGGGTTTCCGGTTGCGCACGCCCGCGTTTCCGACATGTTTCATTGCGCCGTGATTTCCGATTCCTCACCGGGGAGGAGAGCGGCCCATGACCCCGGAACGTCCCGTGCGCGGGAACCGGAACGAACGCTTCACCGGTGCCGTGACGACCGCCTCACGACTGTCGGACGGCTTGGTGCGGCGGGCGTCCGGCGATCAGGGACAATGGGCGCCATGAGCGTTCGCAACCAGTCATCCGAGCCGTCCGAGGACAGGGGCACCACTCGCGCCCTCGACGCGGTGGAGAACCACCGCGCCGGCTTCGCCTGTTTCGTGGGCCGTCCCAACGCGGGCAAGTCCACCCTCACGAACGCTCTGGTCGGCCAGAAGGTCGCGATCACGGCGAACCAGCCGCAGACCACGCGGCACACCGTGCGCGGCATCGTGCACCGGCCCGACGCGCAGCTGATCCTCGTCGACACCCCCGGCCTGCACAAACCGCGCACCCTGCTGGGCGAGCGGCTCAACGACATCGTCCGCACCACCTGGGCCGAGGTCGACGTGATCGGCTTCTGCCTGCCCGCGAACGAGAAGCTCGGCCCGGGTGACCGTTTCATCGCGAAGGAACTGGCGTCGATCAAGAAGACGCCGAAGGTCGCGATCATCACCAAGACCGACCTCGTCGACAGCAAGACCCTCGCCGAGCAGCTCATCGCGATCGACCAGCTCGGCCGGGAGCTCGGGTTCGAGTGGGCCGAGATCGTCCCGGTGTCGGCGGTCGGCGACAAGCAGGTGGGTCTGCTGGCCAATCTGATCGTCCCGCTGCTGCCGGAGGGGCCCGCCCTCTACCCCGAGGGCGACCTGACGGACGAGCCGGAGCAGGTCATGATCGCGGAGCTGATCCGCGAGGCCGCCCTGGAGGGCGTCCGCGACGAGCTTCCGCACTCCATCGCCGTCGTGGTCGAGGAGATGCTGCCGCGCGAGGACCGCCCGGCCGACAAGCCGCTCCTCGACATCCACGCCTTCGTCTACATCGAGCGCCCCAGCCAGAAGGGCATCATCATCGGCCCCAAGGGCAAGCGCCTGAAGGACGTCGGCATCAAGTCCCGCAAGCAGATCGAGGCCCTGCTGGGCACTCCGGTCTTCCTCGACCTGCACGTGAAGGTCGCCAAGGACTGGCAGCGCGACCCCCGCCAGCTCCGCAAGCTCGGCTTCTGAGGGAGCTCCGGTCCGGGGGGGGGGGAGGGAGTCGGTCCCGCCCCCCGGGGACACCCGTGGGCTCAGCCCGCGGTCACCGTCGTGTGCACGACGCCGTCGGGCCCGGCGAGGAGCACCGGTGTGGCGGGCCCGCCGAGATCCCGTACGGCCGCGCGGTCCTCGTCGGTGACGGCCCCTGCCCCGGACACCACGGCCGCCGCCTCCAGGGACTTCGCCCCGGACGCCACGGCCATCGCCACGGCCGTCCGCAGGGCGCTCAGCCGCAGCGACTCCAGCTCCACGGTCCCGGCGACGTACGTACGTCCCGTCTCGTCGCGCACGGCCGCGCCCTCGGGCACGCCGTTGCGGGCCCGCGCGGAACGGGCCAGGGTGACGATCTTGCGGTCCTCGGGGTCGAGCGCGCTGCTGTCGGTCATGACCAGAGCATACGAAGTGCCGGCACCGTCTCCCGCCGAAGGGTCAGCCGGCCACCGGGTACATCGACCCGCGGCGCCCCTCCGGGGAGGCGAGCCACTCCAGCTTCGCGGCCGTGTTCGCCTCGGGCAGCGGCGTGTGCAGCACGATCGTGAGGTCGGGCCGGGCCGGCACCTTCATCGCCGTGGACTCGACGGAGAGCAGCCCCACCAGGGGGTGGTCGAGCTCCTTGCGGATCTGCCCGGCGTCCTCGATGTCCCGCCGCCCCCACAGCTCCGCGAACTCGGCGCTGGCCCCGGTCAGCCGGTCCAGCAGTTCGCGCAGCCCCTCGTCGTCCGGCGCCGCGGCGCACGAGGCGCGGAACTGGGCCACCACGCTTCGGGCGTTGTGCTCCCAGGTGCGCGAACGGCCGCGGTAGAGCGGGTCGGTGAAGAAGTCGAGGATGCAGTTCTGGGTGATCTCCGGACGCATGCCGAGGACCACCGCGGCGGCGTCGTTGTACATGACGCAGTTGTAGTACGGGTCCATGATGTGCGCCGGATACGGCATCCACGTGTCGATCAGCCGCCGCAGTCCGTCGCACATGTCCAGGTTCCCCGGGGCGACTTCGGGCGCGGGCGGGTTCAGACCGGCCAGCGTGTACAGATGGCGCCGCTCGGTGTTGCTGAGCCGCAGCACCCGGGAGACGGAGTCCAGGACCTGCGGCGACACGGATATGTCCCGCCCCTGTTCGAGCCATTGGTACCAGGAGGCGCCGACTCCCGCGAGGACGGCGACCTCCTCGCGGCGCAGCCCCGGTGTGCGGCGGCGGGCTCCGCCGCCCGGGAGCCCGGCCTCCGCCGGTGACACCCGCGCCCTGCGGCTCATCAGGAACTCACGGAGTTCCGGGCGTCGTTGGGTCCTCTGCGCGTCCTCCGTCACGTGTCTCCCCCTTCGGTGACTGGTGGTGCGGCCACCAGCATAAGTTCCGGCTCCCCACGGATGTTCCGGCCGCCGCACGCTCTTGCCATGACCACGAACACGACCGCCGGGTCCACCGCCCGCACCCCCGGCACCGGCACGCCGGGCATCGATCCGGGCACCACGAACGGTCCCCGGGCCAGCACCTCCACCGCTTCCCCCGCCCGCGCGAAGGACGGCCGGCCACCGCGCGCGGACCGGCTGTCGCGGCGCGACGCGCTCGTCCTCTTCGTGCTGTGCGCCGCCCAGTTCATGGTCGCGCTGGACTTCTCCGTCCTGAACGTGGCCCTGCCCGTCCTCGGCCGGGACCTCGGCATGAGCCCGTCCGCGTTCCAGTGGGCGGTCACCGCCTTCGCGCTGCCCTCCGGCGGCTTCCTGCTCCTCTTCGGCCGCGTCGGTGACCTGTTCGGCCGCCGGGGGCTCTTCCTCACGGGGCTGGCCGTGTTCGGGGCGGCCTCCCTGCTCGCGACCTTCGCCTGGGACCCGGCGTCGTTCCTGGCCGGACGGGCGCTGCAGGGGCTCGGCGCGGCGGCGATCGTGCCGACCGGCATGTCGCTGCTGACCACGACCTTCCCGGAGGGTCCCGCACGGGACCGCGCGCTCGGCGTCTCCGGCACGCTCCTGTCGCTGGGCTTCACCGTCGGCATGGTGGCGGGCGGTGTCCTGACCGACGTGCTCGGCTGGCGTTCGACGATGGGGCTGCTGTCGCTGTTCGCGCTGGTCGTGCTGCCGCTCGCCGCCGGTCTGCTGCCCGCGTCCGGCCCGCGGCGCACGGACGCGGCGGACCGCCCCCGTCTGGACGTCCCCGGCGCGGTCACCGTCACCGGCGGCCTGCTGGCCCTGATCTACGCGCTGTCGACGGCGGCGGGGCACGGCTTCGGCGGCGCGGACGTCATCACGACGCTCGCCCTGGGCCTGCTGCTGCTCGGCGCCTTCGTCCGGATCGAGTCCCGTGCCGAGACCCCGCTCGTCCGCCTGAGGATGCTGCGCCGCCCCACGGTGGCGTGGGGCAGCCTGGGCGGCCTGGTCACCTTCTCGATGATGTCGACGGTCGTCTTCGCGCTGACCCTCTACCTCCAGGAGACGCTCGGCCTCTCCGCCTTCGAGACCGGCCTGGTCTTCGGCGCGCAGGGTCTGCTGTCGGCCGTCGCGGGAGGGTACGCCCCGAAGGTCATCGGCCGCTTCGGCGCCCGGCGCACACTGGCCGGCTCGCTGGCGGGCCAGGGGCTGTTCGTGGCGGCGATGCTGCTGCTGGACGCGCACGCCTGGTCCGTCTGGATCGCCACCGCCGCGGTGTCGCTGGCCAGCGTGTGCCACCTGGGCGCGATCATCTCGTACGGCCTGACCGTCACCTCGGGCGTCCCGGACGAGGAACAGGGCCTGGCCACCGGCCTGGTGACCTCCACCCAGCAGGTGGGCATCACCGTCGGCATCCCGCTCCTCGGGGTCCTCGCGACCACCTCGGACGATCTGCTGAGCGGCGTCCGCACGGTCCTCGCCCTGGACGCGGCGATCGTGCTCGCGGCGGCGGCGCTGGTCGCGGCCGCACTCGGGCGGCGGGCCGCGGCGCGCACCCGCTGAGACGGCGCCGGGCCCTGCCGGGTCAGGGCCGGTCGAGGCGCAGGCGCTCGGCGCGCGGCAGGCCGGACACGACGAGGTCGTACGAGTCCTCGACGAGCTCCCGGACCAGGCGGTCCGGGAGCTCGCCGTCGGCGGTCACCGTGTTCCAGTGCCGCTTGTTCATGTGATAGCCGGGGACGATCAGTCCCGGGTACCGCTCGCGCAGCCTGACCGCGTCGTCCGGGTCGCACTTCAGGTTGACCGTGAGCGGGCGCCCGTCGAGGTTCGACAGCGCGAAGAGCTTGCCCAGCACCTTGAAGACCGAGGTCTCGGGGTTGAAGGGGAAGTCCTCGACGGTGGCATTGAAGGACAGGCAGAACGCGCGCAGTTCCTGCGGGGTCACTCCGGCTTCTCCTCCTCGGGGGGTTCCGCCGGGCCGGCCGGCTCGACGAGCACCGTGACGATCTTGTTCCGGCGGCCGGCCGCGGCCTCCGCGGTGAGCCGCAGCTCGCGCCCGTCGGGCAGTTTCACGGCCGAGGAGGCACCGGCGATGGGGACGCGCCCCAGGGCCTTGGCCAGCAGCCCGCCGACGGTCTCCACGTCCTCGTCGTCGTAGGCCTCGAAGCCGTACAGCTCGCCGAGGTCGGTGATGTCGAGGCGGGCGGTCACCCGGAAGCGGTCGTCGCCGAGCTCCTGGACGGGCGGCAGCTCGCGGTCGTACTCGTCGGTGATCTCGCCGACGATCTCCTCGAGGATGTCCTCGATGGTGACGATGCCGGCCGTGCCGCCGTACTCGTCGATGACGACGGCCACGTGGTTGCGCTCCTGCTGCATCTCGCGCAGCAGGTCCCCGGCGTTCTTGGTGTCGGGCACGAACGCGGCGGGACGCATGGCCGTGGACACCAGCTCGGACTCGGCGTCGCGGCTGATGTGCGTCTTGCGGGCCAGGTCCTTGAGGTAGACGATCCCGACGATGTCGTCCTCGTTCTCGCCCGTGACGGGTATGCGCGAGAAGCCGGAGCGCAGGGCGAGGGTGAGGGCCTGCCTGATGGTCTTGTAGCGCTCGATGACGACGAGGTCCGTGCGGGGCACCATGACCTCGCGCACGAGGGTGTCGCCGAGCTCGAAGACGGAGTGCACCATGCGGCGCTCCTCGTCCTCGATGAGCGACTCCTTCTCGGCGAGGTCGACCATCGCCCGCAGCTCCGCCTCGGAGGCGAACGGACCGCGCCGGAAGCCCTTGCCGGGGGTGAGCGCGTTGCCGATGAGGATCAGCAGCGGCGGGATCGGGCCCATGACCCGGGCGAGCGGCAGCAGGACGTACGCCGCCGCCGTCGCGGTGTTCAGCGGGTGCTGGCGGCCGATGGTGCGCGGCGAGACACCGACCGCGACGTACGACACGAGGACCATCACGGCGATGGCGGCGGCCAGTGCCTGCCAGGTCTTGTCGAACTCCTTGAGACAGGCGAAGACGACGAGTGCCGCGGCCGCCATCTCGCAGGTCACGCGGACCAGCAGCGCCACGTTCAGGTAGCGCGTCGGGTCCGCGGCGACCTGTGCGAGCTTGGCGCTGCCGCGCCGGCCGCTGCGGACCGCCTCCTCTGCGCGGAAGCTGGAGACCCGCGCGAGGCCTGCCTCCGCGCAGGCGGCGAGCCAGGCGACGACGACGAGGACGATGGCGCCGATGACGAGCTGAGGACTCATGACACGGTCGGGGCCGGAGACGGACCCGTGAAGCCCTTCTCCGCACGCCAGCCGTCCACGATGGCGGCCTGCAGGCCGAACATCTCGGCCTTCTCGTCGGCTTCCTCGTGGTCGTAGCCCAGGAGGTGCAGCACGCCGTGGACGGTGAGGAGCTGGAGCTCCTCGTCCATGGAGTGCTGCGTCGGGGCGTCCTTGCCCTGCCGCTCGGCGACCTCGGGACAGAGCACGATGTCGCCGAGCAGGCCCTGCGGCGGCTCGTCGTCGTCCTTCGACGGCGGACGCAGCTCGTCCATCGGGAAGGACATGACGTCCGTGGGTCCCGGCAGGTCCATCCACTGGATGTGGAGCTGCTCCATGGCGTCGGTGTCCACGACGATCACCGAGAGCTCGGAGAGCGGGTGGATGCGCATCCGTGCGAGCGCGTAGCGGGCGATGTCGAGGATCGCCTGCTCGTCGACCTCGGTTCCGGACTCGTTGTTGACGTCGATCGACATGGCGGTGCTGGTCTACTTCCCCTTGTGGCCCCGGCTCTTGTGGGAGCCGTTCTCGGTGCCGTTCTCGCTGTCGTACTTCTCGTACGCGTCGACGATACGGCCGACCAGCTTGTGCCGGACGACATCCTGGGACGTGAGCCGCGAGAAGTGGACGTCCTCGACCCCGTCCAGGATGTCCTGGACCTGCCGCAGACCCGACTTCGTGCCGCTCGGGAGGTCGACCTGCGTCACGTCACCCGTGATGACGATCTTCGAGTCGAAGCCGAGCCGGGTGAGGAACATCTTCATCTGCTCGGGGCTCGTGTTCTGGGCCTCGTCCAGGATGATGAAGGCGTCGTTGAGGGTCCGGCCGCGCATGTACGCCAGCGGCGCGACCTCGATCGTGCCCGCGGCCATCAGGCGCGGGATCGAGTCGGGGTCGAGCATGTCGTGCAGCGCGTCGTAGAGCGGGCGCAGGTAGGGGTCGATCTTCTCGTAGAGCGTGCCGGGCAGGAAGCCGAGGCGCTCGCCGGCCTCGACCGCCGGGCGGGTCAGGATGATCCGGTTGACCTGCTTGGACTGGAGCGCCTGGACGGCCTTCGCCATGGCGAGGTACGTCTTGCCGGTGCCGGCGGGACCGATGCCGAACACGACGGTGTGCTTGTCGATGGCGTCGACGTAGCGCTTCTGGTTGAGCGTCTTGGGGCGGATGGTGCGGCCCCGCGAGGACAGGATGTTCTGCGTGAGCACCTCGGCCGGGGTCTCCTGGCCGTCGCCCGTCCCGTTCTCGCTCGCCCTGAGCATGGCGATCGAGCGTTCCACTGCGTCCTCCGTCATGGGCTGCCCCGTGCGGAGCACCAGCATCATCTCGTCGAACAGGCGCTGGACGAGCGCGACTTCACCGGCGTCGCCCACCGCGCTGATCTCGTTTCCCCGGACGTGTATGTCGGCCGCCGGGAAGGCCTTCTCGATCACGCGCAGCAGGGCGTCTCCGGAACCGAGAACGGTCACCATGGGGTGCTTGGCCGGGACGGTGAAGTGTGCGCGCGCCTGCCCCTGGGCGGGGCCGTGAGCTGTGGGTGTCTGAGTCATGGGCCGGCTCTTAAGGCCTGCGTATCCTCCTCGGTCGGCACGCTTGCCACACGGGCAGCCTTGCGGTTCCCAGCGTACGTCGCACCGCTCACGGAGCCGTAGGGCTTTTCTTCCGGTGACGAGGTCGTGACCTGAGGCCCCCGCCCGGGGCCGCCGGGCCGGATCAGGCCGAGCGGCCGAAGCCGATCGTCGGCACCGCCCGGCGCAGCGGCCAGGGGCGGGTGACCTCGGGGAGCAGTCCCTCCAGGAAGGCGTACCGGTCCAGGGCCGCCGGATCCTGGTCGTCGACCGACTGGACCCGGCGCCACCAGGCGGCGATCTCCGACCAGCCGGGCGCCGACAGCGATCCGCCGAACTCCTGGACCGAGAGCGCGGCGGTCAGCCCGGCGAAGGCGAGCCGGTCGGCGAGCGGCCAGCCGGCCAGGGTCCCGGTGACGAAACCGGCGACGAAGACGTCCCCGGCGCCGGTGGGGTCCAGCGCCTCGACGGCGATCGCCGGGACCTCGGCGCTCTCCCCGGAGCGCCCGTCCACGGCGTAGGCGCCGTCGGAGCCGAGGGTGACGACCGCCAGCGGCACGTGCTCGGCCAGCGCGTGCGCCGCCGCGCGGGGGCAGTCGGCGCCGGTGTAGCGCATGGCCTCCTCGGCGTTCGGCAGGAACGCCTCGCAGTACGCCAGGTCGGCGAGGCCCGCCAGGTCCCAGCGGCCGGTGTCGTCCCAGCCGACGTCCGCGAAGATCCGGGTGCCCCGGCCCGCGGCCTGCTCGATCCAGGGCGCGCGGACCCCGGGGGTCAGCGAGGCGACGGCGGCACGCGCGTGCGGCGGGTACTCGGGCGCGGGTTCCTCGTGCGGCGGCTCGTGCCCGTGGCTGACCATGGTCCGCTCGCCCTCGTACGCCATCGACACGGTGACCGGCGAGTGCCAGCCGGGCACGGTCCGCGAGGGCCCCAGGTCGATGCGCTCGCCCTGTTCCAGGGCGTCCCAGCAGTACTCCCCGTAGTGGTCGTCGCCGAAGGCGGCGGCGAGGGAGGTCCGCAGGCCGAGGCGGGCGAGGGCGGTGGCCATGTTGGCGACGCCGCCGGGGCTCGACCCCATGCCCCGCGCCCAGGACTCGGTGCCGCGCACGGGGGCGGAATCGAGCCCGGTGAAGATGATGTCCAGGAAGACCGTGCCCGTCAGATAGACGTCCCAGGGCGGGTCGTCGGCGGTGCGCAGCCCGGCGAGCGGGTCGACATGAGCCTGGCGGAACGGTCCCTCGCCGTCGATCACGGTGTGCTCCCTGGGGGGTGGTCCGGATCTGGCCAGTGTGCACCACGAAGTCCCCGCGGGCCCTGGTTCACCACGGGACACCGGCGCCCCGTGGGGCGCACGGAACCCGCTCCCGCCCGCCCCCGCAGTCAGCCGCACACGGAACGGACCGGCCACCAAGGCGCACCCGCGGCCGGGATCCGGCGGGAGGGGCCGTGCCGGTACATCAGATGCCCGTCGCCACCGACGGTCACATCTGCGTCCAACGGCGACGGGCGGATGTACCGGCACGGCCCCGACCCACCCACCGGGACCCCGCCCGACGCGGGGCACAGCGCGCGGTACCTTCGAGCCGCGACCCGGCGCAGCATTCGCGGTCGCGTCAGGCGAGAGGGAGAGTGAACCCGTGAGTAAGTTCGTGCGGCCGGCTGCCGAGGGTGCGGACCCGTTCGGCACGGCCCGCCTGCGCCGCGGAGTACTGGACGCCTGGGCCGCCAGCCCGGCCAGGTTCCGCGAGGACGCCAACGCCGAGGAGGACCTCGTCCTCGGCGGGTACCGCGACCGCCTCGTCGTGGAACTCGCCCAGAACGCCGCCGACGCCGCGGCCCGCTCCGGCACCCCGGGCCGGCTGCGTCTGACGCTCCGCGACGGCGTCCTGGTGGCGGCCAACACCGGTGCCCCCCTGGACGCGGCCGGCGTCGAGTCCCTCGCGACCCTCAGGGCCTCCGCGAAGCGGGACGCGCACGACACGGCCGTGGGCCGCTTCGGCGTCGGCTTCGCCGCGGTCCTCGCCGTCACCGACGAGCCCGCCGTCGTGGGACGGCACGGCGGCGTCCGCTGGGCGCTCGCCGAGGCCCGTGACCTCGCCTCCGGCACCGCCGGGGACAGCCCCGGCCTCGGCGACGAGATCCGCCGCCGGGACGGCCACGTACCGCTGCTGAGGCTGCCGTTCGCGGCCGAGGGCACCGCCCCGGACCCGTACGACACCGCCGTGATCCTGCCGCTGCGCGACACCGCCGCGGAGGACCTCGCCGAGCGCCTGCTGAGGAACGTCGACGACGCCCTCCTGCTGGCCCTGCCCGGCCTGGAGGAGGTGGTCGTGGAGATCGGCGACGCGGAGGCCCGCACCCTGCGCCGGACCCCCGCCGAGCACGGTGCCGTCATCGACGACTCCCGCGACGGCACGACCCGCTACCGCACCGTCGCGGCGCACGGCCCCCTGGACCCCGCCCTGCTCGCCGACCGCCCGGTCGAGGAGCGCCTGCGTCCGCACTGGTCCGTGACCTGGGCCGTCCCGGTCGGCGCCGAGGGATCCCCGGCCCGCCCGAGGACCAGCCCCGTCGTGCACGCGCCGACGCCGAGCGACGAAGCCCTCGGCGTGCCCGCGCTGCTCATCGCCTCCCTCCCGCTCGACACCACCCGGCGCCACGCCGCCCCCGGCCCGCTGACGGACTTCCTGGTGGAGCGCGCGGCGGACGCCTACGCCGAACTCCTCGCCTCCTGGAGGCCGGTGGACGCCGGGATCATCGACCTGGTGCCCGGCCCGCTCGGCAAGGGCGAGCTGGACGGAGCGCTGCGCCAGGCGATCCTGGACCGGCTGCCGCGCACCGCGTTCCTGCCGCCCGCCGCCCCGCCGGACCGGCTGCCGGCCGTCGACGCCCCCGAGGACTGGCCCGCGAGCAGCACCGCGGAGAACCCCGCCGCGCTGCGGCCGCGGGACGCCGAGGTGGTGGAGGGCGCGGGCGCCGAGACCGTCCGCGTGCTCGCCGAGGTGCTGACGGGCCTGCTGCCCGCCGGGCTCGAACGGCGGGTGGAGCTGCGCACGCTGGGCGTCGCCCGGGTCGCGCTCACCGAGGCCGTGGACCGGCTGGCCGGCCTGGAGAAGGACCCCGAGTGGTGGTACCGCCTGTACGACAGCCTCGCCGGGGTCGACCCGGACCGGCTGTCGGGCCTGCCGGTGCCGCTGGCCGACGGCCGTACGACGATCGGGCCCCGCCAGATCCTGCTGCCCACCCCCGAAGGGTCCCTGGTGGCCCCCGGCACGCTCGCCAGGCTCGGCCTCAAGGTCGCGCACCCGGACGCGGCCCACCCCCTCCTGGAGAAGCTGGGCGCCCTCCCGGCCTCGCCCCGCGCGGTGCTCACGACGCCGCAGGTGCGGGCCGCGGTGGCCGCCTCGCTGGACGACGAGGGCGGGGCGTGGGACGAGGACACCCTGGACGCGGAGGAGCTCGCGGACACCGTCCTCGCGCTGGTCCGTGACGCCGCGCTCGAACCCGGCGACGAGCCCTGGCTCGGCGCGCTCGCCCTGCCCGACGACGAGGGCGAGCTCGTACCCGCCGGTGAACTCGTGCTGCCCGGCAGCCCGTTCGCCGAGATCATGCGCGAGGACGAACTTGCCTCGGTAGACGCGGAGTTGGCCGAACGCTGGGGCGAGCAGCCACTGGCGGCCTGCGGCGTCCTCGCGGGCTTCGCCCTGGTCCGCGCCACCGACGTCGTACTGGACCCGGACGAACTGGAGCCGCGCGAAGGGGACTTCGCCGAGCCCGACGACGCGGGGCTGCTGGACGCGGTGGACGTGTGGTGCGAGGACGTCCTCGACCGGCTGCCCGACTCGCCGGTGCCGCCCGTCGCCACCGAGATCGTGGCCGTACGGGACCTGGACCTGGTGGACGACGACCAGTGGCCGGCGGCCCTCGCGCTGCTGGCCCGGCCGCCGCTGCGGGACGCGATCATCCAGCAGGTGCGCATCCTGCTCCCGGACGGCACGCACGAGATCGTCCGGCCGTACACGGCGTGGTGGCTGCGCGGGCATCCGGTGCTCGACGGGCGCCGGCCGGCCGGTCTGCTGGCCGCCGGCGGCGATCCGCTGCTGCGCGGCCTGTACGACGAGGCGGACGCGACCGGCTTCGACGACGAGCAGGTCCTGCGGGCGCTCGGCGTCCGTACGTCCGTGGCCGCCCTGCTCGACGAGCCGGGCGGCGCGGCCGAACTGCTCGACCGGCTCGCCGATCCCGGGCGCCGGGTCTCCGGAGCCCAACTGCACGCCCTGTACGGGGCTCTGGCCGATCTCGACCCGGAGCAGGTGACGCTGCCCGACGAGCTGCGGGCGGTCGTCGACGGCGAGGTGCGGGTCGTGGACGCGGCCGACGCGGTGGTCGTGGACTCCCCCGACCTGCTGGCCTTCACCGACGGGGTGCCGCTGCTGCCGGTGCCGCCGTCGCGGGCCGCCGAGCTCGCCGAGCTGTTCCAGGTGCGGCGGCTCAGCGAGTCCGTCACCGGCGAGGTGACCTCCGAGGGCACCGAGCACGACGTACCGGAGTCCGTACGGGTCCTGCTGGGCCCCGCGACCCCCGCCTCGTACGTCGAGCACGAGGAGCTCGTGGTCGACGGCACCGAACTCGACTGGCGCCGCACCCGGGACGGGGTGCTGCACGCCGCCACGCTGGAGGGCGTCGCCGCCGGACTCGCCTGGGCGGCGGGCCAGTGGCCGCGCCGCTTCGAGGTCGCCGCGCTGCTGGAGGACCCGTCCCGCACGGAGGAGCTGGCCCGGGACCGCTGGTTCGACTGACCCGCCGGATCCGACGGTCCGCCCGAAACACCTGACTCGCCCGGTTCCGTAGGCATGTGGAGCCGGGCGTTTCTCCGCGCTTCCCCGTCGCCGGGTGACGCGGACCCAAAAACTACGGCTCCATCACGGGATCTGTGCAACCAGTCGCACGTCTCACTAATCTCACCCTTTGAGTCAACAGACTCACCGATCACTTGGGTCCCGTGCCGACGACGAGCCGTGAGGAACGACCACCGCCGGGACCCCTTTCTCCACCTGGGGAATCCCATGCGCATACGAGCCACCGTGGCCGCCGTGTCCGGCGCCCTGGCCCTTTCCGCTCTCGCCGTGCCGGCCGCGCAGGCCGCAGGCAACCCGGTGTCCGGCGTCACCTTCTCCAACGTCGTGATCAACAGTGGCAAGAACATCGTGGTCGGCGCCTCGGCACAGGTCACGGTCAGCGCGACCTACACCGTGACGAAGCCCTCGACCGTCAGCGCGAGCTCCTTCCAGAGCGGTCCGGTGCTCTACCGCGGCACCTCGATCACCTCGCCGACCGACATCCTCGGCGGCGACGACGCCGGCACCTGCACCGCGTCCTCCTCGACGGTGCTCAAGTGCACGGCCGAGCTCCAGTTCCGTCCGGACACCGGCATCGCACTCGGTGACCTGACCTCCGACGAAGCGGGCGCCTGGAAGGTCGGCGCGGTCGCCGTCGACGTCAACAACGAGAACAACGTCAAGTGGCAGGGCGACCTGGGCGCCAAGAACCTCCAGCGCCTGTCGAAGCTGACGGTCAACGCCGCGCCGGAGCCGGTGAAGAAGGGCAAGACCGTCACGGTCACCGGCGCCCTGACCCGCGCCAACTGGGACAGCAACAAGTACCTGGGCTACACGGGCCAGCCGGTGAAGCTCCAGTTCCGCAAGGCGGGCAGCACCACCTACACCACGCTGAAGACGGTCACCACGGACAGCTCCGGCAACCTGAAGACGACCACCACGGCCACCGCCGACGGTTACTTCCGCTACAGCTTCGCGGGCACCACGACCACCCCGGCCGTCAGCGCCGCGGGCGACTACGTCGACGTCCAGTGACAGCCGTTCCGGCCGGACGCTGATCCGGCCGGGCGCCTGACGCGAGACCGGGATCCCCGGCCCTCTACGGGCCGGGGATTCCTGTTTGTCCCCGCCCGTTCACACGGCCGCGAAAAAAAGTTCGTCCAGCGTGCAACTGTTCGAGGGTCTGGGTGATCTTCTCTGATGAGTCATCAGACTCCACGATCACTTGGGCCCAGTGACCCCGAGCCGCGAGGCACGACCACGTCAAGGCCCCGTAACCACTGGGGGATTGCATGCGCGTAAGTGCCACCGTGGCCGCCGTCACCGGCGCCCTGGCCCTTTCCGCCCTCGCCGTGCCCGCCGCCCAGGCGACCGGCCACGGCTCGCTCGCCTCGCTGGCGCCGTCCACCTCGAAGGCCACGCCGTTCACCGGCTCCCTGCCCATAGGCGAGACGGTCGGTGACACCAAGATCACGGGCGTCGTCGTCAACGGCGGCAAGGACATCGTCGTCGGCACCACGGTCAAGAAGACCTTCACCATCTCGGTGTCGGCCAGCGACCCGACCGGCATCTACGACGGCTACGCCGCCCTCTGGCACGGCCCGAACTCCGAGCACCCCAACAGCACGATGACCCCGGACGCCGAGATGGGCACCTGCACCGCCACCGGCGCCACCACCGGCACCTGCAAGGTCACGGTCGTCGCCGACCCGAACGAGAACATCTACTCGAACATCCTGGCAGGCACCTGGAAGGTGTGGGTCGGCGCCATGGGCAACGACTACGACTACACCATCGAGGACGCCTACGACACCGTCCAGGTCCAGCGCGCCTCCAAGCTGACGGTCAACGCCGCTCCGGAGCCGGTCAAGAAGGGCAAGACCGTCACGGTCACCGGCAAGCTGTCCCGCGCCAACTGGGACGACCTCCAGTACCACGGCTACACGAACCAGGCGGTGCAGCTCCAGTTCCGCAAGAAGAACAGCAACACGTACAACACGCTGAAGACCATCAGGTCGGACTCGACGGGCAACCTGAAGACGACCACGACGGCCACCGTCGACGGTTACTTCCGCTACAGCTTCGTCGGCACCGCGACCACCCCGGCCGTCAAGGCCACGGGTGACTACGTCGACGTGCAGTAACACCTGACGCGGCCTTGGACCCCCGGCCCGGGGAGGGCCGGGGGTCCAAGGCCGTCCAGCGGTGCTTCACGAAAAGTTCACCCCGCGTACAACCTTTTGCACGCCTGGGCGATCATGTCTTCCGAGTCAACAGATTCAATGATCATTTGGGCCCCTGCGACCGCGAACCGTCAGGGCCGACCGTCGTCGGGGCCCCTTTCTCCCTGTGGGGATCGCATGCGTATCCGTGCCACCGTGGCCGCCGTCTCCGGCGCCCTGGCCCTTTCCGCTCTCGCCGTGCCGGCCGCCCAGGCGGACGGCCACGGCTCGCTCGCCTCGATGGTGCCGTCCACCTCGAAGGCCACGCCGTTCACCGGTTCCTCGCCCGCCGACGAGACGATCGGCGACACCAAGATCACGGGCGTCACCGTCAACGGCGGCAAGGACATCGTCGTCGGCACCACGCTCAAGAAGACCTTCACCATCTCGGTGTCCGCCAGCGACCCGAGCGGCATCTACGACGGCTACGCCGTCCTCTGGCACGGCTCGGACGTCGAGTACCCCGACGGCGGGATCGTCCCGGACGCCGAGATGGGCACCTGCACCGCCACCGGCGCCACCACCGGCACCTGCAAGGTGACGGTCGTCGCCGACCCGAACGAGAACATCTACTCCAACATCCTGGCCGGCACCTGGAAGGTGTGGGCCGGCGCCATGGGCAACGACTACGACTACACCATCGTCGACGCCTACAAGACCGCCCGGGTGCAGCGTGCCTCCAAGCTGACGGTCAACGCCGCGCCGGAGCCGGTGAAGAAGGGCAGGACCGTCACGGTCACCGGCAAGCTGTCCCGCGCCAACTGGGACGACCTCCAGTACCACGGCTACACGAACCAGGCGGTGCAGCTGCAGTTCCGCAAGAAGAGCAGCGACACGTACACCACGCTGAAGACCATCAAGTCGGACAGCGTCGGCAACCTGAAGACGACCACGACGGCCACCGTCGACGGTTACTTCCGCTACAGCTTCGCGGGCACCACGACCACCCCGGCCGTCAAGGCCACGGGTGACTACGTCGACGTGCAGTAACACCTGAAGCGACCAGAGGTCCCCGGCCCCAGGGAGGGCCGGGGACCTCTGTCCGTTCCGGCAGGGTGACCACGTCGACGTGCGGCAAGGCGCGCGGCAGCCGGTGACGCGGCCCTACGCGGGAACGCGGCGGTCGACCCATCTCCACAGGAACTCCAGGGACGCCGCCGCCGTCACCGAGATCAGCACCGCGACCCACGGCATCGTCGTGCCGACCAGCTTCAGCGCGAAGAAGTGCTGGAGCCTCGGCACCGCGAGCACGAGCAGGAACGCCCCGCCCATCGAGGCGACGAGACAGATCCGCCACCAGGTGTAGGGCCGGGCGATGATCGCGAGCACCCACATCGAGACCAGGAAGAGCGTCAGCGTCGCGACGCTCGTCTCCGCCTCCAGCGAGCCCTCCCCCGTGTAGTAGTGGCGCGCGATCAGGTACGTCGTGAACGTCGCCGCCGCCGCGACGACGCCGCCCGGGATCGAGTACCGCATCACCCGCCGCACGAAGTGGGGCTGGGCGCGCTCCTTGTTGGGGGCGAGGGCGAGGAAGAACGCCGGCACGCCGATCGTGAGGGTGGACAGCAGCGTCAGATGACGCGGCAGGAAGGGGTACTCGACCTGCCAGCACACCACCAGCACGGCCAGCAGCACCGAGTAGACCGTCTTCACCAGGAACAGCGTCGCGACCCGCGTGATGTTCCCGATGACCCGGCGGCCCTCCCCGACCACCGACGGCAGGGTCGCGAAGCTGTTGTTCAGCAGCACGATCTGGGCCACCGCGCGGGTCGCCTCGGACCCCGAGCCCATGCTCACCCCGATGTCCGCGTCCTTCAGGGCCAGGACGTCGTTCACCCCGTCGCCGGTCATCGCCACCGTGTGCCCGCCGGACTGCAGGGCGCCGACCATGTCCCGCTTCTGCTGCGGGGTGACCCGTCCGAAGACCGTGCCCTTCTCCAGGGACTTCGCCATCTCCTCGCGCTCGTCCGGCAGCCGGCGCGCGTCCACGACCTCGCCGGTGAGCCCCAGCTTTCCGGCGACCGCGCCCACCGACACCGCGTTGTCACCGGAGATGACCTTGGCCCTGACGTCCTGCTCGGCGAAATAGCGCAGGGTGTCGGCCGCGTCCGGGCGCAGCCGCTGCTCCAGCACGACCAGCGCGGCGGGCCGGGCGGCCTCCGCGACACCCGGGTCGTCCAGGTCCTTGGTGGTCCTCGCGAGCAGCAGCACCCGCAGCCCCGCCTCGTTGAGCCGCTCGGTCTCGGCCAGGGCCCCGTCCTCGGGGGGCAGCAGGACGTCGGGCGCGCCGAGCAGCCAGGTGCTCGACTCGCCGTTGCCCTCGCTGAAGCCGGCGCCGCTGTACTTGCGGGCGGAGGAAAACGGCAGGGACTGGGTGCAGCGCCACTCCTCGCTGTCCGGGTAGGCCGCGATGATCGCCCGGAGGGAGGCGTTCGGCCGCGGATCCGACTCGCCGAGCGCGCCGAGCACCCTGCGCAGGTACGACTCGTCGGCGCCGTTCAGCGGCCGCAGCTCGGTGACGTCCATGCCGCCCTCGGTGAGGGTGCCGGTCTTGTCGAGGCAGACGGTGTCGATGCGGGCGAGACCCTCGATGGCCGGAAGCTCCTGCACGAGACACTGTTTTCGGCCAAGGCGGATCACGCCGATCGCGAAGGCGACGGAGGTGAGCAGGACCAGGCCCTCCGGGACCATCGGCACGATCCCGCCGACGGTCCGCGCCACGGAGTCCTTGAAGCCGTGCTGCTTGACGACGAGCTGGCTGATGATCAGGCCGATGGCGGTCGGGATCATCATCCACGTCACGTACTTGAGGATCGTGGAGATACCGCTGCGCAGCTCGGAGTGGACCAGCGTGAACCGCGAGGCCTCCTCCGCGAGCTGGGCCGCGTACGCCTCCCGGCCCACCTTGGTCGCCGTGAACGCGCCGCCGCCGGCCACCACGAAGCTGCCGGACATCACCGGGTCGCCGGCGTGCTTGACCACGGGGTCGGCCTCACCGGTCAGCAGCGACTCGTCGATCTCCAGCCCGTCGGCCTCCGCGCAGGTGCCGTCGACGGCGACCTTGTCGCCCGGCCCGATCTCGATGAGGTCCCCGAGCACGATCTGCGACGACCGCACCTCGGTCGCGACCCCGTCCCTGCGGACGGTCGGTCTCACCTCCCCGACCACCGCGAGCGAGTCCAGCGTCTTCTTGGCCCGCCACTCCTGGATGATGCCGATCCCGGTGTTGGCGATGATCACGTAGCCGAACAGGCTGTCCTGGAACGGCGCCACGACCAGCATGATCAGCCAGAGGACACCGATGATCGCGTTGAAGCGGGTGAACACGTTCGCCCGGACGATCTCGCCGACGGAACGGCTGCTGCGGACGGGGACGTCGTTCACCTCGCCGCGCGCGACCCGTTCGGCCACCTCGGCGGCGGACAGCCCCTCGGCCCGCCGGGAGGCGGGTACGGGCACCGGGTGAACGGGGTCCAGTCCGGCGCCCGCGTCGGTGTGCGTCATGCCATCGACGGTACGTGCGGATTTGTGGCTTCACCCGCCGAGTGCGCAGAAGTTCCGACCTGGGGAGGAGGGGGAGCGGCGGACAATGCTGCCGTAGGTGGAGAAGCCCCTTAATCCGGCGGTGGAGAAGGCCCCTAGTCCGTCACGGGGGTGGAGGGGGAGCCGCCCGCCAGGGCGCGCTTGATCGCGGCGTCGCGCTTGCGGACGTACCAGATGCCGATCAGGCCGAGGCCCGCGCCGGCCAGACAGGTCCACAGCCACCACAGGTGCCCGTGGTCGTCGAACCAGCCGTAGAACGGGAGCTGCACCAGGAAGAGGACGAACCAGAGGATCGTGCCGCCCGTGATGGTGGCGACCACGGGGCCCTCCAGGGGCTCCGGCGCCTCGTGCTTGGGGGTCCACTTCGCCATGTGCACAGCTTACGAGGGTCGGCGATCGATTGTGTTCGCACCCGGTGTCCCCTTGTGCCGCAAGGGTCTACGCGCGGAGATAGCGATTTCGAACTCATATGTTCATACTGAAACCGTCTGAGTCTGGCCGGTTGTATTCGTAGGAAACGCCAACAGCGATCTGGGGGAACCTGTTGGTGAACGACTGCCGACCGGACTCGATCACGCCCCTTCCCCTGCACGTTTGAGGACCCGCATGTCCACCTCGGCCGCCACCAAGGCCCCCGCCCCGCAGGAGCCGGAGCCCCGGCCCGCGCAGGGCGCCCTCGACCGCTTCTTCAAGATCTCCGAGCGGGGCTCCAGCCTTCCGCGCGAGATCCGCGGCGGTTTCGCCACCTTCTTCGCGATGGCCTACATCATCGTGCTGAACCCGATCATCCTGGGCAGCGCGAAGGACATGTACGGGCACCACCTCGACAACGGGCAGCTCGTCACCGCGACCGCCGTGACCGCGGCCTTCACCACCCTTCTCATGGGTGTCATCGGCAACGTGCCGATCGCGCTCGCCGCCGGCCTCGGCGTGAACACGGTCGTCGCCCTCCAGCTCGCGCCCCGGATGTCCTGGGCGGACGCCATGGGCATGGTGGTCCTCGCGGGCTTCATCGTGATGCTCCTGGTCGCCACCGGTCTGCGTGAGCGCGTCATGAACGCGGTGCCGCTCGGCCTGCGCAAGGGCATCGCGATCGGCATCGGCCTGTTCATCATGCTGATCGGCCTGGTCGACTCCGGCTTCGTCACGCGCATCCCGGACGTCGCCCAGACGACCGTCCCGCTCCAGCTCGGCACCGACGGCCACCTGCACGGCTGGCCCGTCCTGGTCTTCGTCCTCGGCACCCTGTTCACCCTCGCGCTGATCGTGCGCAAGGTGCCGGGCGCCATCCTCATCTCGATCGTCACCATGACGGTCGTCGCGGTGATCATCAACGCCGTCACCACCGTCCCGTCCTGGGGTCTGACCACCCCGAAGTGGCCGGGCAACCCGGTCGCCAGCCCGGACTTCGGCCTGATCGGCCAGTTCAGCCTGTTCGGCGGCTTCGGCAAGGTCGGCGTGCTGACCGGCGTCCTCTTCGTCTTCACCGTGCTGCTGTCGTGCTTCTTCGACGCGATGGGCACGATCATGGGCATCAGCGACGAGGCCAAGCTGACGGACGCCGAGGGCAACATGCCCGGCATCAACAAGGTCCTCTTCGTCGACGGCATCGCCGTCGCCGCGGGCGGCGCCTCCTCCTCGTCGGCCACCACCTGCTTCGTGGAGTCCACGGCCGGCGTCGGCGAGGGTGCCCGCACGGGCTTCGCGAACGTGGTCACCGGCGCGCTCTTCGCCGTCGCCCTCTTCCTGACCCCCGTCGCCACGATGGTCCCGTCCCAGGCGGCCACCCCCGCGCTGATCGCGGTCGGCTTCCTGATCATGTCCCACTCGGTCAAGGAGATCGACTGGGCGGACTACACGATCGCCATCCCGGCCTTCGTGGCGATGATGATGATGCCGTTCACCTACTCGATCACCAACGGCATCGGGATGGGCTTCATCACCTTCGTCGTGCTGCGCCTGGCGGCGGGCCGGGGCCGTGACGTCCCGGTCGCCATGTACGTGGTGTCGGCGGTGTTCGCCTTCTACTACCTGATGCCGGCCCTCGGCCTGACCTGAGCGGCTCCGACGGCCCAGGCCGTACACGGCAAGGTCACGTGACCCCGTAGAACTTCTCCGTCTCGTCGACGGCGGTCTGGAACCGCTCGTCGAAGTCGTCGCGAATGAGCGTCCGGACCACATAGTCCTGGACGCTCATTCCGCGTTTCGCGGCATGTTGTCGGAGCCGGTCGAGCAGCTCCCCGTCGATGCGCAGGCTGAGCACGCTGGTCCCCATGGAGTCGAGGGTCGCCGCTTTCCGGCCGGATTCGGGTCACTTTCCGGAGCAATCTCACTCATATGAGTGATCTCTGCGGCGAATGGCGTGTGTCACAGGGGCCCCGTTGTTCTTTAGCGAGAGTAATGAGTTACGCTAAAGAACATGCCTGACCTAACCCATGGCGACGACGAGGCCGCCGTGAACGCCTTGCGCTCCGCAGTGATGCGGTTGTCGCGTCGACTCAAGCACCAGCGGGTCGACGAGTCGCTGAGCCCCACCGAGATGTCGGTGCTCGGAACCCTCGCCCGCTGCGGCAGCGCCACGCCGGGCGAGCTCGCCCGCAAGGAGCACGTGCAGCCGCCCTCGATGACCCGGATCGTCGCGCTGCTCGAATCCAAGGGGCTCGTCAGGCTGGAGCCCCACCCCGAGGACCGGCGCCAGAAGGTGGTGACGCGGACGGACAAGGCGGAGGCGATGCTCGAAGAGAGCCGCCGCAGACGGAACGCGTTCCTGGCCGGACTGGTCGAGTCCCTCGACGAGGACGAATGGGCCAAGCTCCGCGAGGCCGCTCCCGTCCTGGAGAAGCTGGCGCACATCTGACCGACGACGGACCTCTTCCGCTCGCCGGGCTCGGATCGGCGGTCTCGGTCCGGAGCACGGGTCTCGGTCCGGAGCGCTGATCTCGGATCGGCGCATTCGGAGCGGTGGTCACCGTCCGGATCGCCGATCACGTCCTGGAGCAGTGCTCTCGGTCCGGAGCACGGGCCGCGGACCGGAGCACCGCTCTCGGCCCGGATCGCGGGTCGCGAACCGGATCGCCGATCACGAACCGGAGCACCGAGCGCAGCCCGGAGCACTGCTCTCGGAGGGTGGAGGGTCCGTCCTTCTTTCCCGCAAGCGTCGGCGCGCCCGCGGCGCCGACGTCCACGACTGCCCTGGAGGCGAGCCCTTTTGAGTACGGGACCCGGAGCACACTCCGCCCCCGGACCAGCCACCCACGACTCCACAGCCACCCGCGACCCCCGCCGCTCCTCCTCGATGTTCAGCTCGCTGAGGATCCGGAACTACCGACTGTTCTTCCTGGGCCAGGTCGTCTCCAACACCGGCACCTGGATGCAGCGCATCGCCCAGGACTGGCTGGTGCTGAGCCTCACCGGCTCCTCCGCCGCGGTCGGTGTGACCACCGCGCTCCAGTTCCTGCCGATGCTCCTCTTCGGCCTGTACGGCGGTGTCCTCGTCGACCGTCTCCCCAAGCGCCCCACGCTGCTGGTGACCCAGACGGCGATGGCCCTCACCGGTCTCGCGCTCGCCTTCCTCACCCTCTCCGGACACGTCCAGGTCTGGCACGTCTACCTCGCCGCGTTCGCCGTCGGCATGGCCACCGTCGTCGACAACCCGGCACGGCAGTCCTTCGTCTCCGAGATGGTCGGCCCAGGACAGCTCCAGAACGCGGTCAGCCTGAACTCGGCCAACTTCCAGTCCGCGCGGCTGGTCGGACCCGCCGTCGCCGGCCTGCTGATCACCGGAGTGGGGACCGGCTGGGCCTTCCTGCTGAACGGCCTGTCGTTCGTCGCCCCGCTGGCGAGTCTGATGCTGATGCGGTCCCGCGAACTGCACGTCGTCGAGCGGGCACCGCGCGCCAAGGGCCAGCTCCGCGAGGGCCTGCGCTACGTCGCGGGCCGCCCCGAACTGATCTGGCCGATCGTCCTCGTCGGCTTCATCGGCACCTTCGGCTTCAACTTCCCCGTCTGGCTGTCGGCGTACGCGGACGACGTCTTCGACTCGGGCGCCGGGGCGTACAGCCTCTTCAACACGCTGATCGCGCTGGGCTCGCTGGCCGGAGCGCTGCTCGCCGCCCGGCGCGGCACGGCCCGGCTGCGCGTGCTGATCGCGGCCGCGCTGGCCTTCGGGGCGCTGGAGGTAGTGGCCGCCACGGCCCCCGGGCTCTGGCTGTTCTCGCTCCTGATGGTCCCGATCGGCGTCTTCGGACTGACGGTGAACGTCACCGCGAACACCGCGGTCCAGATGGCCACCGACCCGGCCATGCGCGGCCGGGTCATGGCGCTGTTCATGATGGTCTTCGTGGGCGGCTCGCCGCTCGGCGCGCCGCTGGTCGGCTGGGTCACCGACGTCTACGGACCCCGCGTGAGCTTCGCGCTCGGCGGACTGGTCTCGATGGCCGCGGCGACGGTCGTCGGTCTGGTCCTGGCCCGCCTGGGTGGTCTGCGGGTCTCCCTCGGATGGCACCACGGCCGCCCCCGGATCCGCTTCGTCCCGCGTGCGCGGAGCGAGGAACGGCTCGCCGCCGCGGGGTGACCGGGCGGCTCGGAGGCGGCCGGCCCGCGAACACGGTCGGCCGCCTCCCGCGTACCTCCGGCTGCCTCCCGCGCACCTCCGGCTGCCTCCCGCGCACCTCCGGCCGTCGCGTGCGTACCTCCTGCCGTCGCGCGCCCCGCATGCTCGCGCCCCGCGTACTCCCGTGTGCTGATCGTCGTTCCCTGGGAGGCTGGCCCCATGAGACTCTTCGCGGCGGTACTGCCCCCTGTCGACGCGGTGCGTGAACTGGCCCGGGAAGTGGACGTGTTGCATCGGACGCCGGGTGCGGACGCCTTGCGCTGGACGGAACGCCCCGGCTGGCACTTCACCCTCGCGTTCTACGGGGAGGTGGCCGACGACATCGTCCCCGACCTCACGGAACGGCTGCTGCGGGCCGCCCGCCGCACCGGCCCGTTCCCGCTGTCCCTGCACGGCGGCGGGCACTTCGGCGGACGCGCCCTGTGGGTGGGCGCCACGGGGGACGTCGAGACCATGCGGCTGCTGGCGGACCGGGCGGAGGCGGCGGGCCGCAAGGCGGGTGTCGAGATGGAGGAGCACCGCCGTTACCGGCCGCACCTGACGGTGGCCCGCAGCCGCGGCTCCGCGGACTTCGAGCCGTACACCGCCGTGCTGGACGCGTTCGCCGGGAAGCCCTGGACGGTGGGTGAGCTGTGTCTCGTCCGCAGCCACCTGCCGACGTCGGGAGTGCCCGGTGAGCAGCCCCGATACGAAACGGTGGCGAGCTGCCCGCTGGGGGCGGGCGACGGGACCGGGCCCAATGCCCGTTAACCTCGTTGGCGTGAACCCGAAGACCCGTAACCGGATCATGGCCGGTGTGCTCGTGCTGATGTTCTTCGTCGTGGCCATGGCGGCGGCGGTCAGATAACGACCGCCGCCGCCGGACGCACTGTCGGACCACGGGGCCGACGCCTCGGGGGACGGTCCCGCTACCAGGCGAACGCCTCGGGGGACGGTCCAGGGCCCGGGAAGATCTCGTCGAGACCCTCGAGGACCTCCTTCGACAGCTCCAGCTCCACCGCGCGCAGCGCCGATTCGAGCTGCTGCGCGGTGCGCGGTCCCACGATGGGGCTGGTGACGCCGGGACGGGTCAGCAGCCAGGCCAGCGCGGCCTCTCCGGGCTCCAGGCCGTGCTTCTCCAGCAGGTCCTCGTACGCCTGGATCTGCGCGCGTGAGGTGGGGTCGGCGAGGGCGTCGGCGGCCCGGCCGCTCGCCCGGCGGCCGCCCTCGACCTCCTTCTTGATCACGCCGCCCAGCAGTCCGCCGTGCAGCGGCGACCAGGGGATGACGCCGAGCCCGTACTCCTCGGCGGCCGGGATCACCTCCATCTCGGCGCGGCGCTCGGCGAGGTTGTAGAGGCACTGCTCGCTGACCAGGCCGATGGTCCCGCCGCGGCGGGCGGCGATCTCGTTGGCCTGGGCGATCTTGTAGCCGGGGAAGTTGCTGGACCCCACGTAGAGGATCTTCCCCTGCTGCACCAGGACGTCGATCGCCTGCCAGATCTCCTCGAACGGCGTCGACCGGTCGACGTGGTGGAACTGGTAGACGTCGATGTAGTCGGTCTGGAGCCGCTTCAGGCTCGCCTCGACCGCGCGCCGGATGTTCAGGGCGGAGAGCTTGTCGTGGTTGGGCCACGCGTCGCCCTCGGCGCCCATGTTCGCGTACACCTTGGTGGCGAGGACCGTCCGGTCCCTGCGGTCGCCGCCCTTGGCGAACCAGTCGCCGATGATCGATTCCGTACGGCCCTTGTTCTCGCCCCACCCGTAGACATTGGCGGTGTCGAAATAGTTGATGCCGGCGTCCAGCGCCGCGTCCATGATGGCGTGGCTGTCGGCCTCGTCCGTCTGCGGTCCGAAGTTCATCGTGCCGAGGACGAGCCGGCTGACCTTGAGCCCCGTGCGTCCGAGCTGTGTGTACTTCATGAGCACCTAGCCAACGACTTGGAGCGCACTCTATGCAAGGGGGAACCTGGGACGGCGGGGCGCTCTACGGCCTGTTCCGAGTCGGGATCACGGGAGGGCCGGCAGGCTGCGTAACCAGAGGATGGATCCGCGCAGGTGGGCGCGGTCGGCGCGGGAGGAGTAAGCCTTGTCGTCGGCGACTGCGTCCGGCCTGGTCCTGGGCTGGAAGACCGCGTCACGCGCCCGCATCCGGAACCGGTCGTAGATCGTCGACCAGGAGCCGTAGCTGTCCGGCACATCCCGCCGAGGGCTGCCGGTACGGAACCGCCACATCACCGCGTTGAAATAGCTGTGCAGGTCAGGGATCGGTCCGGACGCCCCCGGCGGCAGGTGCGGCTCGATCAACTCCCACTCGGCATCGGTCAGGTCCCCACGGGGCACGCGACCGGTCCTACCGCAGCCGGCACCCTCCTGGAGCGGGAAGGCGCGGGGAACTGCGCGAGCCGCCCCGACGCGGGCGCACCCGTACGAACGAGGCGAACCCCAGGCAACCGGGCGGGAGGCCGGGCCTACTGGAGCATGCCCCAGATGAGTTCGGTGTCGGCGTCGGTCACACCGGTCGTGGTGACGCCGGACGACGTGCCGGGGAAGCGCAGCGAGCCGTTGATGGCGCCGACGTAGAGGTCGGCCTTGCCGTCGCGGTTGGTGTCGCGGAGGCGGACCGGATCGCCGAAGCAGTCGTTCCACGCGACGTCGCCGGGGACGCCGACGGTGTTGCGGGCGAGCCACTGGGAGTTGGTGCCGGTGATCCCGCTCGCGCTGCCGCGCAGGACGTGGACGCCGCCCTCGGTCGTCTCCTGGCTGATCTTCTCTCCGTAGACGCCGATCGCGAGGTCCTTGTAGCCGTCGCCATTGATGTCGGCGGCCGAGACGGAGGAGCCGAACAGGTCGTCGGACTCTGGGGTGCCGGCGACGTTGGTGGTGGCCTGCGTGATACGGGCGGCGGTAGCGGGGCCGGTGGAGGAGCCGTACCAGATGGACACCCGGCCCTGGTAGTTGTTGTACATCTGGCTGCCCGCCGCGAGGTCCCCGTAGCCGTCCTTGTTGAAGTCGGCGATCACCGCCTCGCCGGGGTCGCCGTAGTCCGTGACGAGGCGCAGGGTCTTGCCCGCGCTGAGCGGGGAGCCTCCCTTGATGAACCACGCGTCCGTGCCGAAGTTGTCGGGCTCGTCGGTGATTCCGATGATCACCAGATCGGTCTTGGAGTCCCCGTTCATGCTGCCCGAGACCAGGGACTTGGGCGCGAATTCCGTCGTCTTGTCGTGGCTGGTGACCGAGCCTGCCGCACCGGTGCGCGTGATGCTGCGGTAGACGTAGACCTTGCTTCCGCTGATCGCGGCCAGGTCCTTCTTGCCGTCCCCGTTGAAGTCCCCGGCGGCGAGGTCGCGGCCGAAGCGGGCGTTCGACACCTTGGCGCCGGCGTTGGGGATCGCGGTGCCACCCGAGAGGCCGGTCGCGCTTCCCCACAGGATGACGACGCCGCCCTCGTCCGTGCGTCCGTCGACGTCCTCGCGCGACACCGACACGGCGAGGTCCCCGTATCCGTCGGCGTTGAAGTCGGCGGGCACCCGGACGTCGCCGAACTGGTCCTCCGTCTCGTCGGCGCCGGGGACACCGGGGCTGTCCTGGGTGATCAACTGGGTCTGGGTGCCGGGTCCGGAGGCGGTACCGAAGGTGATCCGGACGCCGCCGCCCTTGCTGTACCGCTCGTAGGTGTAGCTGGCGTAGTCGCGGTAGCCGTCGCCGTTGAAGTCGTCCGCGTATTTGGCCGCCGCCGCGCTGGCGGGAGGTGCCGTGAGGACGGGGGCGAGGGACGCCACGAGGAGCGCCGCGCAGGCTGCGGGGCGAATGCGCATGAAGTGTCTCCTGATGATTCTGTGCGACCGCTCCTGTGCCGATTGATTTCTCAGGGACCACAGAGACAGGGGCGGTTGATGATCAGAAGACAGTCGGACGGGGGAAAAGGTTGTAGGCGGGTAGCTGTGCAGGTCAGGGGGCGGTCCGAACGCCCCCGGCGGCAGGTGTGGCTCGATCGATTCCACTCGGCGTCGGTCGGATCACCACGGGTCACGCGACCGATCTACCGCAGCCGGCACCCTCCTGGAGCGGGAATGACCGATCCCATGATCTCAACTCAGAACACCCCCTAGTCGCGCGGGAACTCGTCGGTCTTCAGGGTGAGGCCCAGTGGGGTGGTGGTCATGTCGAGGTCGGCGCCGAACGTCACGGTCGTCTCGCAGGTGTAGTCGCCGTCCTTGGGCTGGGTGAAGAGGTGACACTTGCCCTGGTACGGGTCGACGATCAGGTAGACGGCCACCTCGGCGGTGGCGTAGGCGATCCGCTTCGGGCCGTAGTCGTTCGTCGCCGTGCCCTTGGAGATGACCTCCGCGGTGAACTCGACGTCCTCATGGCGCCATTGACCACCCGCCGTCTTCTCGGCACCTTCGGCGACCACCGTCACGTCCGTGGCGAAGCCGTTGAGCCGTCCCGGGTAGTCGATCCGGACGTCGGACTTCACCCGCTGCCGGGGGTACTTGGTGCGCAGCTGCTCGACGACGTCCAGGATGATGTCCCAGTGGGTGTCCCGCTGTGGCGACATGGAGATGGTCCCCTCGACGATCTCGACCTTGTATCCCTCGGGGACGGGCATCTTCTCGAGTCGCTCGAACAGGCTGTCGAGCGTGATCGGGTTGTCGCTCTCGGCCATCGCGATCCTGTCTTCAAGGACGGTCATCGTGGCGTTCCTCCCCGGCCGCTCCCTCGGTGAGAGCTGCCGCGCGGTACAACGATACGCACGGTCACCCGGTCACGGGTTCAGCCCTCGTACGCCTCTCCAAGCCCCCAGGCCTGGTGCATCGCCTCCGCGAACCCCTCCGCGATCTTGTGCTCGCCGCTCGCGTTCGGGTGGGTGCCGTCGTAGGTGTCGACGGCGATGTCGTACGAGGCCGGCGGGGACGCGAGCAGCAGCGGGGAGCGCGGTTCGTCGAGGTCGGCGACCGTCTTGGCGAGGAGTTCGTTGAACGCGGCCACCTCGGCGGCGAAGGGGGCCTCGTCCTGGGCGCGGACGTTCGGTATCACCGGGAGCAGGACCATGCGGACGCGCGGGTTCGCGGCGCGGGCCTCCGTCACGAAGAGGCGGACGTTGTCGGCGGTCTGGACGGCGTTGGTGTAGAAGCCGAGGTCGATGAGGCCGAGCGAGACCAGCAGGACGTCGGCGCGCTGCTCGCGGACCGCCTCGCGGATCAGCGGGGCCATGTGCAGCCAGCCCTCGCCCCAGCCGGCCAGGTGGGCGCGGGGGAAGTCGGGGTCCGCGTACTCGTACGAGCCGGCGGAGTCCGTCGCCTTGTCGTAGAGCGCCTCGCGCGGGCCGACGATCTTGAACGGGCCCCCGTACGTCGCGCGCAGGTGCTGCCACATCCGGTACCGCCACGTGTGTTCGCCCGCGCTACCGATCGTCATGGAGTCGCCGACGGGCATGAACCTGAGCATCCGATCATCATGGACGATCGGCCCGGGCGCCATGGGGCCGGACGGTGTGAGGCTGGACACGCGGACGCCCGGTCCGGTGGGTGGGGCGGGGCCGTGCCGGTGCATCAGCCCGTCGCCGTCGGGTGAGGTGTGGGCGTCGGTGGCGACGGGCATCGATGTACCGGCACGGCCCCTCGCGCCGGATCCCGGGTGCGGGTGATTCGTGGTGGCGGGCATCGGTGTGCCGGCACGGCCCCTCCCGTGCGTCGCCGGGTGCGGGTTCCGGTGGACGGCGGCGGCGTGAACGGTCCGACGGGATGGCAGGCTTGGGGACATGCGCCGATCGCACTCGTCCGTGTCCGGAGCCGCCGGAGTCCTCGCCGGAGCGGCCCTCGTCCTCGCCATGGCGGCGCCCGCCCTCGCCGACGGCGGGGACGGGGGATTCACCATCGAGGACCCCCGGATCAAGGAGTCCAGCGGCCTCGCCGCCTCACGCGTCCACCCGGGCGTCTACTGGACCCACAACGACAGCGACGACGGGGCGTACCTGTACGCGGTCGACAGCCGTACGGGCAAGACCGTCGCCACGGTCACCATGAGCGGGGTCGGCACGCCCCGGGACGTCGAGGCGATCTCCCTCGGCCCCGACGGTGATCTGTACGTCGGTGACATCGGCGACAACCTCGGCGGCTCGTGGGACCACGTGTGGGTCTACAAGCTCCCCGAGCCGAAGGTGCTCAAGGACCAGACGATCCGCGCCACCCAGTACGACGTGAAGTACGCGGACGGCCCCCGCAACGCGGAGGCGCTGATGGTGCACCCCAAGACCGGGCGCGTCTACATCGTCGACAAGGACGAGGACGGCGGCCACCTCTACGAAGGCCCCGCCGAGCTGTCGGCGGGCACGACGAACGTCTTCAAGCCGATCGCCCCCGTCGACCTGTGGGTCACGGACGGCGCCTTCTCCCCCGACGGCCGGCAGCTCGCCGTGCGCGGCTACTTCGGCGGCATCGCCTACACCTGGAACGACGGCCGCATCAAACGCCTGGAGCGCCTCAACGTGCCCCTCCAGGGCCAGGGCGAGTCGATCACCTACACCACCGACGGATCGAAGCTCCTGTACGGCAGTGAGGGCGCGGGCAGCACCGTGGAGCCGGAGGACGTGCCGGGCGCCGCGGGATCCGGCTCCAACTCGCCCTCCAAGGGCGGCGGTTCCGCCTCGGAGGACGGGAGCGGCGACGGGATGGGCGGTGAGGTGAAGGTCGGCGCCATCGCGGTCGCGGCCCTCTTCGCCGTGTTCCTCGGCTTCAAGCGGCTGCTGCGCCGCCGCTGAACGCGCCCTCGGGCCTGCCCTGCGGCCGGTGGCCGGGGCCCGTACGCGTGACGGCCGGCGGTCATCGCCCGTACGCGCGGCGGCCGGTTGCCATCGCCCGTGAGAGTGACGGCCGACGGTCCCGGCCCGTGCGTACGCACGGCGAAGGGGCGCCCCGCACGCTCGCGCGCGCCGGACGCCCCTCGGCCGTCGGTTCCGCCGTTACAGCTTCTCGATCACGTGGTCGATGCAGTGCGTCAGCGCCTCGACGTCCGCCGGGTCGATCGCCGGGAACATGGCGACGCGGAGCTGGTTGCGGCCGAGCTTGCGGTAGGGCTCGGTGTCGACGATGCCGTTGGCGCGCAGGACCTTGGCGACCGCGGCGGCGTCGATCTCGTCGGCGAAGTCGATCGTGCCGATGACCTGCGAGCGCTTGGCCGCGTCCGTCACGAACGGGCTCGCGTACTTGCTGTCCTCGGCCCAGCGGTACAGGCGGGTCGAGGAGTCCTTCGTGCGGGCCGTGGACCAGGCGAGGCCGCCCTGGCCGTTGATCCACTCCAGCTGCTCGTTGAGCAGGAAGATCGTGGACAGCGCCGGGGTGTTGTACGTCTGGTTCTTGCGGGAGTTGTCGATCGCCGTGGGCAGCGAGAAGAACTCCGGGACGTGCCGGCCCGAGGCGTGGATCCGCTCGGCGCGCTCGATCGCGGCCGGGGAGAACACGCCGATCCACAGGCCGCCTTCGGAGGCGAAGGACTTCTGCGGGGCGAAGTAGTAGACGTCGGTCTCGGCGATGTCGACGGGCAGGCCGCCGGCGCCGGAGGTGGCGTCCACCAGGACGAGGGAGCCCTCGTCGGCGCCCGCGACCCGCTTGACCGGGGCGGCGACACCGGTCGAGGTCTCGTTGTGGGTGAAGGCGTAGACGTCGACGCCGGCCTCGGCGACCGGCTCGGGGTGGGTGCCCGGGTCGGAGGAGACCACGGTCGGCTCGGCGAGCCACGGGGCGAGCTTGGCCGCCTTCGCGAACTTGGAGGAGAACTCGCCGAACGTGAGGTGCTGCGACTTGTTCTCGATCAGGCCGTGCGTCGCGACGTCCCAGAACGCGGTGGAGCCGCCGTTGCCGAGGACGACTTCGTATCCGTCGGGCAGGGAGAACAGCTCGCGCACGCCCTCGCGCACCTTGCCGACCAGGTTCTTGACCGGGGCCTGGCGGTGGGAGGTGCCGAGCAGGGAGGTGCCGGTCGCGGCCAGCGCGTCCAGTGCCTCCGTCCGCACCTTGGAGGGGCCGGCGCCGAATCGTCCGTCGGCGGGCTTGAGGTCAGCGGGGATCTGGATATCAGCCACGTCAGGAGACTAGCCGTTCCGGGAAACCTCGGTGAAACCTGGTCCGTCGGCTGAGACGGGGCGTGTTGACGGCACGACCGCCGCGGGGGCCCGTGACGGGCCCCCGCGGCGGTCGGCGGTCACGCCCGGTCGGTTCACCCGGCGGTGAGCCTGACCGGCAGCTCGAACAGGTCGTTCTGCGTCACCACCGGCTTGTTGCGCAGCTCCGACGCCGGGACGGCCAGGTCCAGGTCCGGGAAGCGCTCGTACAGGGCGGGCAGGGCGACGCCCGCCTCCAGCCGGGACAGGGCCGCGCCGGGGCAGACGTGGGGCCCGTGGCCGAAGGAGATGTGCCGGTTCTTGCTGGTGCGGGTGATGTCGAACTCGCCCGCGGTGGGCCCGTGGGCGTTCTCGTCGCGGCCGATCGCGCCGTACGACACGATGAGCGCGTCGCCCGCGGGGATCACCTTGTCGCCGACCGGGACGTCCTCCGTGGCGAAGCGGATGAGGACGTGGGAGGTCGGGGTCGCGTAGCGCAGGGTCTCCTCGACGACCGCCGACCAGTCCGCCTCGCCGGACAGGACGAGGGCGCGCTGGTCGGGGTGGGCGGACAGGTTGACGACCGCGTTGACGATGAGGGAGATCGTCGTCTCGTGGCCCGCCGCGACCATGAGCTGGAGCGTGGAGACGATCTCGGCGTCGGTGAGGTGGTCGCCGTCCTCGGAGGCCAGGATCAGCGCGCTGGTCAGGTCGTCGCCCGGTTCGGCACGCTTGGCCGCCACCGTCTCGGCCATGATCCCGGCCAGCTCCGTGAGGGTCGCGATGACCTCGGCGGGCGGGGTCTGGGTCGAGAAGAACTTCTCGAAGAGTTCCTTCAGCCGCGGCAGCCGGGACTCCTCCAGGCCCATGAGGTCGGCGATGACGTACATGGGCAGCGGGTAGGCGAAGTCGGCCTTCAGGTCGACGACGTCCCCGGTGAGGTCGTCGAGCAGGCTCTCCGTCAGCTTCGAGATCCGCTCCCGCATCTGCTCGACCCGGCGCGGGGTCAGCGCCTGCGCCACCAGGGTGCGCATCCGGCGGTGGTCCGCGCCGTCCACGGTGAGCATGGAACGGCCCGGGTTGGCGAGTCCGATCAGCGGCCAGTCGGGGGCGATCTCGCCGCGCTGCCAGGCGCCCCAGACGTTGATGTCCTTCACCAGGCGGGGGTCCGTGAGCAGGGCGCGCGCCTCGGCGTGGTGGGTGACCGCCCACACCGGGACCCCGCCGGGCAGTTCGACGGCGGCGAGCGGTCCCGCGGCGCGCAGCGCGGCGCTCTCGCCGTCCAGGTCGGCGACGAAGGGGTCCAGGGCTATGCGGGTCTCTTCGGTACCGGTGGTCATGCGGGGGTGCCTCCAAGGGCTGGGGTGGGGGTGAAGCGTTTTCCCCGGGGCATGGGGACAGCCCCGGGACCCGGCCGGACGAGGTGTGCCGGCCGGGTGGCGAGGGGGGTCTCAGAGGACGGGTACGGGCGTGAACCGCACGGGCAGTTCGGTCAGCCCCCGCAGCCACGGGGAGGGGCGCCGGGTCAGCGTCTCGGCGGGGACCGCGAGGTCGATGTCCGGCAGCCGGTCGAGCACGACCTCGATGCCGGTCCGCGCGATGACCTCGGCGATCTCCTGTGCCGGGAACGGGCAGCGGTGCTCCCCGTGGCCGAAGGAGAAGTGGGCGTTGTTGCCGCCGGTGAGCGCGGAGCCGTCGGTGCGGACCTGGGGGTCGGAGTTGGCGCCCTGGAGGCCGAGCAGCAGCAGGTCGCCGGAGCGGATGCGGCGGCCGCCGAGCTGGGTGTCGCGGGAGGCCCAGCGCCCGGCCACGTTCTGGGTGGGCGTGTCCTCCCACAGGACCTCGTTCATGGCCTCGGCGACGCTGTGCCGGCCGCCGAACAGGGAGGCCGCGAACCGCTCGTCGGTGAGCATCAGCCGCAGCGAGTTGCCGATCCAGTCGGCCGTCGGCTGGTGGCCGGCGGCCATCATGACCATGAGGTCCTGGACGATCTCCATGTCGTCGAAGCCCGCGGTGTTCGCGAGCATCCGGGAGACGACGTCGTCGGCGGGCTTCTCCTTGCGGTCGGCGATCAACTGCGCCATGGAGACGGCGAGGTGCTGCTGTCCGGCCAGCGCGCCCTCGCGCCCGTTGATCATGTCGTTCAGGGCGGTGACCAGGCCGGGGCCCTGATCGTCCGCGAAGCCGTAGAGGGTCGCGAGGACCCGTACGGGCAGCAGGGCCGCGTAGTCGCCGACGAGGTCGGTCTCGCCCTCGGGGCAGATCGCGTCGATCAGCTCGTCGGCGAACTTCTCGGCCTGGGAGCGCAGTTCGAAGGGGTCGACGGCTTCGAGGGCGTCGCTGATCATCGCGGCGCGTTCGCGGTGGCGCTCGCCGACGGTGTACAGGATGGAGGGCTGCTTGCGGCCGATCATCGGCAGCAGCGGCCAGTCGTCGGGGATGCGTTCCCACTGGCTCCACAGCTCCGAGTCCCGGCTGAAGAGCTGGGGGTCGCCGGTGACCTGGTGCAGTTCGCGGTAGCCGAGCACGAGCCAGGCCGGGACGTCGCCGTCGAGGACGACGGGCACGACGCTGCCGTGGTCGCGCCGCATCTCCCGGTACAGCTCGGTGGGTTCGGTCTGGAACCGCGGCCCGCCCAGGGGGACGGGCGCGGTGGTGGAGGCGGTGGTCAAAGCGCCAACTCCGGTGATTGAAGGGCGCCTTCCGCGGCCGCGGCGCCGTGACGGGCGTAGTGGGTCTTGAGGTGCTCCACCAGGGTGATCAGCACCTGCTTGCTGGACTCCCGGGAGCGGGCGTCGCAGTCGAGCAGCGGTACGTGCGGGTCGAGGTCGAGGGCCTCGCGGATCTGCGCGGACGTGTGCGGGGGGCCGCCGAAGTCGTTGCAGGCCACGATGAAGGGCGTGCCGTGGTGCTCCAGCCGGTCGATGGCGTACCAGGACTCGTCGATGCGCCGGGTGTCGACGAGGACGATCGCCCCGAGCGTCCCGGAGAACAGCCGGTCCCACAGGAACCAGAACCGTTCCTGCCCGGGCGCGCCGAACAGGTAGAGGATGTTGTGCGTGTCCAGCGTGATGCGTCCGAAGTCGAAGGCGACGGTGGTCGCGGACTTGCCGCGCACCTCGCTGATGTCGTCGACGCTCTCGCCGGCCTGCGTCATCGTCTCCTCGGTGTTGAGGGGGCGTATCTCGCTGACCGAGCGGACGAGGGTCGTCTTGCCGACACCGAAGCCGCCCACGATCACGATCTTGAGGCCGTTGTCGGCCGACGCGGACAGGGGCGCACGAGCGTCAGAGGTTACGGAGTCCAACGAGCACCTGCTCCAGGATGTCGGGATCGGGAAGACCGGAGGGAACAGTGGTGTGCGGGTGACGGGCGCTGACCCGGCCCGTGGAGAGCAGGTCGGAGAGCAGCACGCGGGTGATCGACACCGGCAGTCCGAGCTCCGCCGCGATCTCCACGACCGCCGTCGGCCGTTCGCACATCCGCAGGATCGCGGCGTGCTCGGACTGCATGCCCACCGCCGGATCGCACTCGGCGACCACCAGGGTCACGAGGTCGAAGGGGGTGTCGGGGCCGGACCGGGTGCGCCCTCCGGTGAGGGTGTACAGCCGGTCGGGCGCGTCGTCCCTGCCAGGACGGCTCATGACGACCGGGGCGGCGCGGTCAGGTGCTCGCCGAGTTGCTCCACGAGTTCGCTCATGTTGTGTCCCACCAGTCCGGCGTCGGCGTCCTCGGCGGTGACGACGGCGAGGTGCGCGCCGTCGCCGGCCTCCACGATGAACAGCACCCCTCCGTAGAACTCGGCCATCGCCGAGCGCACGCCTCCGCTGCCGTCGCCGAACTCCACGGAGGCGCCGTGGGACAGCGACTGGATGCCGGCGGCGATGGCGGCGAGCTGGTCGGCCTGGTCGACCGACAGTTCCGGGGTGCGGCACAGCTTCAGTCCGTCGCGGGAGAGCACGAGCGCGTGCCGCGCGCCCGGGGTGCGCTCGAGGAGGCCCTCGATGAGCCAGGTGAGCTTCTCGTCGGCGGTGAGGGTGCCGGTCATGAAGTGGTGTCGCCTTCCGGGAGCGCGTGTGCGGTGGGGGTGGTGGGGGTCGGGGTGGGGGGACTGGCGGACGAGGACGCGTGGTCCTCGGACCGTGCCGGCGCGCCGGCCTCGGGCGTGGCGTCGGGCGTGGCGTCGGGCGTGGCGGGTCCGGCACCCGGCGCCGTGCCGCGCACCGCCTGGCGGAAGGTGCCGAAGCGGGGGACCGGCCGGTTCCCGGGGGCGTCCCCGGTACGGGGCTCGGGGGCGGCGGCCGGGGGCGCGGCGTGCGAGCGGCTGCGCTCGGCGTGGGCGAGGGTGCGTCCGCGGCGGCGCTTGGGCAGGCCGCCGGTGGCCGCGGAACCCTGCTCGTGCCGGGGCGAGTCGTGGGACGGGACGGGGTCCGGGTCGAGGTCGCCGGGCGCGCGGGCGGCGGCGTACGACACGGGGGAGGCGGTGGATTCCAGGGGTGTACGGGATTCCCGCGCCCCCTGCGGCCGCTGGTGTTCCGGCGGTCCCTCGCCCTCGGGGGGCCTCTGCGCGGACGTGTGGCCGTCGACGGCGGTCGGGGCGGAGAGGACGGGCTCGGGGCCCGCGGGCCGCGGGGCCGCGGTGTGGGGGAGGTTCGGCTGCGTGAGGATGTCCTGCGGGATCAGGACCAGGACGCCGGTGCCACCGCGCGCGGAGGGGCGGAAGGACACCTTCAGGCCGTACTTGCGGGCCAGCCGGCCGACCACCGCGAGACCGAGGCGGGTGCCGGTGAGGCCGCCGAGGTCGGACGCGTTGACGAGGTCCCCGGAGACGGCGTACTCGGCGCGCCGCAGCTGTACGTCCCCCATCACCAGGCCGCTGTCCTCGACGGAGACGATGACGCCCGCCGGGACCTCCTCGACGTACACGTGCACTTCGGCGCTCGGCGGCGAGAAGTTGGCGGCGTTGTCGAGGAGTTCGGCGAGCGCGTGCATGACGCCCTCGGCCGCGTGTCCGGCGACGGCGGCCTCGCTGGTGGAGTGGACGCGCACCCGCTGGTAGCCGCCGATGCGGCCCATGGCGCCGCGCAGGATCGACTCCATGACGATCGGGCGGGCCCAGCGGCGTCCCGAGCGCGCGCCGGTCAGGACGGCGACGGAGTCGGCGAGGCGGCCCGCCTGCGCGGTGCGGTGGTCGAGGTGGAGGAGGTCGGCGAGGACGTCCTCGTCGGAGTGCCTCTCCTCCATGGCCCGCAGGTCGGCGAGCATGCCGGTGGACAGGGCCTGCATGCGGGCGGCCGCGTTGGCGGTCGCCGAGACCGCGGCGGCGCGGTTGCTGACGGCTTGCCTGGCGCGCTCGGAGAGGTCGGCGTTGCGCTCGACGAGCCGGGCGCGGTCGCCGACGAGCAGCTCGCGCTCCTCGGTGAACTCGGCGGTGAGACGGGCCAGTTCGCGGGACGCCGTCTCCGTCAGGCGGATCCGTTCCTGGGCCGCGGCCTCGGCCGCGCGGGTCCGTTCGCGGGCGGCCTCGTCGGTGAGCCGGGCTCGTTCCTGGCCGAACTCCTCGGCCAGCCTGGCGCGTTCCTGCAGGATCCGGCCGACGTCCTTGGTCACGGCTTCGAGGCGCCGGAGGGCGATTCGCTTGGCCTGTAAGGCGTGGGCGGCCACCGCGACGGCCGCGCACAGCAGTGCCGCGGCGGTTCCGGTGCCCCAGGCGAGGGGCGCACGGGCCGGCTCGGGGGCCAGCAGGACGGCGGCCGCCACCGCGGCGGCGGCCGGGACGGCGGCGGTCAGCACGGCTTTCGCCGTCGTGCGCGGGGCGGGTCGTTCGCCGGAGGGCTGGGGCGGGGTCATCAATCGGTCCTCGGTCGTGTTCCTGGGGGGAGAACGTGTCCTCGGTCGTGTCCTCGGTCGGTCCTGGGCGAGAAGCGACACATGATGCTCAAGTCGCCGTCACTATATGAGAGTTCGTTATCCGATTGGGAAGCTTCGAAAAGCGGTTTCATGATCGCACCCGCATATCGGGGCCTTTCGGGTGCACGGCCGAAGGGCCGCCGCCGAAGCCCGGCGGCATCCTGGAGGCATGACGGATCTGGGTGGACGGCCGGACGGACGGCCCGCGGGAGGACCGGACGCGCGGTCGGACGGACGGTTCGCGGGAGGACCGGACGCGCGGTCGGACGGACGGTTCGCGGGGCGGCCGGGAGGACCGGACGGCCGGCTCCGGTCCGAACTGGCCGGCGCCGTGCGCGGCGAGGTCTCCTTCGACGCGACGGCGCGGGCGCTGACCAGCATGGACGCCTCCAACTACCGGCGCGTGCCGCTCGGCGTGGTGACCCCGCGGGACGCCGACGACGTGGCCGCGGCCCTCGCCGTGTGCCGTGCCCACGGGGTGCCGGTCGTGGCGCGCGGCGGCGGCACCTCGATCGCCGGGCAGGCCACGGGAACCGGCGTCGTCCTGGACTTCACCCGCCACATGAACCGGATCCTCGCGCTGGACCCGGGGGCCCGTACGGCCGTGGTCCAGCCCGGTCTCGTGCTCGACCGGCTCCAGGAGGCGGCGGCCCCGCACGGCCTGCGCTTCGGCCCCGACCCCTCCACCCACGGCCGCTGCACCCTCGGCGGGATGATCGGCAACAACTCCTGCGGCTCCCACTCGGTCGCCTGGGGAACCACGGCGGACAACGTGCGCGGGCTCACGGTCGTCGGCGCGGCCGGGGACACCCGCCGCCTCGGCCGCGGCTGGCGGGGTGCCCCGGACGGTCTGCGGGCCCTGGTGGAAAGCGAGTTGGCACTCCTGCGGACCGGCTTCCCCGAACTCCCGCGGCGGATCTCCGGATACGCCCTCGACGCGCTCCTGCCCGAGCGCGGCGCGGACGTGGCCCGCGCGTTCTGCGGCTCCGAGGGCACCTGGGGCCTGCTCACCGAGGCGGTCGTGACCCTGGTCGAGGCGCCCCGGGCGCGGGCCCTGGCCGTCCTCGCCTACCCCGACGAGAGCGCCGCCGCGGACGCCGCGGCCGGCCTGCTCGGGCACGGGCCGCTGACCGTGGAGGGGATGGCCGCCGATCTCGTGCCCGCGGGCACGGGGCTGCCGCGCGGCGGGGCCTGGCTGTTCGTGGAGACCGGCGGCGGGTCCGCGGCCGAGGCCCGCGCGGCCGCGGACGCGATCGTGCGGGCGGCGGACGTGGGAGACGCCCTGGTGGTCACCGACCCGGCGGGGCAGCGGGCGCTGTGGCGGCTGCGGGAGGACGCGAGCGGCACGGCGACCCGGATGCCGTACGCGGGGGACGACGCGCTTGTCGGCCGGGGCCGCGGGCTCGGCGCCGAGGCGTGGCCCGGCTGGGAGGACTGCGCGGTGCCGCCCGCCCGCCTCGGCGCCTATCTGCGCGACTTCCGGGCGCTGCTCGCCGACCACGGGCTGCGCGGCACGCCGTACGGGCACTTCGGCGACGGCTGCATCCACGTCCGGATCGACTTCGACCTGGTCTCCGCGGCGGGCGTGGCCCGCTTCCGGCGCTTCTCGGAGGAGGTGGCCCGCCTCGTCGTCTCCCACGGCGGCTCCCTGTCCGGCGAGCACGGGGACGGACAGGCCCGCGCGGAACTGCTGCCCGCCATGTACGGCACGGAGATGGTCCGCCTCTTCGAACGGGCGAAGGACCTCTGGGACCCGCGGGGCCTGCTCAACCCCGGCATGCTCGTGCGCCCGCACCGGCTGGATCAGAACCTGCGCTTCGCGGTGCTGCCGAAGCGCCCGGTGGACGTCGAGTTCGGCTACCCGGCGGACGGCGGCGACTTCTCGGCGGCGGTGCGCCGCTGCGTGGGCGTGGCCAAGTGCCGTACGGCGTCGGTGCCGGGCGGCGACGAGGTCATGTGCCCCTCCTTCCGGGCGACCGGGCAGGAGCAGCACTCCACGCGCGGGCGGGCCAGGCTGCTGCACGAGATGCTCGCCGGCGAGATCGTCACCGACGGATGGCGCTCGACGGAGGTCCGTGACGCGCTGGACCTGTGCCTGTCGTGCAAGGGGTGCAGGTCCGACTGCCCGGTCGGCGTCGACATGGCCACGTACAAGGCGGAGTTCCTCCACCACCACTACGCGGGCCGCCGCCGTCCCGCCGCGCACTACGCCCTGGGACGCCTCCCCTTCTGGCTCGCGGCGGTGACCCGCACCCGCTCGGCCCGGCTCGTCAACGCCCTCGTGGCCCTGCCCCTCGTGGCCGCCGCGGCCAAGCGCCTGGCCGGGGTCGCGCCCGGACGGGAGATCCTGCGGCTGGCACCGGAGACGTTCAGCCAGTGGTGGTCGGCCCGGTTCCGGGACCGGGCACGGGCGTGCGCGCGCGAGCGGAGCGGGGGCGGGGGAACGGACGCTCCGGCGGCTGGACCGGCTGGACCGGCTGGACCGGCTGGACCGGCTGGACCGTCTGGACTGGCTGGACCGGCTGGACCGGGTGGGGCGGGTGGGGCGACCAGGTCGGCTGGGTCGGGCGGGCCGGGTGGTGCGGAGCGTGAGGGGCGGCGGTCCGCGGGCGAGCTGTTCCCGGGGTTCGGCGGCAGGACGGTCCTCCTGTGGCCGGACACCTTCACCGAGCACCTGGAACCCTCCGTCGGGCGCGCTGCCGTACGGGTCCTGGAAGCCGCCGGACTCGCCGTGCTGCTGCCGCCGACGACGGTGTGGGGACACGGGCCCGTCGGCGACGGGGTCACCAGGGGCCCCCTGCGCCCCGGCGCGCTGCTCCCGCCCCGCCGCCGACGGGTCTGCTGCGGACTGACGTACGTCTCGACCGGCCAGCTCGACCGCGCCCGCGCCGTCCTGCGCCGCACCCTCGACCTCATGGAGCCCTACCTCGCCGTGGACGGCGTCCCGGTCGTCGTGCTGGAGCCGAGCTGCGCCGCGGCCCTGCGCACGGACCTGCCCGAACTGCTGCCCGGCGACCCGCGCGCGCCGCGGCTCGCCGCGGCGGTGGTGACCTTCGCGGAGGCGCTGGAACGGCACGCGCCGGACTGGACCCCGCCCCGCCTGGACCGCCCGGCGGTCGGCCAGACCCACTGCCACCAGCACGCGGTCCTCGGCGACGGGGCCGAACGCCGGCTGCGCGACGCGGCGGGCCTGACCGGCGCGCTCGCGGGCGGCTGCTGCGGACTCGCGGGCAACTTCGGCTTCGAGAAGGGCCACGAGGAGGTGTCGCGGGCCTGCGCCGAGGAACAGCTCCTCCCGGCGGTACGGGCGGCCGACAGCGCCGCGGTGGTCCTCGCCGACGGCTTCTCCTGCCGCACCCAGCTGGCCCAGCTCTCCGGCCGCCGGGGCCGCCACCTGGCGGAGGTGCTGGCCGAGGCGCTGGAGGAGGGCCCGCGGAACACCGGGCCCGCGGCGGGCGCGTAAGCACGCTGGGATCTCACGGCCGAAGGACCCCGAGGAGCGGCGCGCATGACCCTCCGCCTGCAGTCGATCACCCGCGACGAACACCTCGCGTTCGTCCGCTCGCGGCCCTCGGCCAGCCACATGCAGGTGCCGTCCTGGGGGACGTGAAGCCGGACTGGCGCGCGGAGAGCCTCGGCTGGTTCGGCGCGGACGGCCGCCTCCGGGGGGCCGGCCTCGTCCTGCTGCGCCCGCTGCCGAGGGTCAGGCGGTACCTCGCGTACCTGCCCGAGGGCCCCGTCATCGACTGGCACGACCCGGACCTCGCCGCGCCCACCATGCTCACCGTCGGCACCCACGTCTGGTACTCCTACGGCGCCTCCACCGGCCGCAGGCGCGAGGTCCAGCCCGACAACGCCGTCCAGTGGCGGATGATGACCGACGCCCACGGGCTGGGCGCCGCCGTCCACGACTTCCGCGGCATCACCGACGCCCTCGACGAGGGCGACCACCTCGTCGGCCTCCTGCGCTTCAAGGCGGGCGCCGGCGGTGAGGCCGCGGAGTACCTCGGCGAGTGGGACTTCCCCATCAACCGGGTGCTGCACAAGGCGCTGAACGTCTACATGGCCCGTCGCTGACACGGACCGGACCGTCCGGATCTCAGCATCCAGGACAGTTGTATGTGCAGTTCACACTCCTGACGAAGTCCACTACCCTGGACCCGGCAGTACATCATGATGGACAACCGCCCGCGCCAGCCCCCAGGACCGCCCGTGAGCACCACCTCCAGCGCCACCACCTCGTCGTCCGCACCCGCCTCCGGGACGGGGGCCGCCCCCGTGTCCCCGGGCGGCGCTCCCGGGCGCCTCGGCTCCCTCGGTCCCGTCGGGCTGGTGCTGGCCGGGGGGATCTCGGTCCAGTTCGGCGGCGCCCTCGCGGTGACCCTCATGCCGCGGGCCGGCGCGCTCGGCGTGGTGACCCTGCGGCTGCTCGCCGCCGCGGTGATCCTGCTCGTGTTCTGCCGCCCCCGGCTGCGCGGCCACTCGCGCGCCGACTGGGGGACCGTCGCCGTCTTCGGCATCGCCATGGGCGCGATGAACGGCCTCTTCTACGAGTCGGCCGCCCGCATCCCCCTCGGCGCCGCCGTCACCCTGGAGGTGCTCGGCCCCCTCGCCCTCTCGGTGCTGGCCTCCCGCCGCGCGGTCAACGCGGTCTGGGCGGGCCTCGCGCTGTGCGGGGTCTTCCTGCTGAGCGGCGGAGGGTTCGGCGGCCTGGACCCGGTGGGCGCGGCCTTCGCGCTCGGGGCGGGCGCGATGTGGGCCGCGTACATCGTCTTCAGCGCCCGTACGGGCAACCGCTTCCCGCAGGCCGACGGACTGGCGCTGGCCATGGCGGTGGCGGCGCTGCTGTTCCTCCCGCTGGGGATCGTCGAGTCCGGCACCCGGCTCCTCGACCCGACGACGGTGGCCCTGGGCTCCGCGGTCGCGGTCCTCTCCTCGGTCCTCCCCTACACCCTCGAACTCCTCGCGCTGCGCCGGCTGCCCGCCTCCACCTTCGCGATCCTGATGAGCCTGGAGCCCGCCATCGCCGCGACAGCGGGTTTCCTCATCCTCGACCAGGCCCTGTCCGCCGTCCAGGCCGCCGCGATCGCCCTGGTCATCGGCGCGAGCATGGGTGCGGTGCGCACCCAGGTGGGACGGGGCAAGGCGACGGTCCCGGCCGAGGCACCCTGACCCCCACCGGGTACGGCACCCTGACACGCCCTTCCGGCGGCCCGCGCCGCCCGGGCTCCGGGGCGCGGTGCGCTCCGACCTCGTGGGGCCGAGCCGCATCGCGGCTACGGCGCGGCCTGCGGCGCCCGCCTCCTGCGGTGTGACGCGTGCTGGCGCCCGCCTCCTGTGGTGTGGTGCGTGCTGACGCCGGTGGGGCCGGTGCCGCATCGCGGCTACGGCAGCCTGCGGCGCCTGCCTCCTGCGGCGCCCGCCCCCTGCGGTGCGGTCCGCCCCGACCCCCGGGGCCGGCGCCCCGGCACCGCCCCGTGGCGCTGCGCTCCCTGAGCCGAAGGCTCCGGTGCGCCCGGCTCAGGAAGCCGTTTCCAGCCACTCCGTGAAGGCCGGGCCCGCCAGCCGGGCGTCCGCACCGGGGAGCAGACCGCCGTTCTCGAACAGGTCCCGCTCCGGGTCGTCCGGGTCGCTCACGGCGACCACCTCCACGGCCGGGTCCCGGCGGGCCATCAGCAGCCGGGCCGCCTCCTCCAGGCTCTCCTCGCGCGGACCGGCCACCTCCGGGAACGGGGCCCGCGCCCCCGGCGCCTCCTCGGCCTCCGCCAGCTCCACCACCGCCTCCGCGACGGTCCGCGCCGCGACGGGCTGGATCCGCATCCTCGGGACGTGGACCGTGTCGCCCTGGCGTCCCCACAGCGTGAACTGCTCCACGAGCTCGTGGAACTGCGCCGCCCGCAGCACCCGTGCCGGCACCGGTCCGGCCAGCACCGCGCGCTCGTGCTCCAGCTTGGCCGCGTTGTAACCGGCGACCGACGCGTCGATGCCGATGATCGACACGACCACCAGCAGGCCGACCCCGGCCTTCTGCCCGGCCTCGTGCAGATTGCGGGCCGCGGCCCGGAAGAACTCCGTCGCCACCTCCTGGTCGGGCGAGGGCGTGCTGGACGCGTCGATCACGACGTCCACACCCTCCAGCGCCTCGGCCAGCCCGGCGCCGGTGACGATGTCGACCCCGGTGGCCCGGGACATCGGTACGACGCCGTGCCCGCGCTCCTCCAGCACCTCCACGACGTGCCGGCCGAGCCGTCCGGTCGCCCCGGCCACCGCGATCTTCTTGGTCCCGCTCATGCTCAGGTCTCCCTCTGCGTCCCTCTGGCTGCTTCGTCATCGGTATGACGGACGGGGAAGGGGAGATGTGACGGGGCGGGGAAAAAGATCGCGGGCGGTCCGGGAAAGAAATTGATGCAAGCACGCTTGATTGTTTCTGGGGGCGCTGACATGCTCCCCCCATGTCCGATCCGACGCCCGTGTTCGACGATCTGCGTGACGAGAGCGAGGAACTCGACCGGCTCGTGGCCGGGTTGAGCCCGGAGCGGTGGGCGCTCCCGACGCCCGCGCCCCACTGGACCGTCGCCCATCAGATCGCCCACCTCGCCTGGACCGACCACTCCGCCCTCCTCTCCGTCACGGACGCCGACGCCTTCCACGGCCTCGTGGAGAAGGCCCTCGCGGCACCCACGACGTTCGTGGACGAGGGCGCCGACGACGGAGCCCGGCTCCCGTCCGCCGAACTGCTGGCGCGGTGGCGCACGGGCCGCGCCGCACTGGACCGGGCCCTGCGCGAGTCCGTGCCGGGCACCCGCTTCCCCTGGTACGGCCCGCCCATGTCCGGCGCCTCCATGGCCACCGGCCGGCTCATGGAGACCTGGGCCCACGGCCAGGACATCGCCGACGCCCTGGGTGTGGTTCGTACCCCCACCGACCGGCTCAGACATGTGGTCCGCATCGGGGTGCGCACACGGGACTTCGCCTTCGCCGCGCGCGGGCTCGCCGCACCGGCCGAGGAGTTCCGGGTGGAGATCCTCGCCCCCTCCGGCGACACCTGGACCTACGGCCCCGAGGACGCCGCCCAGCGCGTCACCGGCACCGCCCTCGACTTCTGTCTGCTGGTCACCCAGCGGGCCAACCGCGCCGACGTCGACGTGCGCGCAGAGGGCCCCGACGCCGACCGCTGGCTCGGCATCGCCCAGGCCTTCGCGGGCCCGCCCGGCGACGGACGCCCGCCCAAGGGGGACCCCGCGTGACACTGCGCATCGGCAACGCCTCCGGCTTCTACGGCGACCGCTTCGACGCGATGCGCGAGATGCTCACCGGCGGCGAACTGGACGTCCTGACCGGCGACTACCTCGCCGAGCTGACCATGCTGATCCTGGGACGGGACCGGCTGAAGGACCCCGCCGCCGGATACGCCCGCACCTTCCTGCGCCAGCTGGAGGACTGCCTCGGTCTGGCGCACGAGCGGTCCGTGAAGATCGTGACGAACGCCGGGGGCCTCAATCCGGCCGGGCTCGCGGACGCCGTACGGGAGCTGGCCGGCCGGCTCGGCATCCCGGTGCGCGTCGCCCACGTCGAGGGCGACGACCTCACCGCCGCGTTCCCGGGAAGCCTCGCCGCCCACGCCTACCTCGGCGGCTTCGGCATCGCCGAGTGCCTGACGGCGGGCGCGGACATCGTGGTCACCGGCCGGGTCACCGACGCGGCCCTGGTCACCGGGCCCGCCGCCGCCCACTTCGGCTGGAGTCCCACGGACCACGACCGGCTCGCGGGAGCCGTCGTCGCCGGGCACGTGCTGGAGTGCGGCACCCAGGCCACCGGCGGCAACTACGCCTTCTTCCGCGACGGCGACGTCCGCCGCCCCGGCTTCCCGCTCGCCGAGATCCACGAGGACGGGAGCTGCGTCATCACCAAGCACCCCGGCACCGGCGGACTCGTCGACGTCGGCACGATCACCGCACAGCTCCTGTACGAGACCGGGGGCGCCCGGTACGCGGGACCCGACGTCACCGCCCGCCTGGACACCGTACGGCTCACCCAGGACGGCCCGGACCGGGTGCGGATCGACGGCGTACGCGGAGAGGCCCCGCCCCCCACCCTCAAGGTCGGGCTCAACAAGCTGGGCGGCTTCCGCAACGAGGTGACCTTCGTCCTGACCGGGCTCGACGTCGAGGCCAAGGCCGCGCTGGTGCGCGAGCAGATGGGCGACGCGCTCGCCAAGTCGCCGCCCGCGGACGTGCGGTGGGAGCTGGTGCGCACCGACCGGCCCGACGCGGGCACCGAGGAGACGGCGAGCGCCCTGCTGCGGCTCGTCGTCCGCGACCCCGACCAGGCGACCGTCGGACGCGCGCTGAGCGGAGCGGCCATCGAGCTGGCGCTCGCCAGCTACCCCGGATTCCATGTGGTGGCCCCACCTGGCAAGGGCGCTCCTTATGGGGTCTTCGAGGATGTGTACGTCCCTCAAGGCGCCGTCGACCACACGGCCGTCCTCCACGACGGAACCCGTCTGTCCGTGCTCCCGGCCCAGGACACGCTCGTACTGGAGCCGGCCGGGGAACCGTCCCCGCCCGAGCCGCTGCCCGCGGGCCCGACCCGCCGGGCCCCCCTCGGCCTGGTCGCCGGTGCCCGCAGCGGTGACAAGGGCGGCAACGCCAACGTCGGCGTCTGGGCCCGCACCGACGAGGCCTGGCGCTGGCTCGCCCACGAGCTGACGGCCGACCGCTTCCGGGAGCTGGTCCCGGAGAGCGGGGGTCTGACCGTGGTCCGGCACCTCCTGCCCCGCCTGCGCGCCCTCAACTTCGTGGTCGAGGGGATCCTCGGCGAGGGCGTCGCCTCCCAGGCCCGCTTCGACCCGCAGGCCAAGGCCCTCGGCGAATGGCTCCGCTCCCGTCACCTGGATATTCCGGAGGCCCTGCTATGACGGTCCTTTCGTCCGCCCTGGACGTGGGCGGCCAGGACTACCGGGCGAACCGCGAGGCCATGCTCGCGAAGCTCGCCGACCTGGACACCGAGCACGCCAAGGCCCTCGCGGGCGGCGGCGAGAAGTACGTCGAGCGGCACCGGAAGCGCGGCAAGCTGCTCGCCCGCGAGCGCATCGAGCTGCTCCTCGACCCGGACACCCCGTTCCTGGAGCTGTCCCCGCTGGCCGCCTGGGGCAGCGACTACGCCGTCGGCGCCTCCCTGGTCACCGGCATCGGGGTGGTCGAGGGCGTCGAATGCCTGATCACCGCCAACGATCCGACCGTGCGCGGCGGCGCCAGCAACCCCTGGAGCCTGAAGAAGGCGCTGCGGGCCAACGACATCGCCCTCGCCAACCGGCTGCCCTGCATCAGCCTGGTCGAGTCGGGCGGCGCCGACCTGCCCTCGCAGAAGGAGATCTTCATCCCCGGGGGCGCGATCTTCCGCGACCTCACCCGGCTGTCGGCGGCCGGGATCCCCACGGTGGCCGTGGTCTTCGGCAACTCGACGGCCGGAGGCGCGTACGTCCCCGGCATGTCCGACCACGTGATCATGGTGAAGGAGAAGGCGAAGGTCTTCCTCGGCGGGCCGCCGCTGGTGAAGATGGCCACGGGCGAGGAGAGCGACGACGAGTCGCTGGGCGGTGCGGAGATGCACGCGCGCGTGTCGGGCCTCGCCGACCACTTCGCCGTCGACGAGCGCGACGCGCTGCGCCAGGCCCGCCGGGTCGTCGCCCGGCTCAACCACCGCAAGGCGTACGGCGATCCGGCCCCCGCCGAGCCCCCCAAGTACGACGAGGACGAACTGCTGGGAATCGTCCCCGGCGACCTCAAGCAGCCCTTCGACCCGCGCGAGGTCATCGCCCGGATCGTCGACGGCTCGGACTTCGACGAGTTCAAGCCGCTGTACGGGACGAGCCTGACGACCGGCTGGGCGAGCCTGCACGGCTATCCGGTCGGCATCCTCGCCAACGCGCAGGGCGTGCTGTTCAGCGCCGAGTCGCAGAAGGCCGCCCAGTTCATCCAGCTGGCCAACCAGCGCGACATCCCGCTGCTCTTCCTGCACAACACCACCGGCTACATGGTCGGCAAGGAGTACGAGCAGGGCGGCATCATCAAGCACGGCGCGATGATGATCAACGCGGTGAGCAACTCGAAGGTCCCGCACCTGTCGGTGCTCATGGGCGCCTCCTACGGAGCCGGCCACTACGGGATGTGCGGACGCGCCTACGACCCGCGCTTCCTGTTCGCCTGGCCCAGCGCCAAGTCGGCAGTGATGGGACCGCAGCAGCTCGCGGGCGTCCTGTCGATCGTCGCCCGGCAGTCGGCCGCCGCGAAGGGCCACCCCTACGACGACGAGGCGGACGCGGCGCTGCGCGCCATGGTGGAGCAGCAGATCGAGTCGGAGTCGTTGCCCATGTTCCTGTCCGGGCGGCTGTACGACGACGGGGTCATCGACCCGCGCGACACCCGCACCGTCCTCGGCCTGTGCCTGTCCGCGATCCACACCGCGCCCTTCGAGGGCGCGCGCGGTGGCTTCGGCGTCTTCCGGATGTGAGGGATCACGTGATTTCGAGTCTGCTGGTCGCCAACCGGGGCGAGATCGCCTGCCGTGTCTTCCGCACCTGCCGCGAGGCCGGGGTGCGCACCGTCGCGGTGTACTCGGACGCCGACGAGAACGCCCTGCACACCCGGGAGGCGGACGTCGCGGTACGGCTGCCGGGCAGTGCGCCCGCCGAGACGTACCTGCGCGCCGATCTCGTCGTGCGGGCCGCGCTGGAGGCGGGCGCGGACGCGGTGCACCCGGGGTACGGGTTCCTGTCGGAGAACGCGGACTTCGCGCGGGCGGTGACCGACGCCGGGCTGGTGTGGGTCGGGCCGTCCCCCGAGGCGATCGAGGCGATGGCGTCCAAGACCCGCGCCAAGAAGCTGATGGGGCTCGAACCCCTGGAGCGCGTCACCGGGGCCGACCTTCCCGTGCTGGTCAAGGCGGCGGCGGGCGGCGGCGGGCGCGGGATGCGGATCGTCCGCGAACTGGCCGATCTGGACGCCGAGTTGGAGGCGGCCCGGGCGGAGGCGCTGAGCGCCTTCGGTGACGGGGAGGTGTTCGTCGAGCCGTACGTGGAGGGCGGCCGGCACGTCGAGGTGCAGATCCTGGCCGACGCGCACGGCACGGTCTGGCCGCTCGGCACCCGCGACTGCTCCCTCCAGCGCCGCCACCAGAAGGTGATCGAGGAGGCGCCCGCTCCCGGACTCGGGGACGAACTCACGCGCACCCTCTACGAGTTGTCGGTGCGGGCCGCCCGTGCGGTGGACTACGTCGGCGCCGGAACGGTCGAGTTCCTGGTCGCCGGCACCACCGCGCACTTCCTGGAGATGAACACCCGCCTCCAGGTCGAACACCCGGTGACGGAGGCGGTGTTCGGGGTCGACCTGGTGGCCCTGCAACTGCGGATCGCGGAGGGGGAGCGGCTGGAGGGCGAGCCCCCGCCCGCGCGCGGCCACGCGGTGGAGGCCCGGCTGTACGCGGAGGACCCGGCGGGCGCGTGGGCGCCGCAGACGGGCACCCTGCACCGGATCGCCGTCCCGGACGGCGTCCGGCTGGACACCGGGTTCGCCGACGGCGACCCGGTCGGCATCCACTACGACCCGATGCTCGCGAAGGTCGTCGCGCACGCCGCCACCCGCGCGGAGGCCGTCCGCAAGCTGGCCGGCGCCCTGGAGCGGGCCACGGTCCACGGCCCGGTCACCAACCGGGACCTGCTCGTACGGTCGCTGCGGCACGAGGAGTTCGCCGGGGCCCGGATGGACACCGGGTTCTACGAGCGCCACCTCGCCGCGCTGACCGAGCCCGCCCCGGACCCGTACGCCCCGCTGGCGGCGGCGCTGGCCGATGCGCACGGGCGTTCCCGGTTCGGCGGCTGGCGGAACCTGGCGTCGGGGCCGCAGACCAAGCGCTACCGGATGCACGGCACCGAGCACGAGGCCGCGTACCGGCACACCCGCAGGGGACCGGAGGCCGACGGGGTGCGCGTGCTGCACGCCGACGCGGGCCGTGTCGTCCTCGAAGTCGCGGGCGTGCGGCGGACGTTCGACGTCACGCGGTACGACGGCGGCCAGGTCTTCGTGAACGCGACCGCGCTGACCGAACTCCCCCGCTTCCCCGATCCGGCCGCGGACCGGGCTCCGGGCTCGCTGCTCGCGCCGATGCCCGGCACCGTGGTCAGGGTGGCCGACGGGATCGCCGAGGGCGCCGCCGTGCGGGCCGGGGAGCCGCTGCTGTGGCTGGAGGCGATGAAGATGGAGCACAGGATCTCGGCACCGGCGGCGGGGACCCTCACGGCCCTGCACGCCGTGGTCGGACAGCAGGTGGAGGTGGGCGCGCTGCTGGCCGTCGTAAGGGAGGAGACGGCGCCCGGCCCGGCGGCGGACGGCGCCGGGTGAGGAGGCGCCCCGCCCCGGGGCGCCGGGCCGCACCACCGCGCGGGGTCTTCGCCGCGCGGGTCCGACAGCTATGCACAGGCCGCGTTTTCCGTACTCTTCTCACCGAGGAGCCCTCATGAGCCCTGTCACAGAGACCGACGAACACAAGGCGCTCCGTTCCGCGGTCGCCGCTCTCGGCAAGCGCTACGGCCGCGCGTACCTCACCAAGGCGGTCGCCGAGGGCGGTCACCCCGACGAACTGTGGGCCGAGGCGGGCAAGCTCGGCTACCTCGGGGTGAACCTCCCCGAGGAGTACGGTGGCGGGGGTGGCGGCATCGCCGAACTGTCCATCGTCCTTGAGGAGTTGGGCGCGGCGGGCTGTCCGCTGCTGATGCTCGTCGTCTCGCCCGCCATCTGCGGCACGGTCATCGCCCGCTTCGGCACCGAGGAGCAGAAGCGGGCGTGGCTGCCCGGGCTGTCGGACGGCACCCGCACCATGGCGTTCGGCATCACCGAGCCCGACGCCGGCTCCAACTCGCACCGCATCACCACCACGGCCCGCCGCGACGGCACCGACTGGGTCCTGAACGGCCGCAAGGTCTTCATCTCCGGCGTCGACATCGCCGACGCGACGCTGATCGTGGGCCGCACCGAGGACGCGCGCACCGGCAGCCTCAAGCCCTGCCTGTTCATCGTCCCGCGCGACGCCGAGGGCTTCGGGCGGCGGCAGATCGACATGGAACTGTCCAGTGCCGAGAAGCAGTTCGAGCTCACCCTGGACGAAGTGCGGCTGCCCGCCGACGCGCTCGTGGGCGACGAGGACGCCGGACTGCTGCAACTGTTCGCCGGGCTCAACCCGGAGCGGGTGATGACGGCCGCGTTCGCGATCGGCATGGGCCGCTTCGCGCTCGCCAGGGCCGTGGAGTACGCGCGCGAGCGCACCGTCTGGAAGGCGCCGATCGGCGCCCACCAGGCCATAGCCCACCCGCTCGCCCAGGCCCACATCGAGCTCGAACTGGCCCGGCTGATGATGCAGAAGGCCGCGTACCTCTACGACGAGGGCGACGACATCGGGGCGGGGGAGGCCGCCAACATGGCCAAGTACGCCGCCGGAGAGGCCTGCGTACGGGCCGTCGACCAGGCGGTGCACACCCTCGGGGGCAACGGCCTCACCCGGGAGTTCGGCCTCGCCTCCCTCATCACGGCGGCGCGCGTGTCTCGTATCGCGCCGGTGAGCCGGGAGATGATTCTCAACTACGTCTCCCACCAGACCCTGGGTCTGCCCAAGTCGTACTGAGCGCTCTAGGAGGAACCGTGTTCCGCAGCGAGTACGCAGATGTCCCGGCCGTCGAGGAACCCATCCACGACGCCGTCCTGGGCGGCGCCGCCGAGCGGGGCGATGCCCCCGCGCTCATCGACGGCGTCGACGGCACCACGCTCACCTACGCACAGGTCGACGGGTTCCACCGGCGGCTGGCCGCCGCGCTCGCCGAGGCGGGACTGCGCAAGGGCGACGTGCTCGCCCTGCACAGCCCCAACACCATCGCCTTCCCCGTGGTCTTCTACGGGGCCACCCGGGCGGGGGCGTCGGTCACGACCGTGCACCCGCTCGCCACCGCGGAGGAGTTCGCCAAGCAGCTGCGGGACTCCTCGGCCCGCTGGATCGTGACCGTCTCGCCCCTGCTGGAGACGGCCCGGCGGGCCGCCGAACTCGCGGGCGGGATACGGGAGATCCTCGTCTGCGACCAGGCGGAGGGCCACCGGTCCATGCTCGACCTGCTCGGCAGCACCGCGCCCGAACCGGAGGTCGCCATCGACCCCGTGGAGGACGTGGCGGCCCTCCCGTACTCCTCGGGCACCACGGGCGTCCCCAAGGGCGTGATGCTCACCCACCGCTCCATAGCCACCAACCTCGCACAGCTCGAACCGGCCATGCCGATGGGCCCGGACGACCGCATCCTCGCCGTGCTGCCGTTCTTCCACATCTACGGGCTCACCGCCCTGATGAACGCGCCGCTGCGGCAGGGCGCCACCGTCGTCGTGCTGCCCCGCTTCGACCTCGACGCCTTCCTGCGCGCCATCCAGGAACACCGCATCACCGGCCTGTACGTGGCGCCGCCGATCGTCCTGGCGCTCGCCAAGCACCCCGCCGTCGCGGAGTACGACCTGTCGTCCCTGAAGTACATCGTCTCGGCGGCCGCGCCCCTGGACGCCGCGCTGGCCGCCGCCTGCTCGGCCCGGCTCGGACTGCCGCCGGTGGGCCAGGCCTACGGCATGACCGAACTGTCGCCCGGCACGCACGTCGTCCCGCTGGACGCCGAGAACCCGCCCCCGGGAACGGTCGGCAAGCTCGTCGCGGGCACCGAGATGCGCATCGTCTCCCTCGACGACCCGGACAAGGACGTCGCCGTCGGGGAGCGCGGCGAGATCGTCGTACGGGGGCCCCAGGTCATGAAGGGCTATCTGGGCCGGCCCGACGCGACCGCCGCGATGATCGACCCGGACGGCTGGCTGCACACCGGGGACGTCGGCCACGTGGACGAGGACGGCTGGCTGTTCGTCGTGGACCGCGTCAAGGAACTCATCAAGTACAAGGGCTTCCAGGTCGCCCCCGCCGAACTGGAGGCCCTGCTGCTCACTCACCCCGGCATCGCGGACGCCGCCGTCATCGGGGCCTACGACGACGACAACAACGAGATCCCGCACGCCTTCGTGGTCCGCCAGCCCTCCGCCGCGGACCTGTCGCGGAACGAGGTCATGCTGCACGTCGCCGAACGCGTCGCCCCGTACAAGCGGGTCCGTCGCGTCACCTTCGTCGACGCCGTCCCGAGGGCGGCCTCCGGGAAGATCCTGCGCCGCGAACTGCGAGGCCTGTCATGACCGTCGTCCGCGCGGAACACGAGCGGGGCGTCACCACCCTCACCCTGGACTCGCCCGCCACCCGCAACGCGCTGTCGGCCGCCCTCGTGGGCGAGCTCGCCGACGCCCTCACCCGCTCGGGCAAGGACGGCGACGTGCGCGCCGTCGTCCTGACCCACACCGGGAACACCTTCTGCGCGGGCGCCGACCTGCGCGACCCTCCGCCCCCGGAGGCGTTCACCGGCCTGCTGCGGCAGGTCGTCGAACTGCGCAAGCCCGTCGTGGCCCGGGTGGACGGGCACGTCCGGGCCGGCGGTCTCGGTCTGCTCGGGGCCTGTGACGTCGCGGTGGCGGGCGGGGCGGCGAGCTTCGCCTTCACCGAGGTACGGATCGGGGTCGCCCCCGCCGTCATCTCGCTGCCCCTGCTGCCCCGCGCCGACCCGCGCGCCCTCGCCCGGTACTACCTCACCGGCGAGCGCTTCGGGGCCGCCGAGGCCGTCCGCACCGGGCTCCTCACGGCGGCCGGGGACGACGTGGACGCCGTGCTCGCGCCCGTGCTCGACGGGCTGCGCCGGGCGGAACCCGGAGCCCTCGCCGAGACGAAGGCGCTGCTCACGGCTAAGGTGCTGGAGACCTTCGACCGGGACGCGGCGGACCTGACCGCGCTCTCGGCCCGGCTGTTCTCCTCCGCGCAGGCCCGCGAGGGGATGACGGCCTTCCTCGAACGACGGGATCCCGCATGGGTGGTGTGAGCGCGACGGAGCACGCGGCACGTACTCCGCACGTCCCCAAACAGGACCGCAGCCGGGCCACCCGGCAGCGGCTCCTGGCCGCCGCCGTGGCCTGCCTCGCCGAGCACGGCTGGGCGGGCTCCACGGTCTCCGTCGTCGCCGAGCGCGCCGGCGTCTCCCGGGGCGCCGCCCAGCACCACTTCCCCACCCGCGAGGACCTCTTCACGGCGGCGGTCGAGTACGTCGCCGAGGAACGCTCCACCGCGCTGCGGGACCTGTTCCCCGACGGACCCGCCGACCGGCGCGCCGTCGTCGAGGCCCTCGTCGGCCTCTACACCGGGCCGCTGTTCCGGGCCGCCCTCCACCTGTGGGTCGCGGCCTCGAACGAGGAGCAGCTGCGGGCGCGGGTGACCGAGCTCGAAGCCCGCGTCGGCCGCGAGAGCCACCGGATCGCGGTGGACCTGCTGGGCGCGGACGAGTCCAGGCCCGGGGTGCGCGAGACGGTGCAGGGCCTGCTCGACATGGCGCGCGGCCTCGGCCTGGCGAACCTGCTCACCGACGACACCGGGCGCCGGGAGCGGGTCGTCGCGCAGTGGGGGACGATCGTGGAGGAGACGCTCGGCTGAGCCGCGGTCCCGCGCCGGCCCCCGATCAGGGGCTGAGCCGCTCGATCCGCCAGCCGCCGTCGGGCTCGGCCAGGTAGCGGAGCCGGTCGTGGAGCCGGTTCTCGCGACCCTGCCAGAACTCGACCTCCCGCGGGGCGATCCGGAAACCGCCCCAGTGCGGCGGCACGGGCACCTGCTCGCCCTCCGGGTAGCGGGCGTCCAGCTCCGCGTACGCGACGTCCAGCTCGCTGCGCGAGGAGATGACCTTGGACTGCGTGCTCGCCCAGGCGCCGAGCTGGGAGCCGTGCGGGCGGGTGCGGAAGTATGCGGCGGTCTCCTCCCGGTCCGTGCGCCGCGCCGTTCCGGTGACGATGACCTGCCGGGCCAGCGGGTGCCACGGGAAGAGCAGCGAGACGTACGGGTTGTGGGCCAGCTCGCGGGCCTTGCGCGAGTCGTAGTTCGTGTAGAAGACGAAGCCCTGGTCGTCGTACCCCTTGAGCAGCACCGTGCGGGAGCTGGGCCGGCCCTCGGCGTCCGCCGTGGAGACGACCATCGCGTTCGGCTCGTGCACGAAACCGTGCACCGCGGCCTGCGCCGCCTGCTCGAACCAGCGGGAGAACTGCTCCATGGGGTGCGCGGCGAGATCGTCCTCGTCGAGTCCCTCGGCGCGGTAGTGCGCCCGCATGGAGGCCGGGTCGGCGGCGATCTCCTCGTGCGCGGCCTCGGCGGCCTGGGCCGCGGCCTGGATGAGGGGCTCGTTCGTGGATTCGTCCGGGACACGATCGTTCACGCGGTCATCCTGCCGCATCCGGGCCCCTGACGGGCCGGGTGCGCGGGCGAGTGCGCTTCGTCACGCGGTGGCACTCAGTGCCGCGTACTCTCCCTAAAGATGGCACTCGGGGATATCGTGCTGGTGCCGTTCCGGTTGGAGGACCGGCCGTACGGGGCATCACCGGGGTAGCCGCTTCCGGAGCGCGAGCCGGCGAAGACCGACCGAAGAGCATTCGGGAGTCCTCGCCGACGGCCGTGGAACCGACGGGCGCAGCGCCTCACCGTCGACCGCCGCCCCCACAGGGGCACGAGGTCACCACCACTCCGACAACACCATTCGTCGTACACATCATGAGGAGCCGCCTGATGTCCGACTTCGTACCCGGACTCGAAGGAGTCGTCGCGTTCGAGACGGAGATCGCCGAACCCGACAAGGAGGGCGGCGCCCTCCGTTACCGGGGCGTCGACATCGAGGACCTCGTCGGCCACGTCTCCTTCGGCAACGTCTGGGGACTTCTCGTCGACGGTGCCTTCAACCCCGGTCTGCCGCCCGCCGAGCCGTTCCCGATCCCCGTCCACTCCGGTGACATCCGTGTCGACGTGCAGTCCGCGCTCGCCATGCTCGCGCCCGTCTGGGGCCTCAAACCCCTCCTCGACATCGACGCGGAGCAGGCCCGCGCGGACCTCGCCCGCGCCGCCGTCATGGCCCTGTCCTACGTCGCCCAGTCCGCCCGCGGCCAGGGCCTGCCCATGGTCCCGCAGGGTGAGATCGACAAGGCCCACTCCGTCGTCGAACGGTTCATGATCCGCTGGCGCGGCGAGCCGGACCCCAAGCACGTCGCGGCCGTCGACGCCTACTGGACCTCGGCGGCCGAGCACGGCATGAACGCCTCCACCTTCACCGCGCGCGTGATCGCCTCGACCGGCGCGGACGTCGCCGCCGCGCTCTCCGGGGCCGTGGGAGCCATGTCGGGCCCCCTGCACGGCGGTGCCCCCTCCCGCGTCCTCGGCATGATCGAGGAGATCGAGCGCACCGGGGACGCCGAGGCCTACGTCCGGCAGGCCCTCGACAGCGGCGAGCGCCTGATGGGCTTCGGCCACCGCGTCTACCGCGCCGAGGACCCGCGCGCGCGGGTGCTGCGCCGCACCGCGCGCGAGCTGGGCGCCCCCCGCTTCGAGGTCGCCGAGGCCCTGGAGAAGGCGGCCCTCGCCGAGCTCCACGCCCGCCGTCCGGACCGTGTCCTCGCGACGAACGTCGAGTTCTGGGCGGCCATCGTCCTGGACTTCGCCGAGGTCCCGGCGCACATGTTCACGTCCATGTTCACGTGCGCCCGGACCGCGGGCTGGTCGGCGCACATCCTGGAGCAGAAGCGCACCGGCCGCCTGGTGCGCCCCTCCGCGCGCTACGTGGGCCCCCGCACCCGCACCGTCCAGGACATCGAGGGGCACGAGGGCATCGTGCACTGACCCCGCGGGGCCGCCGGTCATCACGCGGGGGCGAGCAGCTCCGCGTGGTGGCGGGCGGCGGCGAGCGGGTGCGCCCGCAGCTTGCCCTTGAGCTCGTTGTAGCCGTACTCGGCGAAGAGCGGGTTCGACGGGTCGTCGGTGACGCCGGGCGCGGCGGAGGCGTGCGGGAAGGGCAGCGGCTCGATCCGGGCGTCGAGGCGCGGGTTGTAGAAGAACGGCACCGAGAACCGCTCGGTGGCGCCGGCCGGGCTCACCACCCGGTGGTTGGTGGCCACGAGGTACCCGTTCGTGGCCACCTCCAGGAGTTCGCCCAGGTTGACCACGAAGGCGCCCGGCAGCGGCGGCACGTCGTGGAAGAGGCCGTCCTCGCGCTGCACCTGGAGCCCGCCGACGCGGTCCTGGAGCAGCAGCGTCAGGAACCCGTAGTCCTTGTGCGCGCCGACCCCCTGGCCGGCTCCGTCGCCGGCGCTCCCCGGATAGCGCACCAGCTTCAGGTGCGGGTGGGCCCGCTCGCCGAAGACCGGGTCGTAGAAGCCGGCGGGAGCCCCGATGGCCGTCAGCAGTTCGCGCAGCAGCCGCTCCGCGACCGCGCTCAGCCGTTCCATCCAGGTCAGCGCGGCCGTCCGCAGCTCCGGCAGCGCGGCCGGCCACTGGTTCGGCCCCTGGAGCCACCAGTAGGGGGGCTCACCGGGGCGGGGCACCCGGGCGGGCCGCTCGGCGCCTATGTCGAGCTGGTCGCGCCAGTCCCGGCCGCCGCCGGTGCGTTCGTCGCCCGTGCGCGTGTACCCGCGGAAGTGGGGTGAGCCGACGTTGTCGAGGGCCAGCCGGTCGGCCTCGGGGAGCGCGAAGAACCGGTGCATGGCCCGCAGCAGGGCGTCGGTCTCGGCCTCGGTCACGCCGTGCCCGACGAGCTGGAAGAACCCCACGTCGTGGGCGGCGCCGTGGAGCTGCGCGTGCAGCAGCGCCCGTGCCCGGGGGCCGCGGTCGGCCGCCGAGAGGTCGATCACCGGAAGCTGCTGGTACGAGGGGAGGGACCGCCCGCCCGGGACGGGTGCGCCCGGCGTGGACACGCCCGGGGCGGGCGTGTTCGGGGCAGGCGTGGAGTACGGGGAAGACGTGTTCGTCATGAGATGCGTCCGCGGGGTCTACGGGTGCCCGGGGCGGCCGCCGGGGGTGGGGCGGGGGCCACGGGTGCCGGGTGAGGGGAAGAAGCCGTGCGAAGGGGCCGGTCAGGCGGAGCGCCGACAGCCCGTGCTCGTGACGCGCACGTAATCCACGTGGCGGCGTCGGACGAGCATCGGAAGCATGGCCCCAGCCTACTGCCCCCTCCGCGAACCGCCTGTGACCCGGGTCACCCCGGCCGTCGTCCGCGGGCCGCCCGGAAACACCGCCCGGAAACACCGCCCGGAAACACCGCACGGAGAACACCGCCCGGAAACACTGCCCGGAAACGCAGACGACCCGTGAGCTCGGGTCCCTCCGCCTCGCGGCGACGGGGCCGGCCGGACGTACCGGCGAGCTCACGGGTCGGGTGACTGCGTTGGATTGGGCCGGCTGCATGCACATCACACATGCTGGTCCGGCGCCGAACCGAGTCCGACAACGGGCCGCTAGCCCGCAGTCACCTCGTATGTCCGGGTTTCCGTCATGAGCCGAACCACCTCCTCTCCTACGTGGGAAACACTCTAGGAACCCGTCCCGGGGGCCTCAAGTGATTTATCGGGAGGAGTGGGAAGGGGCTTCCGCGGGGGGCGCCGCGGAATTCCGCCGTACAGGGATTTCCCTCATCTTCGGGGAACGAGGTGTGGGCTGGGTCACGTTCGAGTTGAATGGTGACGAGTGAGCGATCTGTCGCGCCCTACACACGGACGCAGCTGCAGGGGGTCCAGGTGAGTGCTTCCCGGCGTAGTGGGACCACCGACGAGCTGGGGCCGGACGAGCCCGAGCGGGACGGTTCCGATCTGCTTGCCGCGCTGCTGGACGGCATGGACGCGGCCCTGTGCGCCTTCGACGCCGACGGGGTCCTCACCCACTGGAACCGCGAGGCCGAGCGCATCCTCGGCTGGACGGCGGCCGAGGCCGTGGGACGGCGCGGATTCGCCGGCTGGGCCGTGCGGACCGCGGACGCCGAGGAGGTCGAGAGCCGGCTGATGTCCGCCATGGAGGCGCCCGGCCGCCAGGTGGACGAGTTCGCGCTCCTCACCAAGGACGGCGGCAGGGTCCTCGTGCGCACCCAGTCCGCCGCCGTCCGCGGCCCCGAGGGCAAGCCCGCCGGGGTGTACTGCGCCTTCAGCGAGGTGCACACCCAGATCGACCTCGAACGGTCGATCGCCCTGAGCGAGGCGCTCTTCGAGGACGCCGGCTGGGGAGTGGTGCTGGTCGACGCGGACCTGCGGCCCGCCGTGATCAACGCGCACGCCGCACAGGCCTTCGGCACCGCACGCGGCGCGGCCCTCGGCCGCCCCCTGGGGGACCTGCTCGCCCAGGGCGTCGAGGAGCTGGAGAGCGCCCTCACCCACGTCCTGTCCGAAGGCGCGCCGCCGGCCCCCGCGGAGATGTGGGTGAGCCTGCGCACGGCGGAGGGCGAGAGGCGGCGGTGCTGGCGCAGCGGCTTCGTGCGGCTCGCCTCGCCGCTCGCGGAGGAACCCGTGCCGCTCGGCGTGGGCTGGCTCTTCCAGGACGTGACCGAGGCCAAGCAGACCGAGCAGGAGGCGGCGCTGCTGCGCTTCCGCGCCAACCAGCTCCACCGCGCCGCGCGGGCCGCGGCCGAGTGCGAGAACCCGGGCGAGGCCGCCGCCGTCCACCTCGACTTCGCCCTCGCCGGCTTCGCCGACCACGCCTTGGTCGACCGGGTGGCCGGGGGCGGTTCCGCGGACGGGGAGGGGCCCGTGCGGCTCGTACGGACGGTGGCCACGCCCGCCGGGTCGCCCGGACCGAGCCACATCACCGGGAAGGCCGGACTGCCCCTGCGCTACGGGGAGGGGCATCCCGCCCTCCAGTGCGTGGACCGCGCCGGTTCGGTACGGGCCGACGCGGCCGCCGCCGATCCCGGGCAGGCGCGCGAGTGGGCGCTCGCCCGGCAGTGGCCGCGCGACTCCGTGCACGCCCTGTGCGCGGTGCTGCGCAGCCGGGGGCGGACGCTGGGGGTCGTGACGTTCCTGCGGAACGCGGGCCGCAGCCGCTTCGAGCGCGCGGACGCGATGTACGCGGAGGACGTGGCCGTCCGGATCGCGATGGCCCTGGACCTGGAGGAGCTGACGGGAAGGCCCTGAGCGCCCCCGGTGTCCCCGCGGGCCCGCCTCCTCGGTTCCGGCGCCGGTGTCCGCCCTTTCAGCGCTGGTAGAAGATCCGGTCCCCGTACTCCGTCATGATCCGCTTGTTCCATTCGTGGCCGCCGTCGACGTTGCCCGAGCGGAGCAGGGGCGGTTCGACGCCGCGGTCCACGAGGGCGCCCGCCGCGGTGGCCATCACGGCCTGGAGGAGGGCCGAGGTGACGACGGTCGAGGCGGGGGCGAAGGGCGCCGCGACGGAGTCCAGGGTGAGTTCGGCGTCGCCGATCGGGATCCGCGAGTCGAGGACGACGTCGCAGTGGTCCTTGAGGTAGGTGCCCGACACGTGCCGTGACGTCGTCCCGGTGGCGTAGGCGACGGAGGTGACCCCGACGACCTTCACCCCCAGGGCGCGGGCGTGCATCGCCATCTCCACGGGGAGCGCGTTGCGGCCGGACAGGGAGATGATCACCAGCAGGTCGCCGGAGCGCAGCGGGCTGGAGTCGAGGACCGCGCTCGCCAGACCGTCGACCCGCTCCAGGGCCGAGCCCAGTGTCGCGGGCATGACGTCGACGCCCACCGCGCCCGGCACGGCGAGCAGGTTCATCAGCGCGAGACCGCCCGCGCGGTAGACGACGTCCTGCGCGGCGAGCGAGGAGTGACCGGCGCCGAAGGCGAAGAGCCGGCCGCCGTCCACGACGGTGTCCGCGATCAGGGTCCCGGCCGCCTCGATCTCCCCGGTGTCCTCGTCCCGTACCCGCCGCAGCAGGCCGATCGCGGCGTCGAAGAACTGCCCGGCAAGCTCGCTGTCGCTCATCGGCGAAGCCCCTTAGAAGTCTCGTCGGCGTGGAGATCTCGTCGGCGCCGGGTCGGCGCGGGGCGGGGGACGGCTGAACCGGTCGCCCGGTGCGGCCGTACTCCCGTCGTGTCGCGGATCACGTTGCGGTCTGTACCACTGCCCTGTCAATACGACTTCCCGTGTACTCCCGGGCACGCGGTGAGGGCGTCCACGGAACGGCGGGGGTGCCGACCGCGGGGATTTCCGGAGCGATCGGTGCCAAGCGGTCCGAACGGTGAGGCACGGTTGTCGGTGCTATGCGTCAGAATTGAGTTCAGGGCCAGCGCACACGCCGGTGGACCATCGAGTCTCCGGCAGAGCTAATCGAGGGGCACGAATGTCCGGACTGATCGACACCACGGAGATGTATCTCCGCACCATCCTCGAGCTGGAGGAGGAAGGCGTCGTCCCCATGCGCGCCCGGATCGCGGAGCGGCTCGACCAGAGCGGCCCGACGGTGAGTCAGACGGTGGCGAGAATGGAGCGCGACGGTCTGGTGGCGGTGGCGAGCGACCGGCATCTGGAACTCACGGACGAGGGGCGGCGGCTGGCCACCCGCGTCATGCGCAAGCACCGCCTCGCCGAGTGCCTGCTCGTCGACGTGATCGGTCTGGAGTGGGAGCAGGTGCACGCCGAAGCCTGTCGCTGGGAGCACGTGATGAGCGAGGCGGTGGAGCGGCGCGTGCTGGAGCTGCTGCGCCACCCGACCGAGTCGCCGTACGGAAACCCGATCCCGGGCCTGGAGGAGCTGGGCGAGAAGGACGGCGCGGACCCGTTCCTGGACGAGGGCATGGTCTCGCTGTCCGAGCTGGCCCCGGGTCCGGACGGAAAGACCGTGGTCGTCCGGCGGATCGGCGAGCCGATCCAGACGGACGCCCAGTTGATGTACACGCTGCGGCGGGCGGGCGTGCAGCCCGGCTCCGTGGTGAGCGTGACCGAGTCGGCCGGCGGCGTCCTCGTCGGCAGCGGCGGCGAGGCCGCGGAGCTGGACGCGGACGTCGCCTCCCACGTGTTCGTCGCCAAGCGCTGACACGGTTCCCGGTACCCGCGAGGGGCAGTTCCCGGGCGTCGACCGAGGGGCCGGCAGTCGCCGGCCTTCACGTCGGCGTCCGGGAGCACGCCGGACACCGTGGGGCGCACCCGCCCCGCACGGCTCCGGATGCGTCAACTGCCGTGACAGCAGGGGCTGTTGTGACGTCCTCGCGACCTTTTCGAAACCAAGATTCAGTGTGCCGAATCGCAGCGCCGGGACCGTTTGCGTGCAAGGCTGTCGCGTGAGGCATATGACCTGAGGGCTCTTGACCGTCTCCGGGAGCGATGGTGAACGGTCGGGGAGGGGACATGAGGATGTGCCGCAGATGCGGAGAGGGCCCCGGCGCCTTCCGGCGCCGGGGCCTGTCCTCCCCTGTGCTGACCCGGAGCCCCGAGCTCCCAGGGTCATTCCCCTCGGACCGTTTTCCCCGAGCGGTCCGCCTCCCGCAGAAGATCTCCCCCGGGCGACGGCGGTCAATCCTCGTGGGCGGTCACTCGAACGAGGGGTGTTGCAGGCGGAAAGGCCATTTTCGAATCCCCATTCGATAACGTGACGATGTGGCGGGGCGCGCGAGGAGCGCCGACCGGCACGGCGGGAACAGCGGCAGGGAGCGGTACGAGTGGACCGGCCGGGAAGTGCGGGAGCGAGCGGGTCCGAGCGAGCCAGGGGGGTGCCATTACCGATGGTGCGGCGCATCGACGTGACGGGAGCGGGCGGCGTACGCCTCGCCGCCTGGGAGTTCGCCGACCCTCCCAAGGGCGACCGGCCGAAGGCGCCCGGCGTGCTGTTACTGCACGGCCTCATGGGCCGCGCCTCGCACTGGGCGTCCACCGCCCGCTGGCTCTCCGAGCGGCACCGTGCCGTCGCCCTCGACCAGCGGGGCCACGGCCAGAGCGACAAGGCCCCGGAGGCCGAGTACACCCGTGAGGCCTACGTCGAGGACGCCGAAGCCGCCCTCGAGCAGCTCGGCCTCGGACCGGCCGTCGTCGTCGGCCACGCGATGGGCGCGCTGACCGGCTGGCAGCTCGCCGCCAAACGCCCCGATCTCGTCCGCGCCCTGATCGTCTGTGACATGCGGGCCTCGGCGCTCGGCGCCGCCTCCCAGCGCGAATGGGAGGACTGGTTCAAGGCCTGGCCCGTCCCCTTCGCCACCCTCGCCGACGTGCGGAAGTGGTTCGGCGAGGACGACCCCTGGGTGGAGCGCCGCAATCCCTCCCGCGGCGAGTTCTACGCCGAGGTGATGCACGAGTCCCCCGACGGCTGGCGCCCCGTCTTCGAACCCGAACAGATGCTCAAGTCCCGTCAGACGTGGGTCTATGACGCCCACTGGGAAGAGCTCGCCCAGGTCCGGTGCCCCTCCCTCGTCGTACGGGGCCTCGACGGCGAGCTCGGCCGCGCCGAGTCCCAGGAGATGGTCCGGGTCCTGCCGCGCGGCCAGTACGCCGAGGTCGCGGACGCCGGCCACCTCGTGCACTACGACCAGCCCGAGGCGTGGCGCGCCGCCATCGAGCCGTTCCTGGACGGCGTGCTCACCGGGTAGGACCGTTTCCGCCCGGATGGTCCCGGGTTCCGTCGCGACGTGCCGAGCGGGTCGGAGCGCCGGCCGACGCCGCCTTGTGTGAATGGGCTGTTCACGCTTCTTGTCGCGCCGTCAGGCCGGAATTAGGGCTTCCGCGTTGAGATGTGGTAGCGCCGTGCGTCACAAGATGATCACGAACGTTCATGGGATCTTCACCTTTAGTTCACATGCTGTGCGCAATGGCTCCTGCGGCGCGGTGTGCCGCCTCGGCCGCTCAGCCGTCATGCCTGGGAGGCGTGTTCACCGCAAGGCCGCCACCATCCATCGTCACGAAGAAAGAACCAGTACATGCGCATACGCGGCATTCTCACCACCGGAGTCGCGGCTTCCGCGGCGATCGCCCTCGGCGCCGGTTCCGCCTCGGCGATCGAGTACAACCCGGCCACGGGTGCCGGCTTCGTCGGCAAGGGCGCTGTCCAGACCGCCCTCGGCTACAACAACGCGGCGCTCCAGAAGGCCGTCGACGCCAAGAGCCTCGCGTTCACCGCCGAGCAGGCGACGACCACGCCGCTGTCGCAGGACGTCACCCAGGCGGGTTCGCAGGCCGGCACCCAGGCGGGCGTCCAGTCCGGCACCCAGTCGGCCACCCAGGCGGGCACCCAGGCGGTGTCGCAGGAGCTGACCTGCACGTACACCAACGGCAACGGCACCAAGGTCTTCCACCGGGAAGGCGAGCGCGAGGCCCTGCGTACCGGCACCCGGACCGGCTCGCGCGTCGGCACCCGCGAGGGCAGCCGGGACGCCTCCCGCGAGGGCACCCGCGCCGGCAGCCGTGCCGGTAGCCTCGGCGGCTCCCTGAGCTACGACATCGATGTCGAGGCCCGCAAGGCCAACCAGTACACCGGCTTCATCCTCAAGGGCTGGAAGGGCGAGCCGACGTACACGGCCGGCGCCACCACCTGGAACTCCCCGTCCTTCGGTGACTGGGAGTTCGGTGACTGGGAGTTCGACGGCTACCAGTTCGCCGGTGACTACCAGTTCGCCGGCGACTTCCAGTTCGGCGGCTACACGTTCGCCCCCATTTCCGCCACGGTCTGGGGCGAGTGGGACGCGGCTCCGGGCGAGAACCCGGACGACTGCCTCCGCAGCTCCAACGCCGACAAGATCACGCAGCTCAGCAACGTGATCACGGAGGGCGCCACCACCGACGGCACCATCACGGAGGGCGGCATCACGGACGGCGCCATCGCCGACGGCGCCATCACCGACGGAGCGATCGACGAGGGCGCCATCGACTACGGCACCGAGGTGCCCGGCGTGCGGACCATCACCGGTTCCGCCAAGGTGCTCGTCAACGGCAAGGCCCTCTGAAACACCCGCTCCACAGCGGTAACCGCATGACAGCGGCAGCCCCCGGCCACACCCAGTGGCCGGGGGCTGCCGCCCGTTCAGCCCTTGCTGACCGCCGTCAGGATCTCCGGCAGGCGTCCCGCCGTCCGGGGTGCCGCGAGCCTGAGGCCCAGCAGCGTGATCAGCGTCCCGTAGACGGCTCCCACGGGCAGCAGCAGCCAGGTCCAGCGGTCGCCCTGGGCGCTGACGTTCAGCCAGATCGTCAGGGCGATGACGGGGGAGGAGAGCAGGGCGGCCGAGACCAGGCCGCCGAAGATGGCGATCCAGGCGAGACCGGTCTGACCCGGGGCCACGTTCTTGTAGCCCTCCTGGGGAATGGAGTACGGGAAACGGGCCGAGGACCAGGCTCCGGTCGCCAGCATCGCGCCGAGCAGCGCGAAGGACAGCCCGAGCGCTTCGGGCAGCTGCTCCCACGCGCCGAGCAGCCCGGTCGTCAGCGTGGTCACGAGCGTCGCGTACGGCAGGGTGATCAGCAGCAGGGCCAGCGCCCGCCCGCGCAGTTCGACGTACGCGTCACGGGGCGAGGAGATCGTCAGCGCCACCATCCAGAACGCGGACGTGTCCTGCCCGAACTGGTTGTACATCTGGATCCCGAGCATCCCGGCCGCGAAGCACGAGAAGTAGACCGAGCCGGTGCCCTGGAGCGCGTTGAACACCGGCACGATCAGACCGATGGCCAGCGAGGTCACCCAGGCCGCCTTGGTCTTCGGGTCGCGCCACACGTACCGCAGACTGCGCTCCATGACCGTGCCGGTGCGTCCGGCCGGGAGCAGCCGCGCGAGCCCCGACGAGCCACGCCCGCGGGCCTCGGGTTCCGCGGCCTGGAGCGTGGACCCGTCGGGCGAGGTCATCAGCCGGGTCAGATGACGGGACCAGAGCGCCAGAAGCCCCGTCAGGGCCGCGGCGCACAGCGCGAGCTGGACGGCCCCGGCCCCGTACGAGCCGTCGCTCACCGAGTCCACGGCACCGATCGCCGACCCGGGCGGGATCCAGCGCAGTACGTCGCCCACCGGGTCCAGCGCCGACATGCCGCCCGCCGAACCGAGCCGCTGGGCGCCGAAGTTGACGAGCTGGGCGCCGACCGCGACGACCAGTCCGCTGAGCACCGCCAGATCGCGGCCCTTGCGGCTGGACAGCAGACGGATGTTGGCGGCCGCGACGGCCCGGGCGAGGGCCACGCAGACCAGCAGGGCGAGCACGAGGGCGACCACCGCCGTCGCGTACGCCGCCGCCCCGTGCGCGACCGAGATCACCGAACCGAGCAGCAGGCAGAACGTGAAGAGCGGTCCGATGCCGACCAGGGAGGCGGCCAGCAGCGCCCGGACGAGCGGTCGCGGCCGCAGCGGCAGCATCACCAGCCGCGTCGGGTCGAGCGTCTCGTCGCCGCTGGGGAAGAACAGCGGCATCACCGCCCAGCCGAGCGCCAGGACCGCCACCAGCAGGACGCCGACGGCGGTGGCGTGGGCGTTGCCGCGCAGTGCGATCAGGCCGAGCAGCTGGAGCGCGGCGAAGAGCAGGACGAGCACCGCGGACGCGATGAAGGCGGCCCGCCGCCCGGTGGACTGCCGCAGGCCGTTGCGCAGGAGGGAGAGCTTCAGACGTACGACGACGGGGGTGATCGACGCGGTGGACACGCCGGCGGGGGCGCTCATCGGGAAGTCCCGCCGCCCAGCCAGTCCAGGTCGGCCGTGGTGCCGGGGCCGTGCGCGCCCACCAGCTCCAGGAACGCCTGCTGGAGCGAGGGCGCCTCGCCGCGCACCTCCGCGAGCGGACCGTGCGCGCGGATGCGTCCGGCGGCCATGACGGCGACCCAGTCGCACAGCGACTCGACCAGCTCCATCACGTGGGAGGAGAACACGACGGTGGCGCCGGAGGCGGTGTACCGCTCCAGGACGCCCCGGATGGTCTGCGCGGAGACCGGGTCCACCCCCTCGAACGGCTCGTCCAGGAAGAGGACTTCGGGGTTGTGCAGGAGTGCGCAGGCCAGACCGATCTTCTTGCGCATGCCGGTCGAGTAGTCGACGACGAGTTTGTGCTGCGCGCCCGCGAGGCCGAGGACGTCGAGGAGCTGGGTCGCGCGCTTGTCGACCTCGGCGCCGGGCAGACCCCTCAACCGCCCGTTGTACGCGAGTAGTTCGCGTCCCGAGAGCCGCTCGAAGAGGCGGAGTCCCTCGGGCAGTACGCCGATGCGCGCCTTCACCTCCGCCGGGTCGTGCCACACGTCGTGACCGACGACCTCGACGGTGCCCTGATCGGGTCTGAGCAGCCCGGTCACCATCGACAGGGTGGTGGTCTTGCCCGCCCCGTTCGGTCCGACGAGCCCGATGAACTGCCCCGCGGGAAGCTCCAGATCGATCCCGGCCACGGCGACCTGCTCACCGAACCGCTTCCAGAGCCCCCGTATACGTACGGCGGGTACACCGCCGCCCTTCGCTCCCTCGTTCATACAGGCACCCTAGATCCCCGGGCCGCCCGCCACCCGTCCCCGCGGCCCGGTTCCTGCCGGCCCCCGCCGGTCCCTACCGGTCGCGCCCGCAGGCGTAGGCCAGCGGCGAGATCAGTTCCTCCGCGTCCGGCAGCCAGCGGTTCGCGGGCGTCGGACGGCAGGCCCACTGGACGGCACCCCGGGATCCGACCCGGGTCGGCGGCGCGGCCACGTAGGCCCCCTCGCCGAGCGTGCTCAGGTCGAGCGAGGCGGGCGGCCAGCCCAGCGCCCGCACCAGGCCCGGGACCTTCGCCGCGGCCCCGGGGAGCACGAAGAAGTGCATGCGGCGGTCCGGCGTGCACGTCACCGGCCCGAGGGCGAGATCCATGCGCCGCATACGGGCGAGCGCCAGGAACCCGGCCGTCTCGGGCACCTCGATCGCGTCGAACGAACGCCCCGTGGGCAGCAGGACCGAGGCCTCCGGCTGCAGCGACCAGAGCCGCTGCGCGACGGTCACGCTGCCCGTGGCCAGGCCCGCCCAGTCCGGGCGCGCCGGATGCGCGCCGGGCACGGGGCAGGCGGGATCACCGCAGGAACAGAGCCGCGCTCCGCCGGCCGTCACCAGCCAGGTGCCGGGGAACACGTCCCAGTGGCGTTCCTCGACGTAGCGCACGGCGGTTTCCCGCAGTGCTTCGCCGCGCTGCCGGGATATCTGTGCGGACTCGGTGCCCGCGATGGTCTCTTCCACGTGGACCTCAACTTCCGCGTCCACTGCGGGTTACGGGGGGCACGCGCGCGGGGGAGGAGCACTGGTTCCCCGCCCGGGGCGCATGGGTGCACGTGCGGGGGCGCGCGGGGGCGGCGGCAGCCGGTAGCGGGTAATCAGGGGTGGGGTCGGGCGACCGCCCTTACCCCGGCAATCCTCACATGTCTCGCATCTTCGGTATGTCTGCGGGGCATTGATCTTCCTGGCCGGTCCCCTCCGGGGCGCCTGCCAGCGAGGACACATCAACTCGGTGCGTGGGCAGGCACCGCAGCCACAGGGGGTACGCCATGGCCGCAAGGCCTCTCATCGCCAGGCAGCCGAACGAACGGCTGCAGGCGCTCATCCAGGAAGCGGGCTGCTCGAACGCCGGGCTGGCCCGCCGAGTGAACATGTGCGGCGCGGAGCACGGACTCGACCTGCGCTACGACAAGACGTCGGTCGCGCGCTGGCTGCGCGGTCAGCAGCCCCGGGGGCGGGCTCCGGCGATCATCGCCGAGGCGCTGGGCCGCAAGCTCGGCAGGACGGTCACGATCGACGAGATCGGCATGGCCAACGGCAAGAACCTGGCGTCCGGCGTCGGTCTCCAGTTCTCGCCGACGGTACTGGGCGCGATCGAGCAGGTCTGCGAGCTGTGGCGCAGCGACGTGGGACGGCGGGACTTCCTGTCCGGGTCGTCCGTCGCCGCCTCCGCGCTCGTCGAGCCGAGCCGCGACTGGCTGATCTCGTCGCCGGACTCGCAGGTGGCCCGGTCGGCGGGCCCGCGCGTCGGGCTCTCGGACGTGGCGGCGGTCCGCGCGATGACCCAGGCCCTGACCGACCTGGACCACCAGTACGGGAGCGGCCACGTGCGCCCGGTCGTCGTGCACTACCTGAACAGCGTGGTCTCCGGGCTGCTCGCCGGCTCCTACCGGGAGGCGGTCGGACGCGAACTGTTCGCGGCCGTGTCCCGGCTGACGGAACTCGCCGGCTACATGGCCATCGACACCGGACAGCCCGGGCTCGCCCAGCGCTACTACATCCAGGCCCTGCGGCTCGCGCAGGCGGCGGGCGACCGCGCGTACGGCGGTTACGTCCTCGCCGCGTCCATGAGCCACCTGGCCGCCCAGCTCGGCAACCCGCGCGAGATCGCGCAGCTGGCGCGCGCGGCCCAGGAGGGCGCGCGGGGGCGGGTGACCCCGCGGGCGGAGTCGATGTTCCACGCCGCCGAGGCGCGCGGGCACGCGCTGCTGGGCGACGCGCGCGCCGCGCAGGTGGCGTCCGGGCGCGCGATCACGGCCCTGGAGAACGCGGACGCGGCCTCCGGGGACGACCCGGCGTGGATCGCGCACTTCGACGAGGCGTACCTGGCCGACGAGCTGGCCCACTGCCACCGCGACCTCGGCCAGGCCGAGGCCGCCGCGCGGTGCGCCGAGGAGTCCCTGGCCGGCCTTCCCGAGTCGCGTGCCCGCCGCCGGGCCATCGGCTACGTCCTGCTGGCCACGGCACAGGTCCAGCAGCGCGAGGTGGAGCAGGCCTGCCACACGGGTCTGCGCGCCGTCGAACTGCTCGGCACGCTCCGGTCCAACCGCGGCGCCGAGTACCTGGAGGACCTGCAGCAGCGCCTGGAGCCGTTCCAGGACGAGGCCGTGGTGCGGGAGTTCGGGGCGCGCATGGAGCTGCAGGCGGCCGCGTGACCGTACGCGGGGGATCCGGGGGCCGGGGGCCGTCCGTGCGGGGTGTGATCATTTCGCTCCGCCGTCTTCCGGGCCCTCTTGCGTGAACATATGGCCCGTAGAGGCGTGAACGCCGGGAAAACGAGGGCGCTGCGACGGACGAGGAGTGAGATACAGCGCATTCGGGGGCGGTTTCGTTACCCGTGTCACAGGGTTCGGAGGTCACCACAGGTGCTGCGTGGCACCGGGTCGCGGGGACCCGGTAGCGTGAGCCGATGATTCCGAAGGTCCCCCATTCGTAGGAGTCCCGGTGACGCAGAGTGGACAGGGCGAGGAGCCCTCGGCGCGGCCCGCGCGCGAAGGCGTCGTGCTGCCCTCCGACGGCAGCGCGCCCCTGCTGCCGGGCACGACGGGTGACCGCGTGACCCCGGCCGGTGGCCCGGCCTGGGGCGGGCAGTGGGGTCCCGACCAGTCGGCCGCCGCCCCGCAGTCGGCCGACGGCTGGGGCGCGTCCGCGAACGCCGAGCCGTCGTGGGGCGCCTCCGCGCCCTCCGGGGCCCAGGGCTGGCCGGCGGCGGAGCAGCAGGGCGCACAGCAGGCGCAGGGTTTCGGCACGCCGGGATCCGGCTCCGCGCCGCTGCCGCCCGAGGGCGCGTCGGCCTCGGCGTACGGCGCCCGGAACGGCTATGCGCCGGGGGCGCACGGCCCGGGCGCGGCCGGCGGATACGACGGCTACGGCGCCTACGGGTCCCAGGAGCAGCAGGGCGGGCACGCCGGTGCCGGGACGCAGCTCCCGTCCGGCGGCGAGGACGGCGCCACCCAGTACATCCCGTACATACCGGCCGCTCCGGGCGGTGACGAGGGGGCGACGCAGTTCATACCGCCGGTCGCCGCCGCGCCGGACGAGGGCGCCACCCAGCTCATACCGCCGGTGGGGCCGGGCGCCCTGCCGCCGGAGGTCGGGGGAACCGGCGCGCCGCAGTACCCGGGGCAGACGGCGCGGAGCGGTTCGGACGCCGACGCCACGCAGTACATCCCGCCCGTGCCCGCGCAGCCGTCAGGGGCCTTCGGGATGCCCTCCGGCGCGCAGGACGAGCGGCAGCCCCCGGCGGAGTTCGACAGTCTCTTCCGCAGCGAGCCGGAAGCGGCCGGGGCGACGCAGATGCTGCCCCGGATCGACGGAGGCGCCCCGCAGGCCCCGTACGGCGCGGACGACAGGTACGGAGCCCAGCCGGCGCCGGGCGGTTCCGGCGGACGTGCCGCCGGGCGCCGTGGCGGCGCGTCGGCCGGTGACGGAAGGGGCGGCGGCCGCACCGGTTCGCGCGTCCCGGTGATCGCGGCCGTCGGTATCGGCATCGTCGTGCTCGGTGTCGGCGCGGGCGCTCTGCTCAGCGGCGGCGGGGGCGACGACGGCAAGGGCGACGACACCGGCAAGCCGGTGGCCGCGACCGCGAGCGCGCCCGCGACGGCGGGTTCGTCGGCGCCCGCCGGTGCCGACCCGGCGAAGGCGCAGGCCGTCGAGCTGGACAAGCTCCTCGCGGACAGCGCCAACAGCCGTGGCGCGGTGATCAGGGCCGTGGCGAACGTGAAGGCGTGCAACGATCTCGGCCAGGCGGCCAGTGATCTGCGGGACGCGGCCAAGCAGCGCAACGAGCTGGTCACCCGGCTCTCGGGCCTTTCGGTCGACAAGCTGCCGAACCACGAGGAGCTGACCGCCGCCCTCAACGGCGGCTGGAAGGCCTCCGCCTCGGCCGACAACCACTACGCGGCCTGGGCCGACCAGGTCGGCAACGGCAAGAAGGGCTGCCGCAAGGGCCAGGCCCGCACCACCGGGGAGAGCCAGGCGGGCGACCGGGCCAGCGGCACGGCCTCCACCGAGAAGGGGAAGGCCGCCACGCTGTGGAACTCCATCGCGGCGAAGTACGGCCTGACGCAGCGGGCCCGCACCCAGCTCTGACCACGCCCCGACCGCGTTCTGACCGAAGCTCTGACCACGCGCGAAGGCCCGGCCCCCTCGACCGTCCGGCGAGGGCGCCGGGCCTTCGTCGTGCGCGCCGTCCCGCTCCCGGCCGCCCGCGGAGGTCCTACTCCGTGCTGGCCAGGGTCTTCGTCATGTCGACGAACCCGTTGTGCTGCGACGTGAGCCGACCGTTGCGGATGACCTGGAAGGTGACGTCGGAGTTGACCAGGCGCGGGAAGTCGGCGATCGGGGTCTGCGCGTCGTAGCGCCAGCTCAGGGTCGGCGTGAGCCCGCCCGTGTTCACCTTGAGGCCGCTGTCGAGCTCGCGCCGGATGGTGAGGGGCGAGACCTCTCCCGCGCCGAGGGACTCGATGACCTTCTTCAGCACGGTGTAGGCGATCCAGGTGCTCTGCACCCCGGCGTCGGCGGGGTCGATCCGGTTGTCGCCGAAGGCCTGCTCCTTGATCACCGCGCGCATCGGGTTCCAGCGGGAGTCGTCGGCGGTCGGGTACCAGCCGGTGACGTACGAACCCTCGTAGGGACCCGACTTGCCGCCGGTGGCGTTGATCAGGGACTGGTCGATGTTGCCGATGACCGTCCCGGTGGCCACCTTCGGATAGTCCTCGGCGTCGCGCCGGAAGGAGTCCATGAAGGTGTTCGTGCGGTCGCCGAGCGCGGGGACCACACAGCCCTTCCTGGCCGGGTCGGAGCTCGCGTGCTCGAGCGCCTGCCGGGTCGGCTCCGAGTACTCGGTGGCGTCCTCGGCCGCCCGCTGGTCCGCGGCGCGCGAGTGGCCCAGCGACTTGAGCCCGGCGTCGAGCAGCACCGGCAGCTCGTCACCGGCGATGGTGTCGGGGCGTATGAGCGAGACGGGCCCGCAGTTCTTGCCGAGCTGCCGGCCGAGGCCCGCCAGCAGGACCCCCTGACCGCCGTTGACGGGGTACGACAGGGGGCTGGCGAACTCGTCGTCGGTTATCCCGAAGCCCCCGATGTAGGGGATGCCCGCGCTTTCCAGCGGAGCGAGGAACGCGCGGCTGTGCTGGCTGTAGGAGCCCACCACCGCGACGACGTTCTCGTCGGCGGCCCGCTCCGCGCAGTGCGCGGCGGAGACCGAGTCGTTGTGGTCGTTGCAGGTGAGGACCTCCAGCCGGCGCCCGTTGATGCCGCCGTGGGCGTTGATCCAGCGCGCGTACGCCTTCGCCAGGGCCGGCATGCCGGGCTTGTTCGTCGCGCTGGTCTTCTCGGGGGCCCAGGTCATCACCCTGACGGGGTCATCCCCGGAGCCCCCCGTGGCACCAGGGATGACCCCGCATCCGACGGCGACCGACGCGCACGCCACTAAGGCGCCCACGTGCAGCAGCTTGGCCTTGCGGGGCCGGGGCGGGTGGGGGGAGGTGGTGCGGGTACGTCGCCTACCGGTCATGGGCATGCACGATTCCGTCACACCGAAAATATTTGTGTGACCCATGGTCGACACCGGGTGACGCAGAGGTGAATTACAGGGGTCGATGAACTGTTTTTCACAGGGAACGTACGATCGATGACCGTGCAAGACTCGGAGAACCCTTCCCGCCGTGGCCGTCGCTCATCCACCATGGGCGGTATGCCACTGAACGACATGCCGTGGTGGCGCTGGCGCAGCAATGTGCGCTCCGCGCTGCACATGCTTTCCGACCCCGTCTTCCAGCGGGACGTCTGGCTCGCCGGGGCCGACGGGTACGGCGACGTCACCGACGCCGTGTACCGCCTGGTCGAGGACACCTGGCTGGACAACTGGTCGGCCGAGAAATACGTCGGCACGATCTTCCGGGACTCCCAGGAGGCGGCCCTCGTGGACAGCGCCGTCCTGCGGGTCCTGCGGATCATGCACCAGGTCGGGCCCGACGCGCCGGTCTCCGCCTATCTCGACCACCCCTCGTGGCCGGACGCCCTGCAGGCCGCGCGTGCCGCGCACGTACGGCTGGCGTCGAGCGACGGGGAGGACCCGGACGCACCGCCGCGCACGCTCGAGGTCCTGCACATCCTGACGCGGTCGGCATAGCCCGTCGCACGGGTGCCGTCGGGCACGGCCCTCGCCGTCGCCCCGACGGTGGGGCGGCGTCCGCGTGGCGGGACGCCACTCCTGCCCGGGCAGCCGGTGTGAAACCCTGTCCGGCATGAATGAGCCCGCCGCCCGCGAGACCGTGCCCGCCGAGCAGTACGTCCTGACGCTGTCCTGCCCCGACAAGCAGGGCATCGTGCACGCCGTGTCGAGCTACTTGTTCATGACCGGATGCAACATCGAGGACAGCCAGCAGTTCGGCGACCACGACACGGGTCTGTTCTTCATGCGCGTTCACTTCACGGCGGAGTCGCCCGTGACCGTGGAGAAATTGCGTGCGAGTTTCACAGCGGTCGGCGACGCCTTCCACATGGAATGGCAGATCCACCGGGCCGAGGACCGGATGAAGGTCGTCCTCATGGTGAGCAAGTTCGGCCACTGCCTGAACGACCTGCTCTTCCGCACACGGATCGGCGCGCTGCCCGTCGACATCGCCGCGGTGGTCTCCAACCACACCGACTTCGCGGAGCTGGTGGGGTCGTACGACATTCCCTTCCACCACATCGCGGTGACGAAGGACACGAAGGCCGAGGCCGAGGCGCAGCTGCTGGCGCTGGTGCGGGAGAAGGGCGTCGAACTGGTCGTCCTCGCCCGCTACATGCAGGTCCTCTCGGACGACCTGTGCAAGCAGCTCAGCGGCCGCATCATCAACATCCACCACTCCTTCCTGCCGAGCTTCAAGGGCGCCAAGCCGTACCACCAGGCGCACGCCCGAGGGGTCAAGCTCATCGGCGCCACGGCGCACTACGTCACCGCCGACCTCGACGAGGGTCCGATCATCGAGCAGGAGGTCGAGCGGGTCGGCCACGACGTCACCCCCGACCAGCTCGTCGCCATCGGCCGTGACGTCGAGTGCCAGGCGCTCGCCCGCGCCGTGAAGTGGCACGCGGAGCGCCGCATCCTGCTCAACGGGCGCCGGACGGTCGTCTTCGCCTGACCGCCTGACCGCCTGACCGCCTGACCGCCCGACCGCCCGGCTCACACGGCTCGCCGGGTCACGTCCGTGTCGTCCTGGGACCGCTCACATCCGGCTCAGCGAGGCCGCCGCGGACAGGACGTCCCAGATGACGTCACGGTCGCCGTCCTGTCCGGCGGCCGCCTCCTGCGGGGACACGTGGCCGGCGGCCAGGCGGCAGAACTCCACCCCGTCCAGCGCGACATGGGCCACCTCGTGATCGGCGGAGCCGAGGGCGCCGGGCGAGTCGACGGGGATGAGCCACTCGCCGCCCCCGGAGCCCTCGATCTCCAGGCGCAGGCTGCGTCCCGGGGCGCCCGCCGTGACGGGGTGCCGGGCCGACCGGGCCGACAGCCCGGCCCGGCGCCGCTCGGCGAGCGAGACGGGCAGCATCCGCGCGGCCAGGTCGATCATCCGGTTCAGGTGCCGGGGCGCGGGCGGCTCGTACGGGTAGTCCACCGCGTCGGCGATGTCCCCCGCGTGCACCCAGCACTCGAAGGCCCGGTCCAGCATCGAGTCGCTGAGCGGCAGTTCGAAACCGCCGTACGCCACGGTGAGCCGTCCGGACGCCTCCCCGCCCGCGACGCCGCCCGCGGCCGGGGCGCCCTCCTCGACGAACGACACGCTCCGGACGATGCTGTGGCTCTGTTCCCGCCAGGGCCCGCGCACGGACCGGGTGGGCGGGACGCGCGAGGCACGCCAGTACGCCTCGGTGCGGTCCCGGGGGGTCGGCCGCTCCGCGCCGGCCGTGCCGAGCGGATCGTCGAGCCCCAGCGCGACGGCGACCAGTCCGTCGACGCTCAGCAGATGCGCGATGACCCCGGCGACGGTCGTACGGCGGCTCACGGGCCCGTCGTCCTCGAACCAGCGCAGCCGCACGGGCGCGTGCCACTCGGAGCCGCCGATGTCCTGGAGCAGCGCGTCGAGACGGGCGGTCTCCGCGTCGTACGGATCGGCCCACCCGGGGACCGGGATGCGCGGCGGCCGCCGGTCCAGACAGCTCGTCAGGACGCGGGTGCGCAGCGTCGGGTCCAGGTCGAGGCTCTCCGGCGGGTGCAGCAGTCCGACCGCCTCGCGCAGCCGCAGCGCTTCCTCGGCGCACGCGCCGCAGTCCCCGAGGTGGTCCTCGACGGCACTCGTCTCCTCCGCCGAGCAGGCGGCCAGCGCCCACGCGCCCAGCAGGGACTTCAGGACCCGGTGTTCCAGGACCAGCGGAGCGGGGCCGGGGGCGGCGGCCGGTCCGGGCAGCGGCGGCCCGTCCGCCGGCCGCCCGTCGCCGCCGGCGTCCTCGTGCCCGTCCTCGCGCATGCCGCCGTGCCCGTCCTCGTTCTCGTCCGTGGTCCCGCGCCCGTCGGTGCCGTCGTCCGTGGTCCCGCGCCCGTCCGTGTCCCCGTACCCGTCCTCGTGCCCGGCCGCGCGCCCCTCCTCGTCGTCGAACGGCGCGAACCGGCCAGATTCCTCGCTCACCGGGCACCCCCGGGTTCCGGCGGCGCGGCGGGCCCGGAGTCGTGGGCGGTGGACAGCAGCTGGAGGCCGAGGCGGAGCCGGCGGCGGGCCTCGTCCTCGGTGACGCCGAGATCGGCGGCCGCCTGGCGGTAGTCGCGGCGCTGGAAGTACGCCAGCTCCAGGGCGGTCCGCAGCGGGGCGGGCATGGACGTGACGATGTAGTCGGCGCGGGCGGCGACGGACGCGCCGTGCACCTTGCGCTCCAGTTCCTCGGCGGTGCCGTCGCCGCCGCGGGCGAGCGCGGCGGTCTCGGTGGCGCGCAGGCGCTGCACGGCCAGACGGTGGGTCAGGCCGGCGAGCCAGGAACGCAGCGGGCCCTGCTGGGGGTCGTACGCGTCGGGGTTCTCCCAGACGTGGGCGAAGACCTCGCGGGTGATCCCGTCGGCGGCCCGCTCGTCCCCGAGCACGCGATGGGCGAGACCGTGCACCAGCGAAGCGAAACGGTCGTAGAGCTCGCCGAGCGCGGCCGCCTCCCCGCGTGAGAGCCGCTGCTGCATCCTGCGGTCCCAGCGGGGCGGTGCTTCCTGCGTCGTCATACGGCCCCCTCACCCCTGGTCGTGCCCGGTGTCCGTCCCCGCGTCCGGCCTGTTCGCCGACCGTGTCCCCCGTCGCCGTCCGGCCGTGCGGTGCCGCCGTACAGCCTGTGCGCACCGGCTGTCCTGAATGTAGTCGGCACGTCCGGCAACGCACGCCCCTTTGCGTCAATGTGCGCCCCTGGACGGGCCGTGGATGGTAGGAGCGCGCCACTTCCACCCCGGTACCTGACCGCTCCTGGCCGTATGCGACCGAAAGAGAACCCTCGTGAAGGATTTTCGACCGTAGACAGGCGTTTCTTCCTGGCGGGATCCGTGTTTCATGGAAGTACGGCGGGGCAGCCGCGCCGGAAGGAAGCGTACGGAGTTGTTCCGTTTCTGCTGGGCGAGGCGAGCGAAAGGCGTGGCGGTGACGCTCAAGGTGACGCACGTGACCGACGTGGCCGACGGCGGGTGGACCGTGCTGCGGGTGTCGGGCGAGCTCGATCTCGTGACGTCGCCCGCGCTGCGCCAGAGCGTCCACGACGTGGTGGCGACGGGCCGGCACGGCATCGTCCTGGACCTGTCCGAGGTCGTGTTCTGCGACTCCAGCGGGGTCGGCGTCCTGATCGCCGCCCGCCGCCTCATGCGCTCCTGCCGGGGGCGTCTGCGGCTGATCCTGCCCGCGCGGGGCGCGGCCGACGGCTCCCACGTGAACCGCGTCCTCGGGGCCCTCGGCGTGCGCCGGCTCTTCGACGTGTACCCCGACGTCGACGCGGCCACGGACGAGGAGTCCCGCCCGCTGTCGGCCTGAGGTCCCGTTCCCTCCCCTTCCGTCACCTCCCGTCCGCTCCCGTCACCCCTCGTCCCCTTCTTCTTGTCTCGGAATTCTTGCGGTCTTGGTACAACCGTCGCTTTCCGGCACCCGGGGCGGTCCGGGCGTCGTACGCTCCGTCCCAGATGAACCCCAGTCCGGCCGAGGCCGGCTGAGATGTGAGGCGGTCCGAACACCCATGGTCAGTTCCGATTACGAGCGCAGGATCGCCGCCCGGTTCGCCGGCTTCGACCAGGACGGCAACGGCTACATCGACCGGGAGGACTTCAGCGCCGCCACCAAGGCCGTGCTCGCCGAGTTCGCCACCACGGCCAGGTCGGACAAGGGCCAGGCCCTCTACATCGGCGCCGAGGCGTTCTGGCAGGGCATGGCCGGGATAGCGGACCGTGACGGAGACCAGCGGATCACGCGCGAGGAGTTCGTGAGCGGCGCGGTGAAGCGGCTGCGCGACAACCCCGAGCGGTTCGCCGAGATCGCCCGCCCCTTCCTGCACGCGGCGCTCGCCGTGGCGGACACCGACGGGGACGGCGCTGCCACGGTCGAGGAGGTCACGCGTGTCCTCAGGGCCCTGGGGGCGGACGACACCGTCGCCACCACCGTGGCCGCCGGCCTGGACACGGACGCCGACGGACGGATCGGCGAGACGGAGATCGTGACCTCGTTCGCCCGTTACTTCACCGTGCCGGAGTAGCCGGAACGGCCCCGGCTCCCGGGGCGGGTCCTCGGACGGCCCGCCCCGGGAGCCAGACAGGGCCTCATCCCGAGAAGCGCTCCCTGAGCCGGTACTTGAGCACCTTGCGCAGGGCCTCGTTGCGCGGAAGGGCGTCCACGACCTCCAGCTGCTCCGGCAGCTTGTGCACGGACAGCCCTTCCCCGCGCAGGTACGACGTCACCGCGGACAGCGTCAGCTCCGGCGAGCCCGGCGGCTGTTCCACCACCGCACACACGCGCTCCCCGCGCTCGGCGTCGGGCAGTCCGATCACGGCCGCGTCCCCGACCGCCGGGTGCCGGTGCAGCAGGTCCTCGATCTCCTTCGCGGAGATGTTCTCGCCCTTGCGGATGATGATGTCCTTCACCCGGCCGGTCAGGACGAGGTGGCCGCTCCCGGTCAGGTGCCCCACGTCCCCGGTGACCAGGAACCCGTCCGGGTCGAACGCCTCCGCGGTCTGCGCCGGGTCCAGGTACCCCTGGCACACGGCCTCCCCCCGCAGCCGTACGTCCCCGTCGACGCCGGCCGGCCGGGGAGCGCCCGCCGCGTCCACGATCCGGATCTCCATGCCCTCGGGGGGCCTGCCCTCCGTGGTCGCCAGGTCCTCGGCCGAGTCGTCCGGCGCGCCCATCGTGATCATCGGGACCTCGGTCATCCCGTACCCGTGGGTGAGCTGCACGCCCATCTCCCGGACGACCGAGTGATAGATCTCGGGCGGCTTCGGCGCCCCGCCGCCCGCGAGCAGCCGCAGCGTGGGGACGACCGGCTCCCCGGGCTTCTTGCGCTGCTCGGCGAGGAACATCGAGTAGAACGCGGTCGACCCGCCCGCCACCGTCACGCCGTGCCTGCGGTACTCCTCCAGGGCGTCGGGCAGCGCGAAGTGCTCGAACATCACGGCCGGGAAGCCGTACAGCAGCAGCATCACCGTGTAGTCGGGCCCGGCGATGTGCGCGTAGGGGAAGGCCATCGAGCCGACGTCGTCCCCGGACAGGCGCAGCGCGTGGGCGAGGCAGGAGCCGCCCGCGATCAGCGAACGGTCGGTGTGCAGCACGCCCTTGGGGTCGGAGGTGGTGCCCGAGGTCCAGTAGATCCAGCGGACGGAGGTGCCGTCGGAGGGCGGGGCGGGCAGGACGGCGGGATCGCCGTCGGGCAGCGCGTCGTACGCCTCGAAGACGTTCTTCGCGCCGAGCCGGTGCGCCATCGCGGTGTGGTCGAAGCCGCGCCACTCGCCCGGCACGGCGAAGTACTCGGCCTTCGACTCCCGCAGCGCGAAGCCGACCTCGCGGTCGCGGTAGAAGGGGATGACCGGCGACTGCACGGCGCCGATCCGGGCCAGCGCGAAGGACAGCAGGGCGGTCTCGATCCGGGTGGGAAGCTGCCAGGCGACCACCGTGCCGGGGCGCACGCCCCGCTCGTGGAGGCCCGCCGCCACCCGCTCGGCGCGGTCGCGCAGCTCACCGAAGGTCAGGGAGCGGTCGCCCTGGAGCAGGACGGGCCGGTCGGGGGTGAGGCGGGCCCGGCGGTCGACCAGTTCCCACAGCGTGCGCGCGGAGCTCAGGGCGTGTGCGGTGTCGTTCACTTCGGCCCCCTGCGGTCGTTCGCTTCGGCATCCGTAGCTGACGGACAGTCAGATCGTGCGCAGAGCGTAGGGCCCGGCGCCTTGTCGGTCCATAGGTGCGGGGCTAGCCTGCTTGTGGAGATGAATCTGACGGGTCATCAGAAATGAACGCCAGGCGGAGGGGACCATGACCGAACTGCCCCGCATCATCAGCGTCGACGACCACGTGATCGAGCCCGCACACCTCTTCGAGACCTGGCTGCCGCGCAAGTACCACGACCGGGGGCCGAAACCGCTGACCGCCGGGATCGGCGAGCTCGCCTACGTCGGGGGCAAGTACCGGATCACCATGGACCCGGACGGCCCGCCGACCGACTGGTGGATCTACGAGGACCTCCAGTTCCCGTACAAGCGCAACATCGCCGCCGTCGGCTTCGACCGCGACGAGATGACGCTGGAGGGCATCACCCGCGCGGAGATGCGGCGCGGCTGCTGGGACCCCGCCGAGCGGCTCAGGGACATGGACCTCAACCACGTCGAGGCCAGCCTCTGCTTCCCCACCTTCCCGCGCTTCTGCGGCCAGACCTTCGCCGAGGCCCACGACAAGGAGGTCGCCCTGGCCTGCGTGCGGGCGTACAACGACTGGATGGTCGAGGAGTGGTGCGGCGACAGCGGCGGCCGGCTGATCCCGCTGTGCCTGATCCCCCTGTGGGACATCGGCCTCGCGGTCGCCGAGATCCGCCGCAACGCGGCCCGGGGCGTGAAGGCCGTCACCTTCTCCGAGATCCCCACCTACCTGGGGCTGCCCTCCATCCACTCCGGCTACTGGGACCCGTTCTTCGCGGTCTGCCAGGAGACCGGGACGGTCGTGAACATGCACATCGGCTCGTCCTCCCAGATGCCGGCCGCCTCCCCCGACGCGCCCCCCGCCGTCCAGGCCTCGCTGTCCTTCAACAACGCGATGGCCTCGATGATGGACTTCCTCTTCAGCGGCGTCCTGGTGAGGTTCCCGCGCCTCAAGCTGGCCTACTCCGAGGGCCAGATGGGCTGGATCCCGTACGCCCTGGAGCGCGCCGACGACGTCTGGTCGGAGCACCGGGCCTGGGGCGGGGTCAGGGACCTGATCCCGGAGCCCCCGTCGACGTACTACTACCGGCAGGTCTTCTGCTGCTTCTTCCGCGACAAGCACGGGGTCGCGTCCCTGGACGTGGTGGGCCGCGACAACGCCACCTTCGAGACCGACTACCCGCACGTCGACTCGACCTTCCCGCACACCAAGGAGGTCGCCCTCGACCACGTGAAGGGCCTCGACGACGAGACCGTCCACAAGCTGATGCGGGGCAACGCCATCCGCATGCTGGAGCTGGACCTGTAGTGGACCTGACGTACACGCCCGAGGAGGAGGAGTTCCGCGCGCGGCTGCGGACGTGGCTCGCCGGGGTCCTCCCGGCGCTGCCGCCGAAACCGTCCCCGCACGACTGGCCCGCCAGACGGGCGTACGACCTCGGCTGGCAGCGGATGCTGTACGACGCCGGGTACGCGGGCCTGCACTGGCCCGTCGACGCGGGCGGCCGGGGCGCCACGCCGACGCAGCACCTCATCTACCTGGAGGAGACCGAGAAAGCGGGCGCCCCCTACGTGGGGGCCAACTTCGTCGGACTGCTGCACGCCGGACCGACCGTCGCCTCCGAGGGGAGCGCGGAGCAGCGGGCGCGCTGGCTGCCGCCCGTGCTGCGCGGCGAGGAGGTCTGGTGCCAGGGCTTCAGCGAACCGGACGCCGGCTCCGACCTCGCGGCGCTGCGCACGCGCGCGTGGCGTGACGGCGACGACTACGTGGTGAGCGGGTCCAAGATCTGGACCTCCCACGCCGAGGTGGCGAACTGGTGCGAACTGCTGGTGCGCACCGACCCCGACGCCCGCAAGCACCGGGGCATCACCTGGCTCGCGATGCCGATGGACGCGCCCGGCGTCACCGTCCGCCCGCTGCGCACGCTGGCGGGCTCCACCGAGTTCGCGGAGGTCTTCCTCGACGAGGTGCGCGTCCCGGCGGCCAACCGGGTCGGCGCCGAGAACGACGGCTGGCGCGTGACCATGGTGACGCTCTCCTACGAGCGCGGCACCGCCTTCGTCGGCGAGGTGGTCGCCTGCCGGCGCGTGCTGTCCGAGGTCGCGCGCGAGGCGCGGAAGAACGGCCGCTGGGACGACGCCGTCCTGCGCCGCCGTCTCGGCAGGCTGAACGCCGAGTTCCGCGCGCTGTGGCGGCTCACCCAGTGGAACGTGAGCGAGGCGCAGCACACCGGGGGCGTGCCCGGCACGGGCGGTTCGGTCTTCAAACTGGCGTACTCGCACGCCCGCCAGGAACTGTTCGACGCCGCCGCGGAGGTCCTCGGCCCCGACGCCCTGGACCTGGGACGGGAATGGACCCTGGACCGGCTCTCGTCCCTGTCGTACACCATCGCGGCCGGCACCTCGCAGATCCAGCGGAACATCGTGGCCGAGCGCATCCTCGGCCTTCCCAGGGGGAGGTGACGTCGACCGGTGGACTTCAGGCTCACGGACGACCAACGGGCTCTTCGGCGGGGCGTGCGCGACCTGCTGGAGGGCCGCTTTGGACGGGAGGCGTTGCGCGCGGCCGTGGACCGGGCGGACGGGCGGTGCGCGGCCGGCGGTGCGGGGCGGACGGGAGGGGCGGACGGGGGGCCGCGGGAGGGCGCGCGGGTGCTCGACCGGGAGCTGTGGCGCGAGCTGGGCGCGGCGGGGTTCTTCGCGCTGCGACTTCCCGAGGACGGGGGCGGCGTCGGGCAGGGCCTCCCGGAAGCCGTGCTGGTCTTCGAGGAGGCGGGCCGGGCCCTGCTGCCGGGACCGCTGATCGCCACGCACCTGGCCGCGGGAGCCGTCCCCGGGGCCGCCACCGGGGACGTGGTCGTGACCTCCGCCGCCGGCGGGCTCGTGGAATGGCTGGACGAGGCCGACGTCGTCCGGGGTGATGTCACCGGGGCCGAGCCGCTGGCCCCGGTGGACCCGCTGACCCCCCTGCACCGGCTGCCCGTGACCGGCGGCGGGCCGCCCGGGAACGGCGCGCTCCGGGCGGCCCGGACGCCGGACGGGCTCCTCACGTCGCTCCTCACCGCGGCCGAACAGCTCGGCAGCGCCGCCCGGACCTGCGAGAGCGCCGTGCAACACGCCCGGACGCGCAAACAGTTCGGGCAGCCGATCGGCGCCTTCCAGGCGGTGCAGCACCTGTGCGCGGGCATGCTCGCGCGGGTCGAGGTGGCCCGCGCGGCCGTCTACGCCGCTTCGGTCACCGCCGACCCGGCGGACGTCGCGGCGGCCCGCCTGCTCGCCGACGAGGCCGCCGTGCGCGGCGCCCGCGACTGCCTCCAGGTGCACGGCGGCATGGGCTTCACCTGGGAGTCCGACGTCCATCTGCACCTGAAGCGGGCGTGGACGCGGACGCACCGTCCCGGCGGTGTCGCGCAGAGCGAGGAGGAGCTGGCGGACGATCTGCAGGCCGGGCCGGTGTGAGGGGCCGCCGTTCCGGGACGGCACGGGAGGAACGGGGGCGGATGTCGCGGATCGTGGCAGAACGGCATCACGGAGCGTTGAGACCGGGTTGTGTCCTAGGCGTGACTTGTCACGGCCTGGAGTCGGCGCCGGGCTCCGGTACCTTGTGTGGGATGCGAGTGGTTCTGAGGCTGAGCCATCCCGGTGTTGCCCCCGAGGCCGCGCCGGGCCCGGCGATGCGCGCCCCTCGTACGGCAGGGCGGACCCCCGTGCCTGCCTGTTCGACTCCCCAAGGCGGGCGTCGCACAGTATGCCGCACGCGTACTCCTTCGCGCTGGAATATGCCCGAAGCGCTTGTTGGGGTGACTGTGCGTCAACCATGCTGTCTCGCAAGGGAATCACGTTCCGTGATCCTTGTTCTGGCCATGCAGAAAATGGCCACGATCGTGGCCCTTGTGAGGCGCGAGGCGATGTGTCCGCCGGTTCGGATGGTGTGAGCGGTGCAGGTGCTTCAAGTGCAGCTGGAGATCCGGCCCGACCCCGCAGAGGTGGGGCGAGCCCGGCGATGGGCCCGTTCGAGGCTCGCGGGGTCCGGGATAGACGCCGATGAACCACTCGCCGAGACGCTGATCCTGCTGGTCTCCGAGCTCGTCACGAACGCCGTGGTGCACACCGGGTGTCCGGCCGTCCTGCGCCTGTGCCTGCCCGGCGGCGAGGGCGCCGCCACCGTGCGCCTCGAAGTGGCCGACTCCAGTGCCCGGCCGCCGATGCCCCGGCACGCGGAGGGCGACGAGACCAACGGGCGGGGCCTGGAACTGGTCGACGGGCTCGCGGACCGCTGGGGCTGGAACCCCGAGGGCGCCGGCAAGCGCATCTGGTGCGAGCTGGACCGCTGCGCCTCGGACACCGCGCAGGACTCCCCGTACGGCGCCTACGGCGGCTTCGCGTACGAGGCGGTCTAGGCGGTCCGGGAGGCGTCCGCCCGGCACCCGGGCCGGGTCGGTCCGGTCCGTCCGGCCCGCCTCCTCGGGGGTGCCGGACGGGCCGGCCCGGGGTGGTGGGGCGGTCGTGCCCCCTCGGGCACGCCTCGCGTTTCGTGCATAGATGCACGAAATCGCTGTACACGGCCGCCGTGGTGGCCGAATGCGCCGGGTCGTGCTTCCGTACGCGCTGTCTCAAAAGGGATGGAACGCCGCAAATCCCCGATCGGGTGTTGACGCGACGTGTCCGTTTGATCACGCTTGTGTTCAGCGATTCGCCGCGAGGGGACGGCGAGGGTTCCGGTGACGGGGGCCCTCGGCGAGTGTGGGTCGTGATTCGGCGTCGGCTCCCCGTGGCCGGGGGAGGCAGGGCGGGTGCGCCGGAGGCGGATGGCGGCGCGCGGTGCCGTGCCCGGCGTGAGGTGGGGGCCTTCGGCCGGGCGCAGTCGAGAGTGGGGGAAGCGCGCCGCCGTCCGGCCCCTCGGGCGGGCGGCCCCCGGACGGCCCTCGTGCGGACGGGGCGTCAGAGGATCGCCACGGGCGCCACCGGTGTGCCGGTGCCGCCGACGAAGGGTTCCGGCATCGCCGAGAGCAGGAAGGCGTAACGGCCCTCCTGTCCACAGGCTGTGGACAGTTCTTCGAGGTTCCAGTTCTGGCCCTGCATCATCCCCATCTCGACCAGGTCGAGCGCGTGCACGGGCAGCCACAGGTCCTCGATCTCGGGCGGGAAGATCTCGAAGGTCAGGGTGTCGTTGGCGACCGCCGCGACGTCGCGCGCGTGGAACCACTCGGGGGTGCGCACCGACAGGCCCGGCGACGGATACCCGTACCCGTGCTTGTCGCCCGCCAGGTACACCTGGATCTGCCCGGTCCGTACGAGCACGATGTCGCCCGCCCTCACCCGCGTGCCCGCCAGTTCCTCCGCCGCCTCCAGGTCCTCGGGGGTCACGGCGTGCCCGCCGGCCAGCCGGTGTTCGCCGCGCGCCCGCGCCACGTCGAGCAGGACGCCCCGCGAGACGATGTGCCGCGGCTTGTCGATCCCGCCGAACTCGGCGCCGCCGTGCGGGGTGACGCTGGAGGCGGGGCGTCCGTTGTAGAGCCTGCCGGAGTGCGAGACGTGGGGCAGCGCGTCCCAGTGGGTGGCCGCCTGGAGCCCCATGGTCACGGCGTCGTCGCTGCACGCCACCGTGCCGGGGCCGAAGATCTCCTGGTTGATCTGCACCATCGCGTGCAGCGGGTTGACCCGCCCCGGGATCATCCCGGTCTGCACGCCGTCCTGCTGGAGCGGCAGGGCGAGCGGCACCCGGCGCCCCGTCCGCACCGTCCCGGCGGCCTCCCGCACCACCTCGTCCGTGATGAGGTTCAGCGTCCCGATCTCGTCGTCGGCCCCCCAGCGCCCCCAGTTGTTGACGCGCTTCGCGATCTCGTGGAACTCCGGACGGAGCGCCGGCTGCGACATGAGTCCTCCCCGGGGGCTTGTCTCCAGGTGTCTGACGGGTCGTAGAATCCAAAGGGAATCTAACGGACCGTCAGAAACTGCGGGAAGGGGCCGGGCATGGGGAACTTCCTTGCGGGCAAGGTCGTCGCCGTCACGGGCGCGGGCCGGGGGATAGGCCGGGCGGTCGCCCTCGCCGCGGCCGCCGAGGGCGCCCGCGTCGTCGTCAACGACCACGGCGTGTCCATCGAGGGCGCCGAGCCCACGAGTTCGGTCGCCGAGGCCGTCGTGAAGGAGATCGAGGCGGCCGGCGGGGAGGCGGTCGCCGTCGCCGACGACATCTCGACGATGGAGGGCGGCCAGCGCGTCGTCGACACCGCGCTCGCCTCGTACGGGCGGATCGACGGTGTGGTGTGCGTGGCCGGCATCCTGCGCGAGCGGATGCTCTTCAACATGTCCGAGCAGGAGTGGGACCCGGTGGTCGCCACCCATCTCAAGGGCACGTTCACGCTCTTCCGGGCCGCCTCGGCGGTGATGCGCAAACAGGGCTCGGGCACCCTGATCGGCTTCACCAGCGGCAACCACCAGGGATCGGTGGCACAGGCCAACTACAGCGCGGCCAAGGGCGGGATCATCTCGTTGGTGCGCAGCGCGGCCCTCGGGCTGCACAAGTACGGGGTCACCGCGAACGCCGTCGCGCCCGTCGCCCGCACCCGCATGTCGGCGAACGTGCCCATGGAGCTGAAGGAGATCGGCGAACCGGAGGACGTGGCCGCCCTCGTGGTCTACCTGCTGTCGGACCGGGCCCGCGAGGAACGCATCACCGGGCAGGTCTACACGATCGCCGGGCCCAAGATCGCCGTATGGGCGCAGCCGCGCGAACTGCGCGCCGGATACGCCGAGGGCGCCTGGACCCCGGAGCGGATCGCCGACTTCCTGCCCGGGACCGTCGGCGTCGACCCGATGCCGCTGCTGGAGCAGCTGGAGGCGATGGCGCGTGCGGCCGCGGACAGGACCCGTCCCAACGCGTGACCGTTCCCGGCCCCGGCGCACCGGGTCCGGTGGGGAGGAGAGCGCGTGGATTTCGCATTCGGCCTTGAGGACGAGGTCTTCCGGCGCGAGGCGCGGGCCTGGCTGGAGGAGCACCTGACCGACCACCGGACCGGCACCCCCGGGCGCCGCGACTGGGAGCGGGAACTCGGCAGGGGCGGCTGGATCGGGCTCGGCTGGGCGGAGGACGGCTACGGCAACCGGCGCGCGGACCTGACCCGGCAGGTCGTGTGGGCCGAGGAGTACGCCCGCTCGAAGGCGCCGCCCCGCTCCGGGCACATCGGCGAGAACCTGCTGGCGCCGACGCTCATCGCGCACGGGACGCCGGAGCAGAAGCGCCGCTTCCTGCCGCCGGTCGCCGAGGGCCGGGAACTGTGGTGCCAGGGGTACAGCGAACCGGGCGCCGGCTCGGACCTGGCGGGCGTCCGCACGACCGCCGTACGGGACGCGGGGGCCGGTTCCCCGGGGGCGTACCGGATCACGGGGCAGAAGATCTGGACCTCGCTCGCCCACGAGGCCGACTGGTGCTTCGTGCTCGCCCGCACCGAGCCGGGGAGCGTCCGCCATCACGGACTGTCCTTCCTGCTCGTCGCCATGGACCAGCCCGGCCGGATCGAGGTCCGCCCCATCCGGCAGCTCACGGGCACGAGCGACTTCAACGAGGTGTTCTTCGACGGGGCCCTGGCGGAGGCCGGGCACGTGGTGGGCGGCGAGGGCGGGGGCTGGAAGGTCGCCATGAGCCTGCTCGGCTTCGAACGAGGGGTCTCCACGCTCGCCCAGCAGATCGGGTTCGCCGAGGAGCTGGGGCGGGTGCTGCGCACGGCCGTCGCGACGGGGGCGGCCCTGGACCCCGTCGTACGCGACCGGCTCGTACGGCTCTGGGCCGAGCTGCGCGTGATGCGGTGGAACGCCCTGCGCACCCTGGGTGGTTCGGCCGGTGCCGGTGCCGGTGCCGGTGCCGGTGCCGGGGCCGGGGGTGCGGGTGCGGGCGTGCCGAGCGTGGCCAAGCTGCTGTGGGGCGGCTGGCACCGACGGCTCGGCGAGGCGGCGGTCCTGGTGCGGGGGGCCGCGGCGGCGGTGGGTCCGGCGGACTGGTCGGCCGCGCTGCCGTACGAACTGGACGAGGCGCAGCACCTGTTCCTCTTCAGCCGGGCCGACACGATCTACGGCGGCTCGGACGAGATCCAGCGCACGATCATCGCCGAGCGCGTGCTCGGCCTGCCGAAGGAGCCCCGGGGCCGGCCGTGACCGGACCCGGAACCAACAGCCCAGGAACAGCCCGGGGCGGCCCGGGGAGAGGGGAGCCGGCGCGATGCGAGGCGTGATCTTCGACGGGAGAAGGACCCAGGTCGTGGACGACCTGGAGGTACGGGACCCGGGTCCCGGGGAGGTCCGGGTGGCGATCTCCGCGGCGGGGCTCTGCCACAGCGATCTCTCCGTGGTGGACGGCACTATTCCCTTCCCCGTTCCCGTAGTGCTCGGCCATGAGGGTGCGGGCGTGGTGGAGGCGGTGGGCATGGGCGTCACCCATGTCGAGCCCGGCGACCATGTGGCGCTGTCCACTCTCGCCAACTGTGGGACCTGCGCCGAGTGCGACCGGGGGCGGCCCACGATGTGCCGCAGGGCGATCGGCATGCCGCAGCGGCCGTTCGCGCGCTCCGGCGAGCCGCTGTACCAGTTCGCCGCCAACTCGGCCTTCGCGGAACGCACGGTGGTGAAGGCCGTCCAGGCGGTCCGGATCCCCAAGGACATCCCGCTGACCTCGGCCGCGCTGATCGGCTGCGGGGTCCTCACGGGTGTCGGCGCCGTCCTGAACCGGGCCCGGGTCGAGAGCGGCGACACCGTCCTGGTCATCGGCACGGGCGGCATCGGCCTCAACGTCATCCAGGGTGCGCGGCTCGCGGGCGCGCTGCGGATCGTCGCCGTCGACTCCAACCCGGCCAAGGAGGCCGTGGCCCGGCAGTTCGGCGCGACGCACTTCCTGACCTCGGCGGACGGGGTGAAGGACGTCCTGCCGACCGGCGCCCAGCACGCCTTCGAGTGCGTCGGCCGCGTCGAACTCATCCGCCGGGCGGTCGACCTGCTCGACCGGCACGGCCAGGCGGTCCTGCTCGGCGTCCCCCCGGCGACGGCCGAGGCGTCCTTCCTCGTCTCCTCGATGTACCTCGACAAGTCCATCCTCGGCTGCCGCTACGGCTCGTCCCGCCCCCAGCGGGACATCGCCCGGTACGCCGAGCTGTACCGAGAGGGACGGCTGCTCCTCGACGAGCTGGTGACGGCGACGTACCCCGTCGAGGACTTCGAGAGGGCGGCCGAGGACGCGCACGCGGGGAAGGTGGCCAGGGCGGTGCTGACGTTCTAGAGACGGTTCCGGACCGTCATGTCCTCGCGGAGACCGGGGAGTTCCCGCCGTCGGCTCCCGTAGCCGATCCGAAAGGTGCGCCGGTACCGGGCCGGGCGGCCGGACCGAGCAGGTGACGACCTCGTGGAGCGGCTGTCTCCCGTCGACTGACCTGATCATGGACTACGGCGTGACCGGGTCACCGGACACCACGAATTCGACCTGAGCAACGGACGTCCGAGAAGAACCCTGGGATATCGAGCTCCGTCAGAAAAGCCGGACGAAACGCCACGCGCCGCTCGATGCTCTCACCGTTCGAGTCCGTTCCCGGCGGCGCCGGTCAATGGGCTGCCCCAGGGAGCCGGAGCGTCCGCGCGAAGTCGTCCAGTGCCTCCATCGCCGCGGCGATCACTTCCGGATCGTCGTGGTGCCCGCGGAGCAGTACGTCGGGGAGGCCGGGCGGGGTGTGCCAGTGGTACGTCACCGAGGTCATCATGATGGTGCTGTCCGCAGGGTAGGAGAGGGTGACCCGGACCCCGTCCGCGCCCAGGTGTGGAGAGGCGAACGGAATGCTGCCGGTTCGCTGCTGCCACTCGGGGATGTCCGGGTGCGGCACCGTCAACGCGGTGACTCCCTCGCAGGATGCCGCGTCACGGGCCTCGCAGTGGAAGCGGGTGGCGTGCATCACCAGAGGCATGCAGGTCAGCGGAACGGGGTGGTAGATGAACGCCTCGTCGGCCTGGAGCTTGTCGCGGAGCGTCACCAGTATCTGCTCGTAGAAATTTTTGTGGAATCGGCGGAGCTTGCGGGTGAGCTCGATGCCGTGGATGGCGGCCAGGCCGGACAGGTGCTGGTCCAGCCATTCCTTGAAGGTCTTCTTGTCGATCTGGAGGTGGAGATAGCCCCAGAGGCCTGGGTTGGCATCCGTGTCGATGTGCAGCGGTGCACCGAGGTCGGCGCTCCACAGGGTGTCGTCGGCCATGAGCGGTCTCTTTCGTCAGGGGCGCGGGCAGGGGGTGTTCAGGCGTAGCTCCAGCGGAAGGTGTTCATCACGGCGTCGAACAGTTCCACGAGGGTGTCGTAGAAGGAGGGATCTGAGCCGGGCGCGATCAGGGCGCTGAAGGTGAAGGTGAAGTACTGGTCAGGAGTGCTGTCCGGGATCGGCACGAAGTATTCGACCCGGCGGTGAGCGGCGTCGATGCCCTTTGCGGCGTCGGCGGGGACATCTCGTTCCGAGCGCAGGGCTGCCGCGTGGTCGAGTTCCCGCATCTCGGCTCCCGGGGTCTCGGAGGCGAGCGCGAGCAGGACCGCTTCCGGCCCGCTGTCGGGCCTGACCCTCGGAATCCCGATCGGCTCGGAGGCGACGATCGAGACGGGCAGCGCGACGCCGTGGAGGCGCTCGGTGGGGAGGTAGAGGGTCATACCCCCCTTGGCGCGGGCCCGGCGGACGACCTTCTTCATCTCTTTGGTGAGTTTCAGCCGGGCCTGCGGAATGTCGTCCTTGGGAAAGCCGACGGGCAGCTGCGCGACGGCCTTGCGGACGATGCGGTCCATCGCTTCCTGGGTACCGGTGCGTAGCGGAATCACGTCCCAGCCGGGCGGTGGCACCAGGTTGAAGCCGGTCGGGGACCGGTGCTGCTCAGCGGTGGCCACGGCGCGCCCGCCTCTCTTCCATTGCATAAGCGACGCCGACGAAGACTGCCCAAGCCGGGGCGGCGAACATGCCCGGCCAGAAACCCAGGAACATCGAGGGCAGGAAGAAACCACCGCCCATGGCGAGATCCCGGGTGAGGTAGGGAGGACGGCCCGAGTGCCGCGGGTACTTCGCGAAGACCCAGACGTAGTGCAGGAGGCAGCCGATGATCCCGGCCTCATAGACGTGAAGGACGTCGTCCATCAGGGACTTCGGCACCAGGATCATGATTCCGAATACCAGGAGGACCAGGGGCATCCCGATGATCAAGGTGAGCCGGAGCCGACGGTTGGGACCGGTGCCGAGTCCGGTGCGGCCCGCTTCCGCCTCGGTGATGCGTTGTGCCGAGTACAGATCCATGATCGTTCCTTCTCGCTACCAGTGGGTGTCGGGGGCAGGCTTGAGGGTGTTGTCCTTCCAGTCGGAGTACGGCGCGTTGTACGGCTTCTCGTCGGTCCCGAACTTTTCGTGGGTGTAGCTTGTCAGGTCGCTCTTGCCCAGCGACTTGTCCATGACGTCCATCCCCATGCCGGTCCAGGCGACGCCGAGGCCCGCCTGGTAGGACCTGTAGGCCTTGTCCGCGGCGGCTCCCGCGGCTTCCGGGAAGACGGCCTTGTTCGCTTTCAACATCTTTGCCATGCCCGCCATCTCCTTGTCGCCGAGGTGCGCCAACGTCGACAGCGGGCTGACCCTCAGCGGACCCTTGGCCACCAGGCCGACGTTCTGGGAGATGGACTTGCGCATGGCGTTACGAGCCCCGCCGATGGCCTGCCGCCCCTGCCCTTCCGGCAGTTTGGTCATCAACCTCCCCATGTCGTCCATGACGCCCTTGACGCCGTTGAGTCCTCTGCTCAGGCCGACGGTCCGGGCGGCCTGAGCGGCGCCCACGGTGGCCTTGGCGCCGCCGGCAAGCTTCGCGGCGGCCCCGAGACCACCCACCACGAGCAGTGCACCCACGACGTCGAAGATGACATCCGTCCAGGTGGCATCGCCGGATGCCACCAGGAGGAGCCTGAGCCCGACTGTGAGTATCGCGATGCCCAGAACGAGCAGGTTCAGGCCGGGGATGAGCAGCGCCAGGAAGCCTGCCATCGTCGCCACCCAGCCGAGAACATCGATGAAGGCCTTGATCAGGTCCGCATTGTCATGGGCCCAGCCCTTGACGTCGTCCCACCACGAGTCCTCGATGACGTCATCGATATCGTCCCTGATCTTTCCCGCGTGGTGGTTGGCGCGGGTGTCGCGCTCGCTGGTGACAGCGTTCAGCTGATTCCGGTATGCCTGCAGGGGATCATGGTCTGTTCCGCTGACGGACGGATTCGGATTGTTCTTGTCGTCGGAGGCGGACTCCTTCGCCTTCTCGGCCTCAATCTCTTCCTGCTTCTCCTTGGCCCGGCGCAGTACGTTGTCGGCGTCGGACTGGAAGTCCTCCAACTCATTCGACCAAGCGGTGAGGTGACCGTGAACGCGCTCGTAACGACTGGCCACCTCCCGCATGTGTTTCTCCAGGGTGGAGGACTCCTCGCGCAGGCTCTTGACGTACTTGCCCTTGAGTTTGTCCTCGTTGCTGATGGCCTGGAGGTTCTTGGCCTGGTCCCTGAGCTTCTTGGCAACCGACACCATGTGGCGGACCTCGGCGCGGATCTCCTCCGGGTCACCGGGTACCGGGTCGGAATCGCATAGCGGATGCCAATCGACCGGGCGGCGTTTGGACGCTGTCATTTCTTCTGCTTCTTCTCGTCGCGCTTGCTCAGCTTGTGGTCGAGTTCCTCGAACGCCTTCTTGGTGCCGGCTACTTGCTGGCCGACCGACTCGATTCCCTCGATGAGCTTTGTGCGGTAGTCGTCCCAGTTGTCGACGAAATCTCCCATGGCGTCAGCTATTGCGCCGGATCCCCAGTGCCGGCGCATGTCGTCGCGACGGTTCTCGATATCCTTGAAGGTTCTTTTGAGTTGGCCGAGCATTCGCTCGGAGTCCGCGAGAAAGTCGTAGTCGACCGTCAGGTCCGGGTCTGCCACTGATGCCCCTCCCTGTGCGTATGGTGTGGCGGTTCTGTGATCACCGGTTGACTGTCTGGATTTCCTGGACGATCACGCTCTGTTCGGCGCCGAACTCGCCGTCCGGGAGGTCCTGTACCTCGTTGACGCCGGTGCCGGTCCAGGAGATCTTCCAGGTGACCGAGGCGGTGAGCGGGTAGGAGCCGTTGCCGGAGGAATGCAGGTACTTCACGCCGCAGGGCGGAGTCTCTTCGGATTTGCCTTCGGCATAGGGTTCGCCGATCTTGCCGTTGCCGATCTCGCACACACCGGAGGCCGGATAGGTCTCCGAGTCCTCCGTGCTCGGGTCGATCTTCAGGGAGATCGGCTCCGCGGTCGCCTCGATGTTCAGCAGAGGGACGGAAGCGGTGACCGAGACCGGCTTGAACTCGGCGCCGTCCAGCCAGGCCCAGGTCGGCAGGTTCACCTTGGTCGTGCCCTCGGGTGCCAGGGCCACCTCGGTGCCGGGGGTGCGGATCTCGTTGTACGCGAGCTCTGCCGGGACCTGGGGCGTGATCGCTTGCGGGATATCGGCGGGCGGGTCGTCATCCGTATCGACCCAGAAGGTGTCCTTCGTGCAGTCGAGCGCGTCCGGATTGCCCGCGCGACCTGGTGCGACGTACGAGTCCCACCAGTAACCCTCGCCGGTCTTGTCCTTGTTGAAGTCCTTGTACGGCTTGCCGATGACGTACCGGTCACGTTGCTCGGCGTCCCACTCGTGTCCCGTTGGGCCGGCCTCCCGGATCGGCTCCAGATGCGCCTTGAGTTGGGTTGGGGTGTACTTCGGGGCGTAGTGGCAGGCAGGTGGTGCCCAGTTGTTGCCTGCGGAGGTCACTGGGCCCGCAGACCGCCCAGTTCCGTTCTTCGAACGGTCGAAAACCACCGCACCGGCTGTGGCCGATAGAACGCCCTTGCCGTCGGCGTCGCCCGAGACATCGGGCTCGACGGCCCCCTGCCCGCCTCCCGGGCCATATGCAGAGGCAACGTGAGGCAGAGCCAGGACAGCAAGCGCAGCGACTGTGCCACAGGTCAGTAATCTCCGCCGATGCGTCATCCGGCACATGCCTTGTCCCCCCGCCTTGTCCTTGTAGTAGAAGGTGAGCTCAGGCGCATCAGTGTCGCCGCGCAGGATGGCACCGTTCGTGGCGTCGATACGCCGGGCCGCGTCAGCCAGGACCGCGTCCTTGGTCTGGTTGCCGGTCTTCCCCTCCTCGTAGACGTCCTTCACGTCAGATGGGAGCTCGACCTTGGGCCGGTCCGCCCCCGTCGCAGCAGACGGGCTCGGTGAAGTGGGCTGCGCGGGGTCACCTTGATCGGCACCCGAGGTCTTGTCGTTGTCGCTGGACTTGCCGTCCCCGCTGCCGCAGGCCGTCACAACAGGGCTGCTGTCGCGGCGAGCGTGGCGGCGACGGGCAAAAGGCGGCGCTTCACAGTGAGCTCCCCGTGGGACATGAGTTCCGTCAAGAGCGATGACGCTATCGGTGGGCCCTCTGGTTCGCCACAGTGAACTTCCCTCTGAGGATGGACGGGGGGCGAGAATCGCGGCAATCCGGTCGTGCTTGCGATTCGACCGTTGTCGGGTGTGCCACGGCCCCGGACGACGCGTGTCGCGTGTGTCCGGGGCCGTGTGCGCGGTGAAGTTCGGGGGTCAACGGTCGGGCGTGGTGCCGGACCTGAAGGTGCGTCGGTAGGTGGTCGGGGTGACGCCGAGTGCCGTCTGGAGGTGCTGGCGCATCGACTGGGCCGTGCCGAAGCCGGCGTCGCGGGCCACGTGGTCGACGGACAGGTCGCTGGACTCCAGGAGATGGCGGGCGTGCTCCACGCGCTGCTGCGTGAGCCACTGGCCGGGGCTGACCCCGACCTCCTCGCGGAAGCGCCGGGTGAAGGTGCGCACCGACATGGACTCCTGCTCGGCCATGTCACGGAGCTGGATCGGCTCGTGGAGGCGGCCGAGCGCCCAGGCGCGGGCGGCGGTCGTGGTCGAGGAGCCCGCCTCCGGGACCGGGCGCCGGATGTACTGCGCCTGGCCGCCGTCGCGGTGCGGCGGTACGACGGTCCGGCGGGCCACCTCGTTGGCGACGGCGGCGCCGTGGTCACGGCGTACGAGGTGCAGGCACAGGTCGATCCCGGCCGCGACCCCGGCCGAGGTGAGGACGTCCCCGTCGTCGACGAAGAGCACGTCCGCGTCGACGTCGATCCGCGGGAAGAGCCGCTGGAAGTGCTCCGCGTGCATCCAGTGCGTGGTGGCGGGGCGGCCGTCGAGGTACCCGGCGGCGGCCAGGACGTAGCTGCCGGTGCAGATGGAGACGAGACGGGTGCCGGGGCGGACGTGCGCGAGCGCGGCCGCCAGTTCCGGGGTCAGGACGCCCTCCTGGTAAACGGGTCCGAGTTCGTACGAGGCCGGGACGACCACGGTGTCGGCGGTGGCGAGCGCTTCCGGACCGTTGGGGACCAGGACCGAGAAGTCCGCGTCCGTCCCGACGGGGCCCGGCGGCCGGACCGAGCAGGTGACCACCTCGTACACCGGGCGTCCCTCGGCGTCCCGGGCCTTGCCGAAGATGCGCTGCGGGATGCCCAGCTCGAAGGGGAGCAGGCCGTCGAGCGCGAGGACGACGACGCGGTGCGGGGAAGGCGTGCCGGAAGTGGCCATGGCCCGATCCTAGCGAATGCTGTCCTCCGGGCCAGTGGTTCACCGGTGCACGTTCCCCGAAGCTCTATGTCGTGACCCAGACAACCGAAGCCGCGCAGGTCCCGGAGGACGCCCGGCCCGTCCGCCCCGCCCCCTCCCACCGCATCCACCGCGCCTGGTTCGTCGCCGCCGTCACCTTCGTGACGATCATCGGCGCGGCCGCCTTCCGGTCGCTGCCCGGACTGCTGATCGACCCCCTCCACGAGGAGTTCCACTGGTCGCGCGGCACGATCGGCGCGGCCGTCTCCCTCAACCTCGCGCTCTACGGACTGACGGCGCCGTTCGCGGCGGCGCTCATGGACCGCTTCGGCATCCGCCGCGTGGTGGCGGTCGCCCTGACCGTGATCGCGGTCGGCTCCGGGGTGACCGTGTGGATGACGGCGGCCTGGCAGCTGATGCTCTGCTGGGGCCTGCTGGTGGGTCTGGGTTCCGGCTCGATGGCGCTCGCCTTCGCGGCGACGGTCACCAACCGCTGGTTCACCGAGCGCAAGGGGCTGGTGACGGGCATCCTGACCGCGGCCTCGGCCTCCGGCCAGCTCATCTTCCTGCCGTTGCTGGCCTGGATCATCACGGAGCAGCGGGACTGGCGTCCGGCCGCGGTGACCGTGTCCCTCGCCGCCCTCGCGGTCGTCCCCTTCGTCTGGCTGCTGCTGCACGACCACCCGGCCGACGTGGGCCAGGCGCCGTACGGGGCGGCGGAGTTCGTGCCGAAGCCCGAACCGGTGCGGGGCGCCGCCCGGCGCGCGGTGACCGTGCTGTTCTCCGCGATGCGCACGGGCCCGTTCTGGCTGCTGGCCGGGACGTTCGCCATCTGCGGCGCCTCGACGAACGGCCTGGTCCAGACCCACTTCGTGCCCGCCGCCCACGACCACGGCATGCCCGTTCCCGCGGCCGCCTCGCTCCTCGCGGTCATCGGCGTCTTCGACGTCATCGGCACGGTCGCCTCGGGCTGGTTCACCGACCGCTTCGAGCCGCGCCGGCTGCTGGCGGTGTACTACGCCCTGCGTGGGATCTCGCTGCTCTTCCTGCCGATGCTGCTGGCGCCGAGCGTGCATCCGCCGATGGTCTTCTTCATCGTCTTCTACGGCCTCGACTGGGTCGCCACCGTCCCGCCCACCCTGGCCCTGTGCCGTGAGCAGTACGGCGAGGACAGCGCCATCGTCTTCGGCTGGGTCCTCGCCTCCCACCAGGTCGGCGCCGCCCTCGTCGCCTTCCTCGGCGGCGTCGCCCGCGACCACTTCCACTCGTACGACGTGGTCTGGTACGCCTCGGGCGCGCTGTGCGCCGCGGCCGCGCTGATGGCCCTCGTCATCCGCCGTCGCCGTCCGGCCGTCCCGGCGGCCCCGGCGGTGTCACCGGCTCCCGCGTGAGGGGCCTCGGGCGAGGAACCGGCCCCGGTGGAAGAGCAGCGGCGGCACGTCCTCGCCGTCGTCGCCCGCGCCGAGGGCGTCCACCCGGCCCACCACGATGAGGTGGTCCCCGCCCGTGTGCACCGCGTGGACCGTGCAGTCGATCCAGGCCGCGGCGCCCGCGAGCCGGGGGGAGCCGGACACCGGGGCGGCGTCGTGGACCACCCCGGCGAACTTGTCCCCGCCGCTCACCGCGAAGCCGCGGCACAGGTCGCCCTGGTGCGCGCCGAGCACGTTGACGCAGAAGACGCCGGCACGGGCTATGCGCGGCCATGTCGTGGACGTACGGCCGACCATGAAGCAGACCAGCGGAGGATCCAGGGAGAGCGAGGCGAACGACTGGCAGGCGAAGCCGGCCGGGCCCGCCGGATCCCCCTCGCGCGCGGCCGGTGCCGTCACGACGGTCACGCCGGTCGCGAAGTGGCCAAGAACGTGACGGAACCGGGCCGGATCGACCGGCGCACGCTCGTCCTCGCCGACCGCGCGCAGATCCGGGCGCGGCAACGCCTCCACGGGCCCCGCGACGGTGGGGGCCCCGGACGACCTGAGGTAACGGACGGCGGCGGCGGCCATCCCTGCGTGTCCCATCACGCCTTTCATTGAAGCTGACGGTCTGTCAGATAGGAAGGGGTGTGGGCGACTCGGAGCACGGTGGTGTGAGGGGCGGGGCGAAGCCGCGTATCTTTCGCCCCATGAGGTCGGCGAACTCCGGGAGGCCCACGCGGCCCCGGCCGGCATGGACCGGGGCGGAGGTGAACCTCGCCGCCGCGATCTGCGCGGCGCAGCTCGCGGTCGCCGTCGTGGTCCGGTGGGTCGGGACGTTCGACGACGACGACCACGGCGCGGGGCTCGGCGGCGGGCCGGCCGCCGTCGGGCTGCTGTGCACGCTGGTCTTCGGGCCTTTCCTGCTCGCCGCCCTGGGCCTGCTGCACGCGGTGACGTGCACGATGCCGGCGGCCACGCTCGCCCGGCTCGCACGCCGGCGCGCGCCCGGCCCCGAGGGTGCCTGGCACCTGGGCTTCGTCCTGTTGCTCGGCGCTTTCTGGACCTTGCTCGCGGTCCTTCTTCTTGGTCTCGGACCCGGTGGCGCCGGGGCCCTGTCGCTCGTCCTGTCCGGCGTCCCGCCCGTGCTCGGTGCCGTCTGGTGGCGGCGGCGCGAACGGGCCGGCGGGCAGCCGCCGGAACGCGGGCGCGTCTGGTTCCGCTCGGCGCTCGTGGCGCTGGGGGGCTGCGTGCTGGCCGTGGCGGCGGGCACGGTGGGTCTGGCCACGGGGATCGTCCGGGAGTACGAGCCCCCGAAGCTCGGCGCCGACCGGCTCACCGGTGTCTGGCGCGGCGATCACGGGGCCGTGCTGCGGCTGCGCCCCGGCGGCAGCGCCCGGCTCTCGGGCGTGCCCGCCCAGCCCGAGTTCCAGGACGTGACCACCAAGGAGTTCACGCGCTGCGACGGCGCCGGAACGTGGTTCCTCGACACCGCCGGCCGCTACGACCCCTACGCCGACGGGCCCGTCTCCGAGCGGCGGGACGGCGTGGTCGTCCGCGTCGGCGACTGCGGGCACGACACGTACTGGACCATCGGCGGCACCGAAGCCCGTCCGGAACTCTTCGTCCTCTTCGGGGACCCCGACGCGGGGGATCTCCGCGTACTGCGGCGGGGGTGAGGGCGGGCGCCGCGTCCGCGTCCGGGTCCGGGCGGTGGGGGGTCGGGGCCGTGCCGGTGCATCAGCCCGTCGCCGTCGGACAAGAGGTGGGCGTTAGTGGCGACGGGCATCGATGTACCGGCACGGCCCCTCCCGTGCGTCGCCGGGTGCGGGTGATCGGTGGCCCGGGTGCGTCGGGTGCGTCGGGTGCGTCGGGTGCGTCGGGTGTGGATGGTCAGTGGCCCTTGAAGTGGGGGGTGCGGCGTTCCACGAAGCTCGTCACGCCCTCCACGGCGTCCGTCGTCGTCATGTTGATCTCCTGTGCCGCCGCCTCCGCGGCGAAGGCGGTGGCGCGGTCGGTGTCCAGGGACGCGTTGACCAGCTGCTTGGTGAGGGCGAGCGCGCGGGTGGGGCCGGCGGCCAGCCGCTCGGCCCAGGCGCGTGCTGTCTTTTCCAGCTCATCGGCGGGTACGACCCTGTTGACCAGCCCGATCCGCTCGGCGTCCGCCGCGCTCAGCGCGTCGCCGAAGAACATCAGCTCCTTGGCCCGCTGCGGGCCGACGAGGCGGGGCAGCAGATGGGCGCCGCCGCCGTCCGGTACGAGGCCGCGCCGCACGAACACCTCGATGAACCGCGCCGGTTCGGCCGCGAGGACGAGGTCGCACGCGAAGGCGAGGTGTGCGCCGATCCCGGCCGCCGTGCCGTTGACCGCGGCGATCACCGGCTTCTCGCAGTCGAGGACGGCGGCGATCAGGCGCTGCGCGCCCAGCCGGATGGTGCGGGCGACGTCGCCCGGCACCCGCTCCCCGGCCGGCGGGCCGCCCCGCAGATCCGCTCCGGCGCAGAACCCGCGGCCGGTGGCGGTGATGACCACGGCCCGCACGCCGGGGTCGGCGGACGCCGCCGCGAGCAGCTCGATCACGCGCTCCCGCTGGTCCGGGGTGAGCGCGTTCATCGCCTCGGGCCGGTCGAGGGTGATCCACGAGACGGCGTTGTCGGTGGTGTGGCGTATCGATGAGGTGAGGGGCTTTTCCGGTGGTGCGGGTCGTTCGTGGGATGCGTGGGGCTTTTCCGGTGGTGCGGGTCGTTCGTGGGGCGTGTGGGGGGAGCCGTCGGTCATGGGGTGCTCCGATTCGTACGGGGGTGGGTACGGGGTGGGGCCGCCTCGGTTCAGCGGCACATCACCAGCGCGTCCAGGGCCACGGCTCCCTGTCCGCGGGGCAGCACCATCAGCGGGTTGATGTCCAGCTCCGCGATCTGGTCCCCGAGTTCGAGCGCCATCCGCTGGACCCGGATCACGACCTCGACCAGCGCGTCCACGTCCACCGGCGGGCCCCCGCGCACCCCGTCGAGCAGTGCCCGTCCGCGGAGTTCGGACAGCATGGCCCGCGCCTGGTCGTCACCGAACGGCGGCACGCGTACGGCGGTGTCCCGCAGCACCTCGACGAGGACCCCGCCGAGGCCGACGGCCACGGTCGGCCCGAAGAGCTGGTCGTGCGTGACGCCGACGACCATCTCGACGCCCCGCTCGACCATCTGGCAGACGAGGACCCCGTCGAGCGAGATGCCCTCGTAGCGGGCGATGTCGGTCAGCTCGCGGTAGGCGTCGCGGACCTGGCTGGCGGAGGTCAGCCCGATCTTGACCAGGCCGAGTTCCGTCTTGTGGGCGATCTGCGCGCCGGAGGCCTTCATGACCACCGGGTAGCCGACCTGGCTCGCCGCGCGCACGGCCGCCGCCGCGCTGGTCACCAACTGCTCGCGCGGCACGCGGATCCCGTATGCCCGCAACAGCTGCTTGGCCCCGTGCTCGCTCAGCTGCTGGCCCGGGCGCATCAGGGCCTGTGCCTTGCGGAAGGAGGGCGACGGGGTGCGCGGGGCCTCGTCGAAGGGCGAGCGGTAGGCGGCGGTGAACCGCGCGTGGTCGAGGTACGCGCGGACGGCGGTGATGCAGTTGGCGAACGTACGGAAGGTGGCGACCCGGGACGACCCGAGCAGCGTCTCGCGGTAGGCCGCCTCCGTGCCGACCGGCGACCCCCACACCACGCACACCAGCTTGTCCGTCTGCTCCGCCGCGTCCACGAGGTCCTGCGCCAGCTTGTCGCTCATGGGCGGGAAGGGCCCGGTGATCGGGCAGATCAGCACGCCGACGGCGGGGTCGGCGAGGATCGCGTCGATGATCTTCCGGCCGCGCCGGTCGCCGACCGGGTGCCCGCCGTTGTCGACCGGGTTCGCGACGTTCAGGTACTCCGGTATCCAGGTGTGCAGTTCGGCCTGTTTGGCCTCCGAGAGGACCGGCAGGTCGAGGCCGGCCCCGGTCGCCAGGTCCGCGAAGTGCGCGCCCGTGCCGCCCGAGATCGAATAGACGACGACCCCGTCGGCCAGGGGGGCGCGGGCTCGCGCCAACAGGGCGGCGGTGTCCTGGAGTTCGTCGAGCCCGTCGACGCGGATCACGCCGTACTGCCGCATCGCCGCGTCCACCACGGTGTCGGCTCCGGTCAGCTTGCCGGTGTGCGAGGCGGCGGTGCGGGCGCCGGTCTCGGTGCGGCCGACCTTCACCGCGACCACGGGCACCTTGCGACGGGCGGCGCGGTCGGCGGCGAGGAGGAAGGAGCGGCCGTCCTTGAGTCCCTCGACGTAGCAGGCGATGGCGCCGACCTCGGGCCGCTCGGAGAAGTAGGAGATGAAGTCCGCCGTCTCCAGGTCGGCCTCGTTGCCGGTGGGCGCCCAGTGGGACAGGCGGACCCCGAGCTGCTGCATCGCGAACACCGGCCGGCCCTGGTGGCCGGACTGGGTGATGAGGGCGATCGCGGGTCCTTCGAGGTCGTCGCGGAAGTTCTCGAACGCGTTGAGGTTGGTGTTGGGGCCGAGCAGGCGTACTCCGGTGCCGCGTACGGCGTCGGCGAGGCGGGCCTGCGCGGCGGCGCCCTCGGGCCCGGTCTCGGCGAATCCGGACGCGAAGGCGACCGCGAACCTCACCTTGGCCTCGGCGAGTTCCCCGATCAGGGGGAGGGGGTCGGCGACGAGGAGCACCGCGAGGTCCACCTGGTCCGGAAGGTCCGCCACGGAAGGGAGACAGGGGAGGCCGAAGACCGTGGCGCGGGTGGGGTGCACGGGGTGGAGTCGGGCGCCGACCCGTTCGGCCCAGGCGATGAGCTGGCGGGTGATACCGGTGTTCGGCCGACCCTCGGCGTCCGAGGCGCCGATGACGGCCACGGACTCGGGGCGGAAGAAGCGGTCCAGGTCGGGGACGGCGGCGTACAGGGGGCGGCCGCTGACGTCCAGGTCGTCCACGTCGGCCGGGCGTCCGTGCACGACCGGTGAGGGCTGCTCGCCGCAGGCGATGACCCGGGCCCGGCGGGAGTCGGTGGTGAGGGTGCCGTGGGTTGATCCAAGCATCGGTCCGCCCGCTCCTGTGTGACAGCCAATGGTTGACTAACTGACGCACTGTCAGATTACTTAACTGACGCCGCGTCAGGAACTGTCGTGCAGGGGTGGGCTTCTGTTGGGTACCCCGTGGGGGGTGCGGGGGAACGCGGGTGCGGGTCCGGTCCGGGTCCGGTGGGTGGGTCGGGGCCGTGCCGGTGCATCAGCCCGTCGCCGTCGGGTGAGGTGTGGGCGTCGGTGGCGACGGGCATCGATGTACCGGCACGGCCCCTCCCGCGCGTCGCCGGGTGCGGATGAGTCGTGGGTCCGCTCGTCCGCCGCGGGTGCGTGACGGCTTGGGCGCAGCCCCTTGCGGGCGTGATTTTTCGGCCACGGCCGGGGAAGGCCTCAGCCCCGGCCGGAGGAAGTTTCAGTCCCGGCCGGGAAAATCCAGCCCCGGTCGGGGAAATCCAGCCCCTCCGGCGTTTGAGGAGCGGGGTCCGGGGCGGAGCCCCAGGGGTGGGAAGGGCAGGGGCGGAGGGGGCGAAAACCTGCTTGGGCCTGGGCGTGATCGGCGGGGCAGGCAGGGGTGCTCGTGCGTCAGCCGGTGGTCCCGGACCTGGACGTGTGGCGGGCTACCGCCTTCGCGATCTTCTCGGCGTCCAGGGCGAGTTCGCGGAACATGCCGCTGATGGGGTTGGTGAAGCCGGTGAAGTACAGGCCGGGCGCGTCCTTCGGGGCGTGCCCGCCGTGGACGACCGGGTGCCCGCGCCCGTCGAGCACGCCGAGGTGCCCGACCATGCCCTCCAGAGCACGCGTGTACCCGGTCGCGGCGATCACCACGTCGGGGTCGATCCGGCTCCCGTCGGCGAGGACGGCCTTGCCCTCCTCGAACCCCTCCACCGCGGCCACGACCTCGACCTTCCCCTTGCGGACGGCGTCGACGATGCCGACGTCCTGGACGGGGATGGAGCCCTCGTTGACGCGGGAGTAGAGCCCGGCGGAGGGGCGGGGCAGGCCCTGCGCCGACAGGTCGGGGACGCTCAGCCTCCCCACCGGCCCGGCCAGGGCGTCCACGAGGCGCACCGGCAGCCGTCGTACGGCTATGCCCGTGTACTGCGCGGCCCAGCCCGCCGTGGAGCGGCGCAGGATGTGCGGCGCGGTGCGGACGGACAGCCGCACGCGCGAGGCGCCGCCCTCGGCCAGGTCGGCGGCGATCTCGGCGCCGGTGTTGCCGATGCCGACGACGAGGACGTCACGGCCGGCGTAGGGGGCGGGGTTGCGGTACTCGCCGGCGTGCAGGAGCTCGCCGGTGTAGGCGTCGCGGCCGGTCCAGTCGGGGATGCGCGGGGTGTGGTTGTAGCCGGTCGCGACGACCACCGCGCTGCCGGTCAGCTCGCGTCCGCCGGTGGCGTGCAGCAGCCAGCCGTCGCCGTCCGGGGCGGGCTCGATACGCGAGACCTCGACGCCCGTGACGATCTCCAGGGCGTGGTGCTCGGCGTACTTCTCCAGGTAGCGCACCACGTTGTCACGTGACACCCAGCGGCCGAACGAGCGCGGCATCGACAGGCCGGGCAGCGAGGACAGCCGACGGGTGGTGTGCAGGTGCAGCCGGTCGTAGTGGTTCCGCCAGGACGCGCCGACCTGGTCCGACCTCTCCAGCACGACGGCCCGTACGCCCCGGGCGCGCAGTGCGTACGCCGCCGCGAGCCCCCCGGGGCCGCCTCCGATCACGTACACGGGGCGGTCCTCGTGAGAGGGCACCGTGCGGGAGGTCGTGGAAGCAGTCGAGTCGGCCATAGCGCGAGCGTAATCATGGGTTGGCTTGATAGGTCTCGGTCAAGACCGGAATCGGTTGCGAAGTGGTCACGACTGCGGGAGGGGCGGGTGGGCCCGGTGGCGTAGGTCACCTCGATGGGGCGGGTGTGTGCGAAAAGTTCCCATTGCCGCAGGTGGACGGGTGGGGCGTACGTCGTTTGCGGGAGCGTGGGAGCGGCTTCGCGCGCCCCTGGGGGGAGAGGGGTGCCGGGCCGCTCTCTGTCGGCAAGTGTCCGCCCCTTGCGCGCGGCGTCCGGGGCGGTTGAAACTGACGTACCGTCAGATATGTTGGCTCTGCGGGAGGTTCGGGCATGGACGCGATCTGGCTCGACGGGGCGGAGTGGCTGGCAGTGCTCCGCGTCGGGCTCGGGCTGTGGTGGCTGGAGAGCTGGCGGCACAAGGACAAGAAGGGCTGGTTCGAGCGGGGGACCGGTATCGCGTGGGCGGCGGACGTCGCCGCCAGGCACCGGTGGAACGCCGTGCGGTCGGGGTTCGACACGATCGTCGCTCCGCGGCCCAAGGTGATGGCGTACGTCGTCGTGTACGCGGAGCTGGCACTCGGTCTCGGGCTGGTGGCCGGACTGCTGACTCCCGTCGCGCTGGTCGCGGGGCTGCTCCTCAACGTCCTCTACTTCACCCTCATGATCCACGACTGGGCGGAACAGGGACAGAACGCGATGATGGCGCTGGTCTCGGCCGTCGCCCTGTTCGCGATGTCCTGGCAGACGTGGTCCCTGGACGACGCCCTGGGACTCTTCCGGTGAGCGGGGCCGCGCGGGGGCCGGGGGGCTCCGGGGGCGGGTTCGACGTTCCCGACGTGGACGCCTTCACCCGGCCCTACTGGGACGCGGCGGCCGGGGGGCGGCTGCTGGTCCGGCACTGCGCGGCCTGCGACCGCGTCCACCACTACCCCCGGGAGTTCTGCCCGTACTGCTGGAGCGAGGAGGGGAGTTGGCTCCCCGCGAGCGGACGCGCCACGCTCTACACCTGGTCCGTCGTCCACCGCAACGACCTGCCGCCGTTCGGCGGGCGCGTGCCCTACACCGCCGCCGTCGTCGACCTGGCGGAGGGCCCCCGGATGATGACCGAGGTGGTCGGGTGCGAGGAGGCGGCGCTGCGGATCGGGATGGAACTGGAGGTGGCCTTCCGGGCGGGGATCCCCGTGTTCCGGCCCGTCTCACGTGCCGGGGGGTGACGGTTTCCGTGCGGGTGCGGGTGCGGGTGCGGGTGCGGGTGCGGGCTCGGGGTCCGTCGCCAGGCGTCCGTGCAGGTGCACGTCGCGGAACGCGTCGTGGCGGCCGGCCTCGAACATCGCGCCGCGCAGGGTCCCCTCGTGCCGGAATCCGCAGCGCTCGGCGACCCGGCAGGACACCTCGTGGCCCACGGCGTGCCCCAGGTCGAGGCGGTGCAGGGCGAGGCCGGTGAAGCCGTAGCGGGCCGCCAGGGTCAGGGCGCGGGTGGCGACCTGGTTGCCGCGGGCCTCCGGGAGGACCCAGTAGCCGACGCGGGCGCAGCTCATGACGTGGTCGATCTCGTTGACGCCGATGTGGCCCAGCGTCTCGCCGGTCCCGGCGTCGGTGACGCAGAAGGAGACCTGGGTGCCGTCGGCCGCCGACGCGACACGGGTCCGCAGGGCCTCACGGGCGGTGTCGATGTCCCGGACGAACCTGACCGGGGTGTTCCAGCGCTGGAACTCGGGATCGACCAGCCCGCGCAGGTACGCCGACACGTCGGCGTCGGACTCCGGGTCCCAGGGGCGGAGCCGCAGACCGAGGCCCGTCAGCTCGGGGGCGGGCTGGACGGAGAACCGCACATGGGCTTCGGCCATCCCGTCATTCAAGCCCCTCCGGGCCCACGCGTCACTCCGTCGAGGAAATCCGGCGGCAGGGCTCCGGGGCCGGACCGCTCAGGGCCACAGCAGTCCGGTGTCCCAGCCGGTCTCCGTGCGGCGGTAGACGAGCCTGGTGTGGCGCCGGCGGGCGTCGCCCTGGAAGAACTCGGCCTCCTGCGGACGGAGGCGGTAGAGCGTCCAGGTGGGGGCGGGGGAGTCCGGGGCGCTCCCGGCCCGCTCCCAGGCCGCGTCCGAGGCCCGGTCCAGCTCGTCCCGCGAGGGGAGGGCCTCGCTCTGCCGGCCCACGAGGGCGGCGGCCAGCGCGCCCGTGGAGCGGGCGTGCAGGTCCGCCAGGCTCTCCTCGGGCGACGCGGCCGTGACCGGGCCGCGGAGCCGGATCTGGCGTCCCTGGGCGGGCCAGTAGAAGTGGAGGGCCGCGTACGGCCGCGCGGCGAGCTGGCGTCCCTTGCGGCTCGTCACGTGCGAGGCGAACGCCCAGCCGTCGTCGTCCGCGCCGTGCAGCATCACCGTCCGGGCGTCGGGCAGTCCGTCCTCGCCGGCCGTCGCGAGCGTCATCGTGTGCGGCTCGGCCTGGCCGGCCGCCACCGCTTCCGCGAACCACCGGGTGAACAGGGCCAGCGGGTCCGCCGGAGCGTCCTTGGGCGCGAAGCCGGGCAGCTCCGTGTCCCACACCCGCAGCGACCTCAGCAGCTCATGAAGATCCGGTTCCATGCTCCGAGTATCCCCGGGGCCCCTTCGCCGGGGCCCGGTGGACCGGTTTCCCGGGCCGGGAGACCGGGGGTCCGGGCGCGACGCCGTTCCTCACCCCCGCCCCAGCACCACCGTCCCCGACGAGCAGAACCAGCCCCCCGTCCCGGACGCCACCGCCAGTTCGGGCAGGGTGCCGTCCGGGCGCCGCACCTGCCGCTCCACGGGGAGATCGCCGCGCAGCTGCCGTACGGCCTCCACCAGCAGGAACAGGCCCCGCATGCCCGGGTGCTGGGCCGAAAGACCGCCCCCGTCCGTGTTCACCGGCAGTTCCCCGCCCACCAGCAGCCGCCCCTTCGCCGCGTCCACGAACGCGCCGCCCTCGCCCTTGGCGCAGAAGCCGAGGTCCTCCAGCGTCACCAGGGTCATGTAGGTGAAGGCGTCGTAGATCTCGGCGAAGTCGATCTCCGCCGGGCGGACTCCGGCCCGTTCGAAGGCGAGCCCGCCGCTCACCGCCGCCGGGGAGACGGTGAAGTCGGCCCACTCGGACATGGTGGTGTGGGAGACGTGCTCGCCGGTCCCGAGCACCCACACCGGGGTCGTACGGCAGTCGCGCACGTACTCCTCGGCCGCCAGCAGCACCGCCGCGCCGCCGTCGGAGCGGATGCAGCAGTGCAGCTTGGTGAACGGGTCCGCGATCATCGGCCCCGACAGGACGTCGTCGACGGTGACCGGGTCGCGGAACATCGCCTCCGGGTTCCGGGCCGCGTTCGCGCGGGCCTGGACGGCCACCGAGGCGAGCTGTTCGAGCGTGGTGCCGTACGTGTGCATGTGGCGGCGCGCGGCCATCGCGTACTTGGCGATCAGCGTGTGGCCGTAGGGGACCTCGAATTGCAGCGGGCCGCGGGCGCCGAAGGAGAGGTCGCCGGTGCGGCGGCCCGCCCTGATGTCGGCGCGGGCCGTGGAGCCGTAGACGAGCAGGACGGCGTTCGCGTGGCCCGCGGCTATGGCGTCGGCCGCGTGGGCCGCCATGACCTCCCAGGTCGACCCGCCGACCGAGGTCGAGTCGACCCAGGTGGGCCGCAGCCCCAGGTACTCGGCCACCTCGGCGGGCGCGAGGGTGCCGAGCCCGGCCGACGCGAAGCCGTCGACCACCGAGCGGTCCAGGCCCGAGTCGGCCACGGCGCGGCGCGCGGCCTGCGCGTGCAGCGCGTACGGGGTCGTCCCGTCCACGCGGCCGCAGTCGGACAGGGAGACGCCGACGACGGCGACCTTGCGACGGCGGTGGCCCGGGGCGGCATGCGTCATGAATCTGACGGTACATCAGATCGGTGGCTCGCCGGGAGGTCGTCGCACCCCTGTGCTTCTGGGTTCCTCCGCCCTAACATGACGGCCCGTCAGATCGGCTTGCCGGACCAGCCCCCCGACGAGGGAGGAGCCCGCCCATGGACGCCCGTCTCACCGCTGAGCAGGAGGAGATCCGCCGCACGCTGCGGGAGGTGCTGGTGAAACGGTGCGGCCCGCGGGAGCTGCGGGCCGCCGAGCCGACCCCCGCCGGTTACGACCCGGAGCTCTGGGAAACCCTCGCGCTCGGCCTCGGGCTGCCCGGACTCGCCCTTCCCGAGGCGTACGGCGGTGCCGGCTGCTCGACGACCGAACTCGCCCTCGCCTGCGAGGAGTCGGGCCGCGCTCTCGCCCCCTCGCCGCTGCTGGCCACCGCCGTCCTCGCCGCCCCGCTGATCCTGGCCCTCGGCACCGGGGCGCAGCGCGCCGCGCTGCTGCCCCCACTGGCCTCGGGCGAGCTGACCGCCACCCTCGCGGTCCCCGGCACGGGCCTGGCCACCGCCCTCGCCCTGACCGGCGACAACCGCGGCGACTGGGCCGGCGGGGGGCGCGCCGGGGGCGTCCAGGCACGTCGGGCGGACGGCGTGTGGCGGCTCTACGGCCAGGCGGCGCAGGTGCTCGACGGGCACAGCGCCGGACTGCTGCTGGTGGCCGCGCACACCGGCGGGTTCGCACGGTCGCGGACGCTGCTGTTCCTGGTGAGGGGCGACGCCGACGGGCTCGTGCGCACACGGCAGACCGCCCTGGACCCGACCCGGCCGCAGGCCAGGCTCGAACTGCGCGAGGTGGAGGCCGAGTTGCTGGGCGACGACCGGGCCGACGTGCCCGCGGCGCTGGCCGCCGCCGGGGACGCCGCCGCGGCGGTCCTCGCCGTGGAGGCCGTGGGCGCCGCCGACCGCGTACTGGAGCGGACCGTCGAACACGTCGGCCTGCGCGAGCAGTTCGGCCGGGCGATCGGCTCCTTCCAGGCGGTCAAGCACCGGCTCGCGGACGTCTACGTGGGCGTGCAGTCGGCCCGCTCCGCGGCGTACTACGCGGCCTGGGCCTGCGGGACGGGCGGCGAGCGCGTCGGCGGTCTCGCGCTGGCCCAGGCGCTGGAGGCGCTGCGCACCGCCGCCTCCGAGGGCGTCCAGCTCCACGGGGGCACCGGCTTCACCTGGGAGCACGACGTCCACCTCTACTTCAAGCGCGCGTCCGGCGACGAGCTGCTCTTCGGCCCCGTCCACCGGCTGCGCGCCCACGCGGCCGACGCGGCGCGGCTCTTCGACGGCGGCGGGGTGACGGTGTGACGGCGGCGGCCGGGCGTCCGCGCGGCGGGGGCGGGGCGGGAGACGACAGGACCGGCACGAGGGCCGGGGCCGGGACCGGCACGAGGGCCGGAGCGGGGACCGGGGCCGGGGCGAGGAAGGTGCCCGGGGTGCGGCTGGTGCAGCGGGTCTCCTCCACCCGGGTGTTCGCCAGGGTCGCCCCGCACCTCGTTCCGGCCCTCGACCGCGCCGTGCACCGGCTCACGCGCGGGAAGGTGCTGCTCAGCGCGCAGATGCTGCCCGGGGTCGTGCTGACCGCGCGGGGTGCCAAGAGCGGTCTGGAGCGCCGTACCCCGCTGGCCTGCATGCCGGAGAGGGGCGTGCGGGAGACGGGCACGCCGGGGGCGGCGGAGGGTGCCGGCCGGGGGCCGGCGGGGAGCACGGCCGAAGCCGGGTGGATTCTCGTCGGGTCCAACTTCGGCCGCACGGACCATCCCGCCTGGACCGCGAACCTGCTCGCCGGCCCCGACGCCGTCATCAACTGGAAGGGCGAGGACATCCCCGTGACCGCCCGGCTCCTCACGGGCGAGGAGAGGGAAGAGGTCTGGAAGGCGGTGCTGGCGTTCTGGCCGCCGTACGCCACCTATCAGGCGCGGGTGGACCGGGAGATACGGCTCTTCAGGATCGTGCGCCGGACGGGGCCGGCCGGTCCGGCGGAGGGCGGGGTCCGGCCGGGCTGAGCGGGCGGCCCGGTTCCCGGGGGCCCGGCCGGCCGGACAGCGCAGCGGGCGGCGGTCCGCCGGAAGGTTCCTCCGGAACGAACTGCCGCCCGCATGACAGGAACTGGGGCGTGCGGACGCGGGACGTCTACTTCGTGGGCTTCTTCCCGGTCACGCCCAGATACACCAACAGCGCGAGGTTCGGCTTGAGTTCGGCCTGCTTGACGCCCCAGCTCTGGAACCCCTTCTGGTGCGAGGCGACCGCGGCGAGCATGGCGACGATGGAACCGGCCATCGCGGCCGGGTTCACGTCCTTGTCGACCTTTCCCTTGGCCTGGAGCTCGGTGACCGAATTCGTGAGGGAGTTGTTGACAGAGTTCAGGATCTTCATGCGGATCTTGTAGAACCGTTTGTCGCCCTCGGCGGCACCGAGATCGACGACGCGCAGGATGGCGTCGTTCTTCCGCCAGAACTCCAGGAAGCCGTCGACGAGTTCCTGCGCGGTCTGCCATCCGGCCTTGCCGACCCAGGAACGGTCTTCGAGCAACTGGGTCAACGCCGCGCCCTCGGAGGCCATTTGATCGGCGATCTCCAGGACGGCGCCTTCGACGTCCGGGAAGTACTGGTAGAAGGTCGCCGGGGAAGTGCCTGCCTTCCGGGCGACGTCGATGACTTTGACATCCCGGTAGGGCGACGAGCTGAGCATCTCGCTGAGGCAGTCGAGCAGCTTCTGCCGGGTCGCCTGCCCACGTCGTCCGGCCACGCGGCCGTCGACGGTACGCACTTGTCCTGTCATGCCGTCAGCTTACCGAGGGGTGATCGGAGCGCGATTCGGCCGACTGCAAATGGGGTGCGGCCGTGCGTCACGGGGGTCCGGGGGGTGTTCGCAGGGGGTTCAACGAGGGGTTCAGCAGGGCTTTCGAGGTTCTTTCGGGATGTTTTCGCACCCGCGGGAAAGGCTCCCGCGTTCCGCCCGCACCCTCTCGGCCGGAGCTCCGGCGGGAGCTCCGGCGGGAGTCCGGGAGAAGGGTCGGGAGAAGGGGGCGTGGGAAGAGCCGCGCGAAGGGTGTGGGAAGAGCCGCGCGAAGGGCGTGGGAAGAGCCCGGGGAAGGGCTGCGGGAAGGGCCCGCGGAAGGCGCCGGGACGACCCTCGGGAAGTCCCGTGGATTCCCGCGCGGGCCCCTGAGCAGGGACGGGGCGTCACCGGAGCAGGTGCGCACGCCCTGCGGGATGCCGAAAGGGCCGTTAACTTGGCCGCATGGCCGAATCAGCCGCTGTCGCGGGGTTCCCCGAGGGTGTGCCCTGCTGGGTCGACGCACAGCTCCCCGACGTGGAGGCGGGCAAGCGCTTCTACGGCGAGCTCTTCGGCTGGACGTTCTCCGAGGACCCCGGCCCGGTGGGCTGGGCGGAGCTGGACGGCGAACCGGTCGCGGCGCTCACGCCCAAGCTGGACGGACGGATGCCCACCGTATGGACGGTGTACTTCGCGACGCCGGACGTCGAGGCGCTCACCCGGCGGATCGTGGCGGCGGGCGGCGGGGTCGTCTCCGTGCCCACGGCGGTGGGCCCCTCCGGCGAGCTGGGCACCGCGGCCCTCGTCACCGACCCGGAGGGAGCCGTCTTCGGTCTCTGGCAGCGCGGCACCCACACCGGCTTCGCCAGACGGCACGAGCGCCGCACGTTCTGCTGGGCCGAGCTCTACGCGCGCGAGACCGCGACGGTCGACCGCTTCTACGGCGCCCTGTTCCACGACGCGCTGTTCGGGCCCGACGCGACCCCCGATTTCGGCCGCGTTCCCGTGACGGGTGTCTTTCCGGCCGAGATGCCGCCCCATTTCCTCGTCCACTTCGGGGTCGAGGACTGCGATGAGACACTCGGGACGGTGAACAGGCTCGGTGGCCGTGTCCAGGTGACACCCTTCGACACGTCGTACGGGCGGCTGGCGGTCGTCACGGACAACCAGGGCGCGTCGTTCGCCGTGCTCGAACGGTGACGGCGCTTCGACCAGCGGTGACGTCGCGGGGGCGGTGAGGACGCCGTACCGCCGGGGGACGCTCCGGGGGGTGCGGGCCGAAACGCTTTCGCGGGGAAGGGCACGGCATTTCGACGTGAGGGACGGCACTTCCGGGGGCCGCAGGGGGGTACTTCTGGGGTGAGGGGCGCATTTCGGCCCTGAACCGTGGAGCCCCGGCGGCCGTACTCCTGCCGGGGCGGTTGTTTTGTCATGAGACACCCCGATCCGCCCCCGGGTTCGCAACCGGAGGCTCGGCCAGGAAGAATCGGGGTGCGTGCCGCCATGGCGGTGCGGTGGTGAGACGCTGCACTGGGCCGCGTTCATACGTGGATGACGCGACCCGTACGGGGAGGTGGCAGGCAAGTGGTGGATCAGCTGACGCAGCACGATCCGCGCCGGATCGGGCCGTTCGAGGTGCTGGGACGGCTGGGTGCCGGCGGCATGGGGCTGGTCTATCTCGCGCGTTCGGCCTCGGGCCGGCGCGTGGCGATCAAGACGGTCAGGACCGAGCTCGCCGAGGACCAGTTGTTCCGGGTCCGCTTCTCGCGCGAGGTCGAGGCGGCCCGTGCCGTGTCGGGCTTCTACACGGCGGCCGTGGTCGACGCGGACGCCCGTGCCGCCGTGCCGTGGCTGGCCACCGCCTACGTGCCCGCGCCCTCGCTCGAGGAGATAGTGAACGAGTGCGGGCCGCTCCCGGCCCAGGCCGTGCGCTGGCTGGCGGCGGGCGTCGCGGAGGCGTTGCAGTCGATCCACGGTGCCGGGCTCGTCCACCGCGACCTGAAGCCGTCGAACGTGCTCGTGGTCGAGGACGGCCCGCGCGTGATCGACTTCGGCATCGCGTCCGGCGTCTCGAACACCCGTCTGACCATGACCAACGTCGCCGTCGGCACCCCCGCCTACATGTCGCCCGAGCAGGCGAAGGACTCGCGCAGCGTCACCGGCGCGAGCGACGTGTTCTCGCTCGGCTCGATGCTCGTCTTCGCGGCCACCGGGCACGCCCCCTTCCATGGCGCCAACCCCGTCGAGACCGTCTTCATGCTGCTGCGCGAGGGTCCGGACCTCGAAGGGCTGCCCGACGAGCTGCGCCCGCTCATCGAGTCCTGCATGCAGATGGAGGCCGCGGGCCGTCCCAACCCCGCCGACCTCCAGGCCCAGCTCGCGCCCCACCTCTTCGGCTCCGGCTCCGACGACAGCGGTACGGCCTCGGCGTGGCTGCCCGAGCGCGCGGTGACCCTGATCGAGACGCGCCGCGGCGGCCGTCCCCCGGTCATGCAGACGACCGGCGGAGGCGGACGCAGCGGCGGCGGGCGCCCCGCGGTGCCTCCGCCCCCGTCGCACGCCCCGGCGGCCGCCGGGGTGCCCGACACCGGCCCCGTGCGCCTCGCGGGCGGCAAGGTGCCCATCGGTCCCGGCCCGAGGGTCCTCGACGCCCGTGCGGCGGCCGTGAAGGCGCCGCCGCCGGAGGCCGGGCTCGCGGCGTCCTGGTCCAGGCCGCGCATCGGCGTGAACGGCGCCGACGCGGCGCCGGTGCCCGTGCCCGCGGCCCCCGAGTCGCCGGCGGGCTGGCGCCCCTGGCGCTTCCGCATGTCGAACGACGTGTGGGGCACCCCCTCGGTCGCCGACGACCTCGTCTACGTCACCTCCTTCGAGGTGCACGCCCTGGACGTGTCGACCGGCCGGCGCCGTTTCAAGACCCGTGACGTGGCGTGGTCGATGGCGGTGGCGGACGGCCGCATCCACGCGTCCGACGGGCCGACGCTGTACGCGCTGGAGGCCAGGGAGGGCGCGGACCTCTGGCGCCTGTCCACGGAGGCCTGGGTCTACTCCCTCCAGGCCGACCGCGGAACGGTCGTCACCGGCACGCGCGGGGGCGGCGTCCAGGCCTGGGAGGCCGCCAACGGCCAGAAGCTGTGGGAGATCACCGGCGCCCAGACGGACTTCGAGTCCCCGGAGGCCGGTCCGGTGGTCCACGACGGCACGGTGTACGTGTGGAAGGACGCGCGGCTGCGCGCCCTGGAGGCCCGCACGGGCGAGGAGCGCTGGTCGTACCCGATCGGTGACGCGGCCTCCTGCGGCGGCGTACCGGTCCGGATGACCCACGCGTCCGACGGCTACGTCTACATCTGCGCGGGCACCCGGGTCCTCGCCATCGACGTGGCCGGCGGTCACGTCCGCTGGCACTTCGAGGCCCCGGCCGTCTTCCTGTCCCCGCCCACCTTCGCCCCGGGCCCCGCGGTGACGGGCGGCGGCGTCTACCTCGCCGACTACCTCGGCACGGTGTACGCCCTCGACGCGACCGACGGCCGCGACCGCTGGCGCATCGCCACCGAGTCCCGCGCCTCCACCGAGCCGGTCCTGGTGGCCGGCGGACACGTCCACGTGGGCAGCGGCAAGGGCCTGTACACGCTGGACGCCGTCACCGGCACCCCGAAGTGGCGCTTCCAGGCCGGGGGCGACCTGGTGGGCGCTCCGGTGGTGGCCGAGGGCCGTATCCACTTCGGCTCCACGGACCACCTCCTGTACACCCTGAAGGCCGACGACGGGCGCCTGCGCTGGAAGCTGGCCACCGGCGGCGAGATCACCGGGGCACCGGTGGTCAAGGACGGCGTCGTGTACGCGTGCAGCAAGGACCGCTGCGTGTACGCGCTGGACGCGGAGAAGGGCACCGGGACCGCTCGCACCACGTGAGGCGCCACGGCGTCGCGACGGGCGGACGGCGCCTGCCGCGACGCCGGGTCCGGACCTCTGTGACGGCCGCCGTACCGGGCACGGAAGGGTCTCCGGACGGCGGCCGTCGTACACGCGGACGGCCTGCGGAAGCCGCTCCGGCTGCCGAGGCTACGCCCGGTGTGACCGGACCGCCACAGGGAGCGAGGACCGGGTGTCCCGCTCCGGCTCCTTTCGAGGGTTCCTCCAATCCGGCGGGAGCGGCGTTCGACCGGTCGCCGTCCGCGGGACCTCAGCGCAGCCGGAACCCCGGCCTGCGGGCCGAGAACAGCTCCGCCTGCCGCTCGCCCGGCAGGTTCCCCAGGGAGACGAGCTGCGGAGCGTGCGCCAGGGCCGCCGTACGGGTCGCCTCCTGTGCCGACCACAGCGCCCGCACGGTCCCCTGGACGGCCTCGGGCGGGTAGGACGCGATGACGGCCGCGCACGCGACGGCCGCCGCCAACGCCTCGCCCGGCGCGGTGAGTTCGGACACCAGCCCCACCTCGTACGCCCGCCGCGCGGAGACCCGCTCGGCGGTCCCCATCAGCGCGAGGCGCGCCACCTCCCCGAACGGCATCCGCTGCGCGAGGTAGACGGACTCGTACGCGCTGACCATCCCGTACGTCGTGTGCGGGTCGAAGAAGGTCGCGTCCTCGTCGGCGACGACGAACTCCGACTCGCCCAGCAGGTAGAAGGCGCCGCCGCAGGCGATCCCGTTCACGGCGGCGATCACCGGCTTCCACAGGCCGTTGGCCTTCGGGCCGACCGAGGCGAGCGGATCGTCCACCATGTACGGGGAGCCGGGCTGCGGCACCTCGGCGCCGCGGTCGATGCCGGTGCAGAAGGCCCGCCGTCCCGCGCCGGTGACGACGAGCGCCCGTACGGTGTCGTCGTACCGGAACGCGCGCCAGGCGGCGGCCAGTTCGGCGGCCGTCCGGAGGTCGATCGCGTTGAGCCGGTCCTGCCGGTCGAGCGTGAGGACGGCGACCCCGGTGTCCTCGTCGACGCTCACCACGAGCCCGCCGCCCGTCGTTTCCCCCGCCCCGCTCACGCCCGCTCCAGGACCCAGCGCGGCACGGTCACGCCGTTCACCTCGGTGAACACCGCCTGCACCCGGGCCCCGATCCGGATCCGCCCCGCCGGAACGGAGTCGATGGGCTCGTCCGGCCCGCTCACCAGGTTCCCCGCCAGCCGTATCCGCGGCGCCTCGTCCAGCTCCACCACGATCGCGTTGTACGGGGCCAGCGCCGCGTAGGCGGGAAGGAGCGGCGGATGCGGGAGGACGTACGACCAGATCCGGCCCCGTCCGCTCATCCTTCGCCACTCGTCCGCGAAGGAGTGGCAGTGCGGGCAGCAGGGGCGCGGCGGGAAGCGGAGTTCGCCGCAGTCCGCGCATGCCTGGACACGGAGTTCGCCCAGGGCCGCGTACCGCCAGAAGGGCGCCCCGTCGTCGTCGGGGACGGGGGAGAGCAGCGGCTCCCCGTCCCGGTCCGTCCCGTCGGCCCCCGTGGTCGTGCCGGCCGCTTCGGTCGTGTCAGCCATCGAGGCTCCTCAGTTCCTCAGCAGGAGTGCGGAGGTCGGGACCCCTTCCCCCGCCGTGACCAGACAGGTCGCCGCCCCCGGCACCTGTGCCGTGCTCGTGCCCCGCAGCTGCTTCACGCCCTCGTTGATGAGGTTGAAGCCGTGCACGTAGGCCTCGCTGAGCCCGCCGCCCCCGGTGTTGAGGGGCAGCCGTCCGCCGATCTCCAGCGCCCCGCCCTCCGTGAAGGCCGCGCCCTCCCCGCGCCCGCAGAAGCCGTACCCCTCCAGCGAGAGGGGTATCAGGGGCGTGAACGCGTCGTAGATCTGCGCCACGTCCACGTCCTCGGGGGTGAGGTCGGCGTGCTTCCACAGGTGCCGGGCGGCGGTCCAGGCGGGCCCGGTGAGCGGGTCGTCGTTCCAGTAGTTGACCATCCCGTGGTGCTGGGCGGGCAGGCCCTGCGCCGCGGAGTGGACGTAGACGGGACGCTGCCGGCAGTCGCGGGCCCGCTCCGCGGAGACGATCACGCAGGCGAGCGCGCCGTCCGTCTCCAGGCAGTTGTCGAAGAGGCAGAGCGGCTCGCTGATCCAGCGGGCGGTCATGTACATCTCGCGGGTCAGCGGGCGTTCGTACATCATCGCGGCCGGGTTCTGGTTGGCGCGGTTGCGGCAGGCCAGCGCCACGTTGAAGAGGTGGTCGCGGGTCGCCCCGTACTCGTGCATGTACCGGCGCGCGAGCATCCCGATCTCGTCGGCGGGCCGCAGCAGTCCGAAGGGCCGGGTCCACTGGGCCGGGGTGGGGAGTTGGACGGCCGTGTTCCGCCAGGGGCGCGGCCCGCTGCCCCGTTTGCGCGAGCGCCAGGCCACGCCCACCGTCGCCTGTCCGGCGGCGACGGCGGCGGCGAGGTGCGCGACGGTGGCGCAGGAACCGCCGCCGCCGTAACCGACCTTGCTGAAGAAGGTGAGGTCGCCGAGCCCGACGGCCTTGGCGACCTCGACCTCGTCGGTCTCCTCCATGGTGTAGGAGGCGAGGGCGTCGACCTCGGCGGGCGCGATGCCGGCGTCGTCGAGGGCGGCGAGGACCGCGCGGCAGGCCAGCGCCTTCTCGGACTCCGGGAGCCGTTTCGCGAAGGAGGTCTGGCCGATCCCGACGACGGCTGTGGCGTCCTTGAGCCCTGGCATGGGTGACCTCCGCACACGGTCCCGGCTGCTGACAGTCCGTCAGGTTACAGCTAATCTGACAGACAGTCAGCTAGTGGTGCTCCGGCGGGAGGTGCACGATGCGCGGTGACCTGGAATGGGGCGGCGTCCCGGGTCTCGTACGGTCGGCGGCGGCCCGCTTCGCGGACCGCGAGGCGGTCGTCGAGGGCCGGACACGCGTCTCCTACGCGGAGTTGGGCGCCCGGGTGGAGCGCGCCGCGGCCGCCTGCATGGCGAGCGGCGTCCGCACGGGCGACCGCGTGGCGATCTGGGCCCCGAACACCCTCGACTGGATCGTCTCCGCCCTCGGCGCGGTGTCCGCGGGGGCGGTCCTGGTCCCCGTCAACACCCGCTTCAAGGGCGCCGAGGCGGCGTACGTCCTGGCCAGGAGCCGGGCGAAGCTGCTCTTCGTGACGGGAACGTTCCTCGGCACGTCGTACGTGGCCGCGCTGCGCCGGGCGGCGGGGGAGCCCGGGGAAGCGGACCCCGGGCCGGCCGCCGGACCGCTCCCCGGCCTCCCGCACCTGGAACGGGTGGTGGTCCTCGCGGACGACGCCCCCGCCGACTTCCGCACGTGGAAGGACTTCCTGGCGGACGGGGAGGGGGTGGGCCGGGACGAGGTGCGCCGTCGCGGGGCCTCGGTGTCCGGCGCCTCCCCCTCGGACATCGTCTTCACCTCGGGCACCACGGGCCGGCCGAAGGGCGCCCTGATCACGCACGCCCAGACCCTGCGCGGCTACGCGATCTGGAGCGACCTCGCCGGCCTGCGCGAGGGCGACCGCTATCTGATCGTGAACCCCTTCTTCCACACCTTCGGCTACAAGGCCGGGATCATCGCCTGCCTGATGCGCGGGGCGACGATGGTGCCGCAGCCGGTGTTCGACGTGGACGCGGTGCTCGCGAACGTGGCCGCGGAGCGCATATCCGTCCTCCCCGGCCCGCCCACCCTCCACCAGTCGCTCCTCGACCACCCCGCCCGCGACGCGTACGACCTCTCCGCGCTGCGGCTGGTGGTGACCGGCGCCGCCGTGGTCCCGCTGCGTCTGGTCGAGCGCCTGCGCACCGAACTCGGTGTGGACACGGTCCTGACGGCGTACGGGCTCTCCGAGGCGAGCGGCATCGTCACCATGTGCCGCAGGGGGGACCGGCCGGAGGTGATCGCCTCGACCTCGGGCCGGGCGATCCCGGACACCGAGGTACGGGTGGCGGACGCCTCGGGAGCCCCGGTGGCCCCCGGAACCCCCGGCGAGGTCCTGGTCCGCGGCTTCAACGTGATGAGCGGCTACTTCGAGGACGCGGCGGCCACCGCCGAGGTGCTGACGGCGGACGGCTGGCTGCGCACGGGCGACGTGGGCGTCCTCGACGCCGAGGGCAACCTCCGCATCACCGACCGGATCAAGGACATGTTCGTCGTCGGCGGCTTCAACGCCTACCCCGCCGAGATAGAGCAGGTGCTCGGCCTGCACCCCGAGGTCGCCGACGTGGCGGTCGTCGGCGTCCCGGACGGCCGCCTCGGCGAGGTCGGCAGGGCCTACGTGGTCCGCCGCCCGCACTCCGCGCTCACGGCCGACGACCTGATCACCTGGTCCCGCCGGGAGATGGCCAACTACAAGGTGCCCCGCACGGTCGCCTTCGTCGGCGAGCTGCCCCGCAACGCGAGCGGGAAGGTGGTGAAGGGGGAGCTGCGGGGGCGGTGATCCCCAGGGTCCCGGGCCCGGACAGGCGGCGTCCCGGCCCCGGACACACGGCGACCGCGGCGGCTCCCCCTCCGCGCCGCCGCGGTCGATCCCCGTGTGATGTGAGTCCGTTCCCCCCCAGGCGGGACTTAGACCGGCTCGCCCGTCGCGTGGATGTTGTCCGTCGAGGCGTCGCCGGTGCCGTCGTCCTTGGTGATCGGGTTCTTGCCGGTGAGCGGCTCGCTCGTGGCGTGGATGTTGTCCGTGGAGTCCCCGCCCGTCGGCTCGCCCGTGGCGTGGATGTTGTCGGTGCTGTTGGTGTCGCTCATGGTGGCTGTCCCCCTGACAGTCTTGGTGCGTTGTTTGGAGCGGCCCGTCCGGCAGCTCCCCCGTGGGCCGCCGGACGGGCACTCGGGGCCGATCACCTTAGTGCTACGGCCTCAGGTCGTCCCGCCTGCCCCCCGACGCGACGGATCGACAACACAGAGACTGCCGTGCGGCGATAAACGAACGATGAACGCGCGGACGCGCGAACGCCGATGAGGCACCGGGACAGCACTCAGGCGACGGCCATCGGGTTGAGGAGTGCCCTGACCGTGGCGGCCTCCGGGGCCCCCAGCGTCTGGAAGATGTCCAGGGACTCGCGCCAGCAGACCTGGGCCCGGCCGGAGTGGCCGATCGCGTTCAGCGCCTGTCCGAGCACGACGAGGACGTTGCCCCTGCGCCACTCGCCGCCGATGCCGCGCAGCACCGTCAGGGCCGTCTCGGCGTTCGTCGCCGCGGCGGCCGGGCGCTGGGCGGCGAGATCGGCCTCCGCGAGGCGGAACAGGGACATGCCCTCCCACAGCCGCTGGCGGCTGTTGCGGAACACCGCGAGCGCCTCGGTGAGACGGGCGGTCGCCTCCGACAGCCGGCCGCTCTGGGTGAGGGCGAGGCCCAGCGCGTAACGGCCGTTGGCGCCCTTCAGGGCGTGGCCCATGTCGTCGTACATGTCGGTGCCCTGCTGGGCCAGCGACACGGCGCCGCCGGTGCGTCCGGTGGCGAGGTGGATGCGCGAGAGGTTGCACAGGGCGCTGGCCTCGCCGGCCCGGTCGTGGCAGGCCCGGAAGCTCTCGATCGCCCGGGTGAGATGCGCCTCGCCGTCCTCGTACTGGTTCTGCAGGAGGGCGATCACACCGAGGGTGTTGGAGGCCCAGCAGCTCGTCAGGTGGTCCGTCTCGGCGGCCAGTTCGAGGGCCTGCGCGGCGGCCTCGCGGGCGGGGTCGAAGCGTCCGGTGTAGTAGTGGACGTAGGCCACGGTGACCAGCGCCCGCGCCTCGGCGTGGGCGTCGGCGGCCTCCCGGGCGGCCTCCCGCAGCGCGGAGGCGACCACCTCGTACGCCTTGGAGTTCGTGCCGGACTCCGCCAGGTCCACGGAGGCCCACAGCGCGTCGACGGAGCGGCGGAGGAAGCCGTCCCTGGTGGACTGCCGGACACACGCCAGCAGGGAGATCGCCTCCGAGTACAGCCAGTCCTGCGCCCGGTGCCGGTCCCCGAACACCAGCCCCGGGTACGCCGTCGGCTCCAGGTGGTCCACCAGGCGGTCCCCCGGGCGTTCGATCGCGTACACCCCCGCCGCCGTGGCCAGGTAGAAGTCCAGCAGCCGCGACATGGCCGCCGCCCGCTCGCTCGGCGGCTGTTCGTCGCGTTCGGCGCACGCACGCGCGTAGAGGCGTACGAGGTCGTGGTACCGGTAGCGGCCGGGGGCCGCCGACTCCAGCAGGGAGGTGTCGACGAGGGACTCCAGGAGGTCCTCGGTGTCCTCGGCCGGGAGGCCGAGCACCGCCGCCGCGGCCGCGAGCGAGATGTCCGGGCCGTCGGCGAGGCCCAGCAGGCGGAAGGCGCGCGCCTGGGCCGGCTCCAGCTGGCCGTAGCCGAGCTCGAAGGTCGCCTTGACGGCCAGGTCGCCGGCCTGGAGCTCGTCCAGCCGGCGCCGTTCGTCGCCGAGCTTGGCCGCGAGCACCGACACCGTCCAGGTGCGGCGGGCCGCGAGCCGGGACGCGGCGATGCGGATGGCCAGCGGCAGGAAGCCGCAGGCCGCGACCACGTCGAGGGCGGCCTCCCGCTCGGAGGCGACCCGTTCCTCGCCCACGATCCTGGTGAAGAGCCGCAGCGCCTCCTCGGGGGACATCACGTCGAGGTCCACCAGGTGGGCGCCGGCCAGGTCCACCATCCGGATGCGCGAGGTCACCAGGGCGGCGCAGCCCGCGGTGCCGGGCAGCAGCGGCCGTACCTGGGCGGCGTCGCGGGCGTTGTCCAGCAGGACCAGGACGCGGCGGCCGTCGAGGACGGAGCGGTAGAGCGCCGAGCGTTCCTCCAGCGAGTCCGGGATGGCGGAGTCCGCCGTTCCGAGGGCCCGCAGGAAGGCGCCGAGGACCGTCTCCGGCTCCGCCGCCCGTGATCCGGCGCCCTGGAGGTCGACGTAGAGCTGCCCGTCGGGGAAGGAGCCGCGGGCCTGGTGCGCCACGTGCACCGCGAGCGTGGTCTTGCCGACGCCGCCGATGCCCGCGAGCGCCGAGACGGCCATGACGCTGCCCTCCTCGGAGGACGCGGCGGCGAGGACGTCGCTCAGTTCCTGCACGAAGGACGCCCGGCCGGTGAAGTCGGTGACGGTCGCCGGGAGCTGGGCGGGGCGGACGACGGCGACGACGGGCTCCGCCTTCGGGGCGGAGGGCTCCGCGAGACCCGGGTCCGCCCGGAGTATGCGCTGCTGGAGTTCCTTCAGCCCCGCCCGCGGGTCCACCCCCAGCTCGTCGGCGAGCAGCCGCCGGGTGTCCGCGTACACGGCCAGGGCCTCCGCCTGGCGGCCGGAGCGGTACAGCGCCAGCATCAGCAGTTCCCGCAGGCGTTCGCGCAGCGGGTGCGCGGCGGTGAGCGCGGTGAGTTCGGAGACCGCCTCCGCGTGGAAGCCCTGTTCCAGGTCCATGTCGAGGCAGGATTCGAGGAGTTGCAGGCGCCACTCCTCCAGGCGGGCCCGCTGGGTCTCCGCGTGGGGGCCGGGGATGCTCGCGAGCGGTTCGCCGTCCCACAGGGCGAGGGCGTCCCTGAGCAGGTCGCGGGCGCGGGACAGGTCGCCCGCCGCGCGCGCCTTCTCGGCGTCGGCGGCGAGTTCCTGGGCGTTCACGTGGTCGAGCGCGCCCTCGGACAGGGAGCGGATGGCGTAACCGCCGGACTCGCTCACCAGCACCTCGGCGCCGAGCGTCTTGCGCAGCCGTGAGGCGTACGTGCGCAGGGCGGCCAGCGCCTGGGAGGGGGGCTCGTCGCCCCACAGGGCGTCGATGAGTTCGGCGGCCGTGGCCGTGCGGCCGTCACGGAGCAGCAGCGCGGCCAGCAGGGCGCGTTGCTGCGGGGACCCGGCCGGCAGCGGATCGTCCCCGAGCCAGGCGCGCACCGGGCCGAGCACGCTGAAGCGCAACGCCGCGGGCTCCTCGGGGCCCGGACGTTCCTGCTTCGGTACGCGCGGCACACCGTCCATCGCTGTCCCCCTGCCGAACTGTCAGTGCAACGAGGCCAGTTTGCCTTGTTCATGGCGGATGCGTCAGCCGTGCCGGGACAGCGATCACGGGGCGCCGCACGGTGATCACACGGTCCCCGCACGGCCTCCTCACACTTCCCCGGCCGTTCATCCGCCCGCAGCCGTCCGCCGCGTCCCCCGCCGGGCGTCCGGGGGGCCCGCGGCGGGCGGCGAAGGGGGCGCCGCCACATAGCTGACGCACCGTCAGATCAGCGCTACCGTGGCCGGTATGGAGACCACGGAAACCGCGCAGAGCCCCTCGGCGGACGCCCCTGCCGCCTTCCCGAGGATCATCTCGGTGGACGACCACACGGTCGAGCCGCCCGACGTCTGGCGGGACCGGCTGCCCGCGAAGTACCAGGACACGGGACCCCGCATCGTCCGCGCCCCGCTGAAGGAGATGACCTTCCTGGGCGGGAAGTTCGCACCCGTGATGGGCGCTCCGGGCGACGAGGGCCCCGTCGGGGACTGGTGGGTCTACGAGGACCTGCACCGGCCCCTCACCCGTCTCGACACGGCCGTGGGCTACGACCGCGACGAGATCCGGCTGGAGGTCATCACGTACGACCAGATGCGCCCCGGCTCGTACGACGTGCCGCGGCGGCTGGCCGACATGGACGTCAACCACGTCCAGTCCGCCCTCTGCTTCCCCACCTTCCCCCGGTTCTGCGGGCAGACGTTCACCGAGGCCGCCGACCGCGAGCTGGGCCTCCTGTGCGTGCGGGCCTACAACGACTGGATGGTGGAGGAGTGGTGCGGGTCCGACGCCCGGGGGCGGCTGATACCGCTGACGCTCGTACCGCTGTGGGACGCCCGGCTCGCGGCGGACGAGGTGCGGCGCAACGCCGCCCGTGGCGTGCGCGCGGTGGCCTTCTCCGAGATCCCGCCGCACCTCGGGCTCCCGTCCGTGCACACCGACGACTGGGACCCCTTCCTCGCCGCCTGCGACGAGACCGGCACCGTCATCGCCATGCACATCGGCTCCAGCAGCCGGATGCCGTCGACCTCGGCCGACGCGCCGCCCGCGGTCGGCTCCACGATCACCTTCGCCAACTGCTGCTTCTCGATGGTCGACTGGCTGATGAGCGGCAAGTTCGAGCGCTTCCCGAACCTGAGGGTGATGTACGCCGAGGGCCAGATCGGCTGGATCCCGTACATCCTGGAGCGCGCCGACGTGGTCTGGGAGGAGAACCGGGCCTGGGGCGGGGTGGCCGACAAGGTCCACCGGCCGCCGTCCGAGCTCTTCGCCGACCACGTGTACGGCTGCTTCTTCGACGACGCCTTCGGGCTGCGGAACCTCGACGCGATCGGCGTCGGCAACGTCCTCTACGAGACCGACTACCCGCACTCCGACTCCACCTGGCCGAAGTCGAAGGAGGTCGGCGAGGCCCAGATGGGGCACCTGGCCCCGGACGTCGTCGAGCGGATCGTACGGGGGAACGCGATCGGCCTGCTGGGGCTGACGGAGGACGGCCTCTGGGCGGGCTGAGGGCCCGCCCGCCCCCGCCCGCCCGTGCGCGCCCGGCGCTCCGGAGGGCCGCGCGGCCGGTACCCGCCCGCCTCTTGCCTGACGATGCGTCAGCGATGAGCATGGTGGCGCAGCCCGGTAAATGACGGACCGTCAGATAAGAGGTGCGGGTCATGCGAACACTGCCCGAAGGGCGGCTGGAGTACGGGATGCAGCTCCCGGTCCAGTCGCAGAGCACCATCTACGCGGAACCCTGGGAGGCCGCCGCCGGCGTCGACGACCTCGTCGAGATCGCCCGCGTCGCCGACCGCTCCGGATTCGCCTACATCGCGAGCTGCGACCACGTCGCGATCCCGCGCCGGCTCGCGGACGCCATGAGCACCGTCTGGTACGACCCCGTCGCCACGCTCGCCTTCCTCGCGGCCGCGACCGAGCGCGTCCGGCTGCTCAGCCACGTCGCGGTCGTCGGGCTCCGGCACCCGCTCGTCACGGCCAAGCAGTACGCGACCCTCGACCACCTCTCGGGCGGGCGGCTGGTCCTCGGGGTCGGCGCCGGGCACGTACGGGAGGAGTTCGAGGCGGTCGGGGCCGACTTCGAGCGCCGGGGGGCCGTCCTCGACGAGACGATCGACGCCCTGCGCGCCGCGCTCGGGCCGGACGAGTTCCCCGTCCACCACGGCAAGACCTACGACTTCGAAGGGCTCGGCCAGCGGCCCAGGCCCGCCCAGGAACGGGTCCCCGTGTGGGTGGGCGGCTCCTCGCCCGCCGCCGTGCGCCGGGCCGCGCTGCGCGGCGACGGCTGGCTGCCGCAGGGTGATCCGCGCGACCGGCTGCCGGGCCAGATCGCCCGGCTCACGGCCCTGCGTGCCGAGGCGGGCGTCGAGGAGCCGCTGACGATCGGCGCCATCGCCGAGCCGCTGTACGTCGGCGAGCCCGGCTGGGAGGTCGGGCGGCGGACGCTGAGCGGACCGCCCGAGGTGCTGGCCGCCTCGCTGCGGGAGTACGCGGCGATGGGCGTGCACCAGATCCAGGTGCGGTTCCGCAGCCGGAGCCGCGCCGAACTCACGGACCAGATGGCGGCGTTCGGCGCGGACGTCGCACCCCACCTCGGCTAGGGAGTCACGGCATGGGCAAGCTGGACGGGCGGGTCGTCCTGATCACCGGCGCGGCGCGCGGGCAGGGCGAACAGGAGGCGCGGCTCTTCGCGGCGGAGGGCGCGCGCGTGGTCGTCGCGGACGTCCTCGACGACCAGGGGCGGGAGCTCGCCGAGGAGATCGGCGCGCACTACGTCCACCTGGACGTGAGCCTGGAGGCCGACTGGACGGCGGCGGTCGCCTCCGCGAAGGCCGCGTACGGGCGGATCGACGGGCTGGTCAACAACGCCGGCATCCTGCGCTTCAACGCGCTCGTCGACACCCCGCTGGCCGAGTTCCTGCAGATCGTGCAGGTCAACCAGGTCGGGGTGTTCCTCGGGATCAAGACCCTCGCGCCCGAGATCGCCGGGGCGGGCGGCGGCACGATCGTGAACACGGCGTCCTTCACCGGGCTCACGGGGATGGCGTACGTGGGCGCGTACGCGGCGACCAAGCACGCCATCGTCGGCCTCACCCGCGTCGCGGCGCTCGAACTCGCGGACAAGGGGATCCGGGTCAACGCCGTCTGCCCGGGCGCCGTCGACACGGCCATGAGCAACCCGGCGCAGCTCTCCGGCGGCACCGGCGGCGAGGAGGCCTCGCAGGCGCTCGACGCGTTCTACGGCAAGCTCGTGCCGCTCGGCCGGATCGGCCGCCCCGAGGACGTGGCGAGGCTCGCCCTGTTCCTGACCGGCGAGGACTCCTCGTACATCACCGGGCAGCCCTTCGTGATCGACGGCGGCTGGCTCGCGGGCGTGAGCGTTCTCTGACGCAGCGTCAGCTATTGACGGTGCGTGCGCGCGGTGGAACAGTCGGCTCAATGAATCTGACGGTATGTCAGATAACTGGATGGGGACGGTGAACCGCCTTGGAATTCGGGCTCTTTGTACAGGGATACGTGGGCAAGCGCGCCGAGACCGACCCGCTCGCGGAGCACAAGGCGCTGATGGAGGAGACCGAGTACGTCATCCAGGCGGACAAGTCCGGCTTCAAGTACGCCTGGGCCTCCGAGCACCACTTCCTGGAGGAGTACTCGCACCTGTCGGCCAACGACGTCTACCTCGGCTACCTCGCGCACGCCACCGACCGCATCCACCTCGGCTCCGGCATCTTCAACCCGCTCGCCCAGGTCAACCACCCGGTCAAGGTCGCCGAGAAGGTCGCCATGCTCGACCACCTCACCGGCAACCGCTTCGAGTTCGGCTCCGGACGCGGCGCCGGTTCGCACGAGATCCTCGGCTTCCTCCCCGGCATCACCGACATGAACCACACCAAGGAGATCTGGGAAGAGACCATCGCGGAGTTCCCGAAGATGTGGCTCCAGGACGAGTACGTCGGCTTCCAGGGCAAGCACTGGTCGCTTCCGCCGCGCAAGATCCTGCCCAAGCCGTACGGGAAGTCGCACCCCGCGATGTGGTACGCCGCCGGATCGCCGCCCTCGTACGCCATGGCCGCCCGCAAGGGCCTCGGCGTGCTCGGCTTCAGCGTGCAGAAGGTCGCCGACATGGAATGGGTCCTGGAGCAGTACAAGACCGCCGTCGTGGACGCCGAGCCCGTCGGCGACTTCGTCAACGACAACGTGATGGTGACCACCACCGCCATCTGCGCGCCCACCCACGACGAGGCGATCCGCATCGCGGTCGGCGGCGGACTGCACTACCTGCCCTCCCTCGTCTTCCGCTACCACGACACCTTCCCGCGCCCCGAGGGCTTCCCCGTCTGGCCCGAGACCCTCCCCGAGTACAACGCGGAGTTCGTCGAGCTCCTCATCGAGGAGGAGCTGCTGATCTGCGGCGACCCGGACGAGGTGCTCACCCAGTGCAAGCGCTGGGAGCAGGCGGGCGCCGACCAGCTCAGCTTCGGGCTCCCCGTCGGCGTCCCCAAGGAGGAGACCCTCCAGACGATCCGGCTCATCGGCGAGCACGTCGTCCCGAAGATCGACACCGACCCGGTGCACCGCACGACCCGGTTCCGCCAAGCCGCCTAGGGGGTACTTCCGCGATGCTCGACCATCTGATCAGGGGCGCGACCGTCGTGGACGGCACGGGAGCGCCCGCCCGCACCGCGGACGTGGGCCTGCGGGAAGGCCGGATCGCCGTGATCGGCACGGTCACCGAACCGGCCCGGACCAGCGAGGACGCCCACGGACTCGTCCTCGCCCCCGGCTTCGTCGACCCGCACACCCACTACGACGCCCAGCTCTTCTGGGACCCGTACGCGACCCCCTCCCTCAACCACGGCGTCACCACGGTCGCGGGCGGCAACTGCGGCTTCACCCTCGCCCCGCTGAACCCCGGCCGACCCGAGGACGCCGACTACACGCGCCGCATGATGTCCAAGGTCGAGGGCATGTCCCTGGTCGCCCTGGAGGAGGGCGCGCCCTGGAACTGGCACACCTTCGGGGAGTACCTCGACGCCCTGGAAGGCCGGATCGCCGTCAACGCGGGCTTCATGGTGGGCCATTGCGCGCTGCGCCGGTACGTGATGGGGCCCGACGCGGTGGGCGGACAGCCGACCGGGGAACAACTCGACGCCATGCTGCGGCTGTTCCACGAGGCGATGGACGCCGGGGCCTGGGGCTTCTCCACCACCCAGTCCTCCACCCACTCCGACGGCGACGGCCGCCCGGTCGCCTCCCGGCACGCCCTGCCCGCCGAACTCCTCGCCCTGGCCCGGGCCGTGGGGGAGCACGAGGGAACCCAGATCGAGGCGATCACGGCCGGCTGCCTCGACCGGTTCAGCGACGACGAGATCGACCTGTTCGTGGAGATGAGCGCGGCCGCGGGCCGCCCGCTCAACTGGAACGTCCTGACGATCGACTCCGCCGTCCCCGAGCGCGTCCCGCGCCAGCTGGAGGCGAGCGAACGCGCCCGCAAGGCAGGCGGCCGCGTCGTCGCGCTCACCATGCCGATCCTCACCCCGATGAACATGTCGCTCGGCACCTTCTGCGCCCTGAACCTGATCCCCGGCTGGGGCCCGGTCCTCGCACTGCCCGTCCCCGAGCGCATCGCGAAACTCCGCGACCCCGGGGTCCGCGCCGAGATGCTCGGGCGCGCGCAGAGCAAGGAGGCGGGCGTCTTCCGGCGCCTCGCCGACTTCGGCCGGTACGTCATCGGCGACACCTACAGCGACGCGAACGAGGGCCTGACCGGGCGCGTGGTGCGGGACATCGCCGCCGAACGCGGCCAGGAGCCGTTCGCCTGCCTGGTGGAGATCTGCGCGGCCGACGGACTGCGCACGGTCCTGTGGCCCATGCCCACCGACAACGACCCGGACTCCTGGGCCCTGCGCGCCGAGACCTGGCGGTACGAGGACGTCCTGCTCGGCGGCTCCGACGCGGGCGCCCACCTGGACCGCATGTGCGGGGCCCCGTACACCACACGGTTCCTCGGCGACTGTCTGCGCGGCCGCGGGCTCGCCTCCCTGGAACAGGCGGTGAAGATGCTCACGGACGATCCGGCGCGGCTGTTCGGGCTGCGCGGCCGAGGGCGCGTCGAGGCGGGGTTCCACGGGGACCTGGTGCTCTTCGACCCGGAGCGGATCGACGCAGGCAAGGCCACCCTGGTGCACGACCTGCCGGGCGACAGTCCGCGTCTCGACTCCCGGGCGATCGGGGTGCGGGCCGTGTGGGTCAACGGGGTCGAGGCGATACGCGACGACGTGGTGACCGGCGCGGTGCCGGGCAGGGTGCTGCGGTCGGGCCGCGACACCCGGACGGTGAGCACCCGGTGACGGCGCGGGGGAGCACCGGGCAGCGGCTGTTCATCGGCGGGGAGTGGGTGACGCCCGACCACGGCTTCTACGAGGTGACCGACCCGGCGACCGAGAAGGCGGTCGGACTCGCCCCCGAGGCGTCGCGGGCCCAGGTGCACGCGGCCGCCGCGGCGGCCCGCGAGGCGTTCGGGCCCTGGTCGCGCACACCCGCCGAGGAGCGGGCCGCCCTCCTCGCGCGGGCGGCGGACGCCATCCGGCGCAACTTCGTGGCGTACGCCGATCTCGCCCAGGCGGAGAGCGGCGCCACCACCGGGACGGCGCGCGGGATGCAGGTCGGGGTCGGGGCGGCCCGCTTCCGGCGCTACGCGCGGCCCGAACCGGTCGAGAGCCCGCTGCCGCCGCAGGTCAACGAGGCGGGACCGTTCGGCCCGGCCGCCGTGATGGGCGCGCTGGCCGTGCGCCGGCCCGTCGGCGTGGTCACCTGCATCACCTCGTACAACAACCCCTGGGCCAACCCGGCGGGCAAGATCGCCCCCGCACTGGCGATGGGCAACACCGTGGTGGTGAAGCCGGCCCCGCAGGACCCGCTGTCCGTGTACCGGATGGCAGAGGCGCTGGAGGCGGCCGGTTGCCCGCCGGGCGTGGTGAACGTGGTCGGCGGTTCGACGGCGGAGTCCGGCGAGGCCGCGGTCGACTCCCCGGACGTCGACATGGTCAGTTTCACCGGCTCCACCGCGGTCGGGCAGCGGATCGCCGAGGTGTGCGGGCGCGGCATGAAACGCCAGCTCATGGAGCTGGGCGGCAAGGGCGCGGCGATCGTCTTCGACGACGCGGACCTGGCCTCGGCGGTGTCCGGCATCGGCACGACCTTCTCCTTCTACAGCGGACAGATCTGCACGGCGCCGACGAGGGTGCTGGTCCAGCGGGGCGTCCACGACCTCCTGGTCCGGCAACTGGCCGACTACGCGGGCCACTTGAAGGTGGGCGATCCGCGGGAACGGGGCACGGTGGTCGGCCCGGTCATCTCGGCGGCCCACCGCGACCGCGTCGAGTCCTACGTCGAACTCGGCCGCAAGGAGGGCGCGCGGGTGGTGGCGGGCGGCGAACGCCCCTCCCTGCCCAGCGGCTTCTACGTCGCGCCCACCCTCCTCACCGACTGCACACCGGAGATGAGGGTCGTGAGGGAGGAGATCTTCGGCCCGGTCGTCGTCGTCCTGCCCTTCGACGACGAGGAAGAGGCGATCGCCCTCGCCGACGACTCCGACTACGGCCTGATCGACTACGTCTGGTCCGGGGACGTGGCCCGCGCCTTCCGCGTCGCGGGCCGGCTGCGGGCGGGCGGTGTCGGCGTGAACACGGTCGGCCGCAACATGGAGGCCCCCTTCGGCGGCTTCAAGAAGAGCGGCGTCGGCCGCGACGTGGGCTCCTACGCCCTGCACGCGTACAGCGAGACACAGGCGATCGTCTGGCCGGGGTGAGGCCGTCCGGGGGCGGCCGCACCCCCGCCCGGCCCCCGGCGCCGGGGGATCGGGTGTTTGGGTTCGCGGGGTCTTATAAAAAAAAACCAGCCCCCCAGACACACCAAAAAATCGGTATGCGGGGTGGGGGTTTGA